>CAZUJM010000052.1:5540-28229 GCA_964620405.1 uncultured Pirellulaceae bacterium | reverse complement strand
GGCGGGGCCGGGCCCGTAGCGCTTGGTGAGCCCGGAGAGCCTGAGCCCGGTCATGGCGTGGCGCCTTCCGCCGCGCGCGGCCGATCGTGCTGCGTCATGGACTGGAAAAGTATGTCGCCGACGCGCGAGAATCCGGTTTCTCGGGGCTGATTGTTCCCGACCTGCTGATCGAGGAGGCGGCACCACTCGCCAAGCTCTGCGCGGCCGCCGACCTGAGCCTCATCCAACTGATCACCCCCACGACTCCGCGTGAAAGGGCGATCCGAATTGCCGAGGAATCCACAGGATTCATCTACTACGTTTCGGTCACCGGCATCACGGGCGAGCGGACGGAGCTGCCACCCGAAGTCGTCGACCAAGTCGGCTGGCTTCGCCAGCAGACAACGCTCCCCATCTGCATCGGCTTCGGAATCAGTCGCCCCGAGCACGTCCGCATGCTGGCCCCGGTGGCGGACGGCGTCATCGTCGGCTCGGCCCTGGTCCGCCTGATCGCGCGTCTCGAGCACGAGTCTCCGGACGTCGTGCTGCCAGAGATCTCCGAGCTTATCACGGGCCTCCGGGACGCCCTGAAGTAGCTGTTCCTTGACGGAGCCCGCGAACCGGGACGTTTCGCGTTGTTGGTTCGTCAACCGCGATGGCCCAGCGGGCCGGTTCTGGAACGGCGCGCTTGACCGGGCCCAAAAGCCGAACTTAAATGAAGAAGGACGGCCTAGGTCGCGTTTTCACTACGCGGCAGAATCCGCCCGCCGCTCCGTCTCTTCGGCAGCTCCGTCTCCCCGGGAGTGCAGTTCTTCGGCAGCACGACGGGAAGGCCGAGCGGCGGAAGCCCGTTCTTGATGGCAGGCCCGCGTCGGCGAGCCTGCAGTTCAACAGCTGGGGAGTCCCCGTATGAAACCTACGGAACCAACTCTGCTGCGCCGGTTCTTCGGCGGCTTGGCTGAAAACACTTTTCAAGTCGAGCTCGGCGTGGCTGACCCTCCGTTGATCGACTACCTCACGGACCTGCTCACTCGCTTCGTGCATTGCGAGCGTATCTATCGCATCCGCGACCTGGCCGGGAAACCGCTGCACGAGGTGGCCGGGATGATGAGCGAAGCCCAGCAGCGAATCGGGGACGCGCGGCGAGAAACACACCGGCAGATCGGTGACTTCACGCTTTTCTGGACCGGCGTATACCCTGAGGCATTGGGCCGACTGCGGGAGGAGAGCCGAGGTGGCCAGCTCGTAGACTACCGCGAAGAAGGCAAGAAGGCCTATTGGATCGCGAGCACCATCCGCAGCGACGATCCAAACGAAGCGGCATCCGCGGTGCTGGAACGCCTGAGCCGCCAGTATGAACTCTGCGCCTACGGCCTGCGCGAGATCCGCCGACACTGGGAGTCGCCGGGCGACGAGCCGCCACTGCGTCCCTTCCTCATCAACTAAACGGCGGCCTGCCGCGGGGGCCTCCATGGCAGCGAGGTCTCCCACGCGACGGCCCGCCAAGCAAGGCATGGATGCAACAGGGGCAGGAGTTGGTCAGCTGACAATTCCCTTGGTCACCAACATGAAGACGTCTTCCAGCGTCGGGTCCTTCTCCGCGTAACTGCGCACGACGACGCCGCGGTCGACCAGTTGCTTGAGCAGCGTCGCCACGCCCGCGTCGTCCGTATCCAGTTCGATGGTGATCTCTTGGCCCTCCACGCGCGCCTCGCGAAGATGGGGTGAGCTACGGAGGATCGCCAGCGCGGTTTCCGGAGGTTCGTTCAGGCGAATCTGGATCACGCGATTGCCGCGAATGCGGCGGTAGACTTCACCGATCGGCCCGTGCAGCAACAGCTGCCCGCGTTCGATGATGCCGATAGAAGTGCAACAGTCGGCCAGTTCACTGAGCACGTGGCTGGAGATCAGGATCGTCTTCCCCATGCGCCGCAGTTCGCGAAACAGGGCCTTCATCTCCATGCGAGCTCGCGGATCCAAGCCGCTTGTGGGCTCATCGAGGATCAGCACAGGCGGGTCGTGCACCAGCGTTTTCGCCAAGCACAATCGCTGGGTCATGCCTCGCGACAGGGCATTCACGTAGTCGTCGCGTTTATGCGTGAGATCCAGCAGTTCCAGCACATCGCCGATCACCTGCTTCCGACGAGTTCGAGCGATCCCGTAGGCGACCGCGAAGAAATCGAGGAACTCCCAGACTTTCATCCCGTCATAGAGCCCGAAGGCGTCCGGCATGTAGCCGACGCTGCGACGCACTTCCATCGGCTCGCGTGTGACGCGAAACCCGTTTACCACGCCTTCCCCGCGGGTGGCCTGCAGGAGCGTGGCCAAGAAGCGGATCGTCGTGCTCTTGCCCGCACCGTTGGGCCCGATGAATCCAAACATCTCCCCGGCCGCGATCGTCAGGTCGAGCGACGCAACGGCCGTGAAGTCGCCGTAGTCCTTGCCAAAACCAGTCAACTCAATCATGTTCGCCCTCCGAAGCGGTTTCCGCTGGCCCGTTGTCATCGGAGTCGGGAGCCGGCAGTGGCCCGTAACGCAGGTGCGCCAAGAGCATGCCGCGGAAGTTAACTTCGTTGATCTCCGGCCGGACCTTCATGCCCGGAAGCTTGTCATCGAACCAGGCAACCACTTTCAGGTCACCGGCGTAGATGCGTGCCGGATTCGCCGCCATGGCGAGCAGGTGGCGGACACGCAAATTCGCCTTGCGTGTATCATCGGTTTCCGCCGCTTCCCTACCATCCTTCTCCCCCGCCTCAGCCCAAAGGGACTTGGGAATCTCGCCGAACGGCAGCGGCTCGAAGTGCAGCGTCACCGATGCGCTGGCCGCGAGATCCTGCCCGGCAGCGAACTCCAGTCCGCCGGTAGCGTTGCGTCGCACGGCAACTACCCCGCGCAGTGGGATGCCCGTGCCGTTGTCCAGCACTCCGGATGCCCCCGTGTGCGGTTCGTAACGGAGCGTGCCGGGCAGCGTCTGCACCTGCTCGCTTCGCACCATGGCCGTGGAGTTGGAGCCGATGGCAAGACCTTCGAGCACGAGCGACTCCTCGAGACGATCGGACTGCTTGAACGGCAAGGGACGTCGACGATCGACCAGTTCCGCCGCTTTCCCAAATTCCTGCAGGATCGGCAAGGCCAGCGACGAGGGTCGGTCGAAGACCAGGTCGAACGGTTCGGAGAGAGCCGTGTAGATCCCCGTGAACCGTGTCACATGCGCCCGAGGCAGTTGGGCCTGCATTTCGACCACCGCGATCTCCGTCAGGCTCCTTGAGAATCCGATATCGAGCCGTGCAATGCGGACCACGGCGAAGGTCCCCAGCAGCGACAGGACAGGCACGGCGAGCCATGCCCATTCCACGCGCCCGATCGCGCGAAAAAAGGCCCAGTTCATGGGCACGAGGACCAGCAGGTAGGCGGCGAGGCTGGTGAGCACAAGGCTGGATTCCGGTACGAGAATGCCGGCCGTTCGATTCAGATCGGCCAGGGCAACCTCCCCTACGTCCGCCTGATCGCTCCAGCCGGCGACGCCAGCTTCGGCGTCGGCCTGGTAGCCTGCCACATCCCAACGGCCCGCTTGGTCGCCGGTGTGAACCCGGTCCTCCACGGAGGCGTCCCGCGAGAAGTAACGCAGGCGACTGTTCAGGAGACTGTGTTCCTCGTTCGAGTCCGATGACTGCTCATCGGACTCACCCACGACGAGCGGTTCGGCCGGCGGGTCGCCTGCCTTGAGTTCCAGCGGGGACTTGAGAAGGTCTGCCCAGCGATCTGAAAGCCGCACGGACTCCAAACTGTCGACTGCCGGGAAACTCCGTCCCGGGCGGCGCAGCAGGCACCCATTGAGGAAATTATCCAACGACCTCCAGACCACGACGGGCCGGGCACGACGACGATGCGTCCGCGGCCAACGCGGGATTCGACCACTAGCTTCGCCGTGCCCGGGACGAAGGCCGCTCCTGCCACAACCTCTTCGTCCTGGGCCTGAGCATCCCCCGAGTCCCGATGACGGGCGAGATCTTCCTCGGACCATCGCAAGACATCCAAGGCCGCCGGCTCAGACCAGGGAAAACCGACTTCCTTCCGACCATTTGGCAGGGCGCGTCCCCAGTGAGCGTCCAACTCCCCCGCATCGACCTGCGTCATTTTTTCGACGCGTCCTTCGCGTACCGGGAGGTAGTCCGCCAGGAAGCTTCGCCCGAGCGAGTCCAGCGATCCGGGGCCGCTAATGATTAATTGCCCACCCCAGTGCAGCCATTCAACCATGGCCTCCTGCTGCTCCTTGGACAGGAGTTCTGGATCGACGCCGTCCCAGAAGACGCAGGCAATGCTTGTCCACATCAACGAACTGGACGGCAGCAACACGGGACTTTTCGCGGTGGGAAAGACGGGCACATAGTCGGGCTGCAGTTCGACACTGCCGTCGCCCGCGTCATGGGGACGGACCGTCTCCAGTGATTTCAGATAGGCGAACGCGTCGGGGCGGCGAGCAAGCACGACGAGGTGCATCTGGTGGGGACGCAGGCGGTTGGTCAACTGCCCCTTGTCGTGAACCGACGATCCGCCCGCCCTCAGGTTGCTCGCGAGAACCACATTTCGGTTTGCTGCCGAAGGATCCGAAGACTTGGCGACGAAACACGGCAGCTCAAAGGATTTGTTCTGGCCCTTCGGCAGCACGACAGGGCGACTGTATTCCAGGGAATAGCCGGACTCACCGAAAGGGATGGGCTGACCATCGAGTCCCACTGGCGCGACAGCGAGTTCCAACCTCGCGTCCGACTGGGTCGACTTCCATTCGTTTCTTGCCGCCACCCAATGGCCGGATTTCACGCCGTGCGCCGCGAGATTGTCATCCGCAGGCAATACCTTCAGTTCACCCGACTCGAAGGGTTCCCGCTTTTTCTTTTCAGCGCCAGCCGCCGCAGTCTTGGCGGCTGACTTGGACTCCGGCTCCTCAGTCGACTGCGGGCGACACCCCGAACAGCCCACAATCAGCAGCAGGCAGGTGACGAGAAGCAGCGGGAGCGATCGATGACACATCGTTGATCGGACTGCGATCCGCCTCCCCAAACAGCAGCCCGTCCCGTGACATACTGGGCCTTCCACGCTCCGGACGGACACCCTGCAGTCTACCAGCAGCCAGCCCCGCCATGTGAGGGCCTTCCGCTGCAGAGCGCCCCATGGCTTTGCCGGATTCAAGCGGCTTCCCACGGAATCGCAGGGGCCACCGACAGCCAGACCACTTCCCCGGGATCGGCGACCAAGGGGCGTCCCTTCCCGGTCGTTCGACGTCAGGCTGGCTGAAGCACCTGGATGGAAGTCCGGGCGACCAGCGGTTGGACGAACGCGCGATGGTCATGCATGTGCGGCGCGTTCCGGTGGGCTTCCAGCGTCTCGAGGCTCGTCCAGCGTTCCACGATCGTTACCACGTTCGCCCGGGGCTCGGGGTGCTTGGGAAGCGGGTTCGGCACATCGATCGTGGGCACGTACTCCAAGCAACCGTCTTCCGCCCGCACCTGCGGTACGAGAATGCCGACGAAGTAGTCCAGGAACTCCTGCATCTTGCCCGGATGTGTTTCCACGGTGGCGATCACATGGATCATGGCCTCACCCCTCCTCGAGAAAATGCGTTGCGACTCGTATCGGCCCCTAGCCGCTTCGGTGCGACAGGACGGCTTGAGCAGGCACCTGGCTAGACAGAGCGTTGGGGACGTCCGCCGGACGAGGACACGCGTTGGGTCTCCGTGAGATGGATGGCCTTGAGAAGCCCGCGAGCCTTGTTCAAGGTCTCTTGGTACTCCAGGGACGGCACGCTGTCGGCCACGATCCCTGCTCCAGCCTGGACGTAGGCGGTCTTCCCCTGCACCACCATGGTCCGCAGCGCGATGCAGGTGTCCATGTTTCCGTTGTAGTCGATGTAGCCGACCGCTCCGGCGTAAGGTCCCCGCCGGTGCGGTTCCAATTCGTCGATGATCTGCATCGCCCGCACCTTGGGTGCTCCCGAGACAGTTCCCGCGGGGAGGCAGGCCCGCAAGGCGTCGAAGGCATCCTTCCCGGGCGCCAGTTCGCCGGTGACGTTCGAGGTGATGTGCATGACGTGGCTGTAGCGTTCGATCACCATCTGGTCCGTCAACTGCACGGAGCCGTACCGGGCGACGCGCCCGACATCGTTGCGTCCCAGGTCAACCAGCATCACATGCTCGGCGCGTTCCTTGGGGTCCGCGAGGAGTTCCGCGGCCAGCGCCCGGTCCTCTTCCTCATCTCGGCCACGTCGTCGTGTTCCGGCCAGGGGTCGCACGGTGACTTTGTTGTTCAGAACCCGGCACATGACTTCCGGGGAACTTCCGACCAGGGTGGTTTCCCTAGTCCGCAGGAAGAACATGAACGGACTCGGGTTGATCACCCGCAGGGTCCTGTAGATATCGAATGGATCGGACGTGATGGACGCTTCCATCCGCTGGCTCAACACCACTTGGAAGATATCGCCTGCGCGAATGTACTCGACGCACTTCCGTACAGCCGCCTCGAAATCCTCCTGGGGGAAGTTGGACTTCAGGGGAATATCGGAGACCTCGGCCTCGGGAAGGTCATGAAGTTCCAGGCCGGGTTTCTCGACACTCAGTTGGGCCACCAGCGCATCCAAGCGATCCAGGGCGTCCCGATACAGTTTCGGCAGGTCTTTCGCGCCGCGAGTGCGCACGAGCACAATGACCCGCATGGTCTTCGTCACATGGTCGAAGACGACGAGTCGGTCGTAGAACGCGAACGAAAGGTCCGGCAGGTGCCGATCATCGTCGGGAGGCGAAGGGAGGTTCTCGGTGTAGCGGACGACGTCGTATCCCGCGTACCCGATCGCGCCCGCCACGAACGGTTCGTCTTGCAGTTCACGAACCGGGGCAACGCGAACATTGGACAGGCGTTCGCGAAGTGCCTCCAACGGATCGTCGCAGGGAATCTCCTCCGGCGGCCCTCCCGCAGATCGAACGGTCACGCGATTTCCGTGAGCGGTCAGTTCAAGGAACGGATCCACGGCCAGGAAGCTGTGCCGCCCGACTTTTTCTCCCCCGATCACGCTTTCGAACAGACAGGCGCACCCACCCGTGTCGAGCCGATGAAAGGCGGATACCGGGGTCAACGAATCGCACAGCAGTCGGCGGGCCACTGGCACCCAATCGTACTGCTCGGCGAGACGAACAAACGTGTCATAGTCGGGAGTTACGCTCATCGCGCCACTTTAACAATCCCCGTCCCGCGGAACAACGCCACCCGTAACCCCGACTGTGGCGTTTCACGCGGCAAGGCATTTCCACCGGGGTAACTGCCGCCCGATGGAACTCGCCCGAGCGGGCGGGCCCGCGACAGGCGGTCGCTTTCCGTGGCTGAGGACGATCTGCTTCGGAACTGTCCGGCCTGACCAGTCGATACGAAGGGGCAGTGACAGCCCTCATGCCTCCTCGATGCGGCTCCTTCCAATTCGCCGCCACTCCGCGCGAAGACGAACCGCTGGACAGGTCGTCTAACTGCGCAGTCCACGGATTCGATCAACCTTGACACAAGGGGCCTCCCTGCTAGAATCCCCCAGCTGTAAGTCGTGGGAATGCTTGACGTTAAAGCCGTCCAGATGGAACTGTACGGGCGTCCCGCAGAGACGCTGCAAAGCGAGCAAGCCGATCGGAGAGGTCGGGAGGCCGAGGCCGAGGCGGCGGCAGCCGCCGCGTGTCGCGGATCGGAACAGACGGCGATCGCCCCCGTGTGTCTCGCCCGCGCGGTTCGGAAGCCACTGCGAACCGATCCCCGAAGGACCTGGGGACAAGTTGCCCCGCAGACGGTTTGCCCCGCAGCTTGAGGTCGGGGCAGTTAAGGCAGATGTTCTTGACGGAGGGCAGGGAGTCAGCCAAGCATCGCACGGGGCGGGCAGGATGCCAGATCGGCGATTCGTCTCGGCTCGGCGGGGGACCTCGGGAGTTCCGTTCTTCCGAGAGGGAGCCGGTCAGCAACCCAGCAGGTCGGAGACAAACGGAGTTGGACGGCGCGAGGCAACGGCACCAGGGGGCCTGCCCGCTGATGGAGCCGTATCCCGCGGACTCCAGGGAACGTGGACTTCAGTGAGCTCGGACTTCAGGGAGGGTAACAATATCCAGGATCCTCGCGTGAACGCACGGGGGGCGACAGCGGGACAGGCCGATGGACCTCTCTTCCGTTGGATCAAGCCTTGGCGAGGTGCCGTATCCCCCGGAGGCCTTCAAGCGAACAGTCCGTTTCCTGGGCCCCGTCCCTCGCAGCCTCGTTCCCCGTAGAATGGAAGCATCGATCCCGCCAAGAGCCACGGCGTCACAGACGGCCTTCTGGTTCCCGATTTAACTGAGAGCCCTCCCATGAAATGCCAGCACTGCGAAAAGCCCGCGACGTTTCACATCACGGAGCTCACCGGCTCGGATGTCCAAGAGCTTCACCTCTGCGAGGACCATGCCCGGGACTACCTGAGCCCGGCTGGAGAGGAGAAGGAGCCGGCCTCCAGCGGGCTGGGCGGAGCGCTCGCGAAGCAGTTGAAGCTGGGACAGACAGCGGAAGAATTGGCGCGTTTGGACCAGCGGGCCTGCCCCGTCTGCGGAATCACATTCTACGAGTTTCGCAACGAAGGTCGGCTCGGCTGCCCCCATGACTACATCTGCTTCGATGCGGAGCTGGAGCCGCTGATCGTCAACATCCACGGCGCCACCAAGCATGCGGGAAAGCACCCGCGACGCACCGATGGCGATTCCGACTGGCAGACCAAATTGATCCGCCTGCGGCGGGAACTCAAAGAAGCGGTCGACGAGGAACGGTATGAGCGAGCTTCGGCTCTGCGGGACGAGATTCGAAAGATCGAAGAGATGGCAACTCAGGGAAAACGCCCGTAGAGGCCCGCAAGGACTTGCCCAACAGTAGACTCCAGTCCAACGTGACTGATTGCCAGGGTAGACAAGCATGGATCTGGACCGCACCATTCATCAGTTCGCGTCGCAATGTGGCGAGTGGCTTCGTGGCTCGGGCCCGGAGTCGGACATTGTGATCAGCAGCCGCATTCGGCTCGCCCGCAACCTCGCGGACTTCCCGTTCGTCAGGCGATGCACGGACCACGACCGGGCCGCCGTGGACCGCACCGTGCGGGAACGCCTACGCGACTGCCCTCAACTGTCCGGCCTGATCTTCCTGAATGTCGCGGAACTAGAATCGGTCGATCGCCAGTTCCTCGTCGAGCGGCAACTCATCAGTCGCGAACTCTCGGAAAGCTCGGGCGCGCGATCGGTGGCGATTGACCCGCATGAGAAGTACAGCCTGATGATCAACGAGGAGGATCACCTGCGCATCCAGCTGATGAAGAGCGGGCTGGACCTGGAGAACGCGTGGCAGCAGATCAACGAAATCGACGACCAGATCGAATCACGGCTCAATTACGCTTTCCATGACCGTTTGGGCTACCTGACCGCATGTCCAACGAACGTCGGCACCGGCATGCGTGTCAGCGTCATGATGCACCTGCCAGCGCTCGTCATCACGCGACAGATCGAAAAGGTGTTCAGCAGCCTGCAGAAAATCAGCCTCGCCGTCCGCGGCTTGTACGGAGAAGGTTCGCAGGCCATGGGAGACTTCTACCAGATCAGCAACCAGATCACCCTGGGACGCACCGAAGAGGATCTTGTGCGGCAAGTGGGGGACGTCGTTCCGGTCCTGATCGACTACGAGCGCCGGGCGCGGGAATACCTGATCCGGGACAGCCAGCAGGACCTGCACGACCGAGTAAGCCGCGCTTTCGGCATCCTCTGCAGCGCCCAGACGATCAGCAGCGAGGAAACCATGCATCTCCTGTCGAGCGTCCGCATGGGGATCAATCTGGGACTGATACGCGACGTGGAAATCCCGACCATCAACCAGCTCTTCATCCACACCCAGCCAGCGCACCTCCAGAAGATCCGTGGCGTGGAGTTGGGGACGGCCGATCGGAACATCGAGCGGGCTATCTACCTCCAGCGGCACTTGGCCCGCAAGGCGGGCGAGGATCCCGGCAACAACTGACGGTCGTCGACGCGAACCGATCCAAATGCACGGCCCCGCGCCGATCCTCGCGCGAGCTTTAATGCGTCATCGACGCGGCGAGACGTTCGCGTAGGCGGGGAATAATGGCCGCAGGCACGAACCGGGCCAGATGCTCGTCGTCCGCCAGCGGCGCAATCTGCTTGATCAGCGAACTGGAGACGTGGGCGAGGCTCTGATCGGCCATCAGGAACACCGTCTCGATGTCCGGGTCCAGTTCGCGGTTGGCCAGCATCATGGTGAATTCGCCGGCGATGTCGGTCAGCGGTCGGACGCCCCGGATCATGACCCTCGCCCCGCACTCCCGCACGAACGCCACGGCGAGGCCGTCGAACGTCCGCACGTCCACGTTGGGAATGTCGCGAACCGCTTCCCGCACCAGTTCCACGCGTTCCTCTGGCGTGAACAACGCTGCTTTCTCGACGTTGATTCCGATCCCGACGATCAGTCGATCCACCAGCCGGGCGCTCCGCTCAATCACATTCACATGCCCGACACTGATCGGATCGAAGGATCCGGTGTACACGGCGATTCGAGGGGTCTCGGAACTCATGGTCGTCACTCACTTCCGCCCAAGGGTGGGTCTCGACACAAAGACACGCACCTATATGCTACAGGCCCCGACACCATGCCGGACAGGCTTTTCCCCGGTCGACGCCGCATTCTCTTTCTACGCCGCGGGCCCTTTCATTGCCGAGGCCCCTGACAGCGGACTTCACCCGCACCTTCCTCCTCCAGGACCTCGATCAGGCGGTCGATCTCCTCCGGCTGATTATAAGCGTGAGGACTGATCCTTACGCCTCCTCCCCGCACGCTCACGGCGATTCCCCGGGCCAGGCAACGACGCCTGATATCCCGCGGACTCTGCCCCGGCCACGAGAAGGTCAGTATCCCCGATCGGTGCGAAGCCGGCCGCTCGAACCCGAAGACGGCTCCGCGCGCACGCAGTTCCCGTTCGGCGTAATCGGCAAGGGCCAGCACGCGAGACGCGATGGGCGAAGCGGTCGGACCCAGGCCAAGAGAGGCGAGCAGATCGAGGCTTGCCCCGAGGGCCACCAGCCCTCCCAGGTTGTGGCTGCCGCCCTCGTAGCGAGACGCATCGCGTTTCAGGTCGCGAGCACCCGGCTCAAACGAAAACGCATCCACGAGGCTGTTCCATCCGGGCGCCCGGATCCGCAGCTCCGAAAGTCGTGACTCGCGAATGTAGAGCAGACCGGCGCCTTCGGGCCCGAGCAGCCACTTGTGGCCATCGGCCGCCACGAAGTCGATCGCAAGCCGGCTCAGGTCGAGAGGAAACACACCGAGCCCTTGGATGGCGTCGAGGAAGACAGCGATTCCCTGCTGCTCCGCGAGCCGCGACAGCTCGTCGAGGTCCACTCGCCAGCCGCTCGCGTAGCCTACCCAGCTGATAGCCAGAAGGCGCGTTCGCCAGTCGCAGCGGTCCGCGATCCGCTGCAGGTCGACGACGCCTCGAGGAGCTTCCACGGCTCGAACCTCGATTCCGTCGCTCTCAAGGTTCTTCCACGGCAGGGAATTGCTGGGAAACTCGTTCGCGACCGTAACCAGATTGTCACCGGCGCGCCAGGGAAACGCTTGGGCCACGAGGTCCACGGCGGAGGTGGTGTTGGCGACGAAGGCGATCTCACGAGGCGAAGCATGAACCAGCGAGGCGGCGCGGGACCTCACCTGCTCCAATCGCTGTCGCCAAGCCGGCCAGCTCGTGTCCCCTTGCAGCGTGCTACTGTCCGCCCACTGCTGGAGAGCTTCCCGGGCTGGCCCCGAAAGCGGCGCTACGGCGGCATGGTCCAGATAAGTCCAGCGCTGGACGATCGGCATGGCCTTCCGGAACGCCGCCCCGACCTCGTCGTTTTCCGGCCTTGCTGACACTCCTTCCCCTCCCAGCCCCACGAAGGTGTTTCACTCCGTTGACATCTCAGCTCCGCAGTCCCCGGACGTCGCCTTGAGCTGCCCCCTCCCGAAACACAGCTTCACCGCCCCTCGCCCAAGGTAGCGATTTACCGTATTTTACTGCTTGCAGCGACTAGATCGAAATCGACGTCCTGTGGTATCCTTGGCGTCCCTTGACCGGGAACAGCGAGGGAGGAAAAGCCAGAATTCGGACTATACTGGCTTCATCGGACGCGCGGAATCAAAGGTGCGCGACCGTTTCGGGAACATTGGGGAAAGCAAGCATGGCCAAGGGGATGACCGTGACAGGCATGGTGGTAGCCGTGCTGATGCTTCTTCTGTTCGCGCTGGACCTGACGGTGAAATTCCCTTTCAAGCAGGCCAGTTGGGCGATGGATATCGCCTTCATCTTCGCGGCCCTCGGGCTCGGCTTGATCAGCTGGACGACTTGGCGCGAAGTCCAGTAGTCGCTCCGACCGCCGGGCCCGCCAGCACGGGCTTGGCACCGCGAGTCCAGGCGGCAGCTTCCGTTTCGATGGAGGTCAGGCGGCGCGTCGCAAGATGGACTGGGCCGGCGAGGAGGCGAGGGAGTCTCGCAGCATGCGGTCCACGTCCCGCAGTCGCACGCACTGGACCTGCCCTTCTTCTCGCAGCCTGCCCGCGTAGGCCAGCAGCTTCTCGATCGATCGTTCCCCGGGCCGACCTGCCGTCCCCAGGGCATCGACATCCAGAACCACTTGGAAGGACCGCCTTTGCTGACAGGCCAGCCGCATGCCGAACATGAGGTTTCGCAGCAGGAAGGATTCGCCGAACCGGTTCCTGCAGGGCAGGAAACTGGAGACAGGCAGCCCCCAGACGCCGAAACGGAGGGCTTGGGGCTGCACAGGCGCGGCGGCCCAGGCGTTTGTCCCCTTGGAAGGACGAACAATCCGCACGCCCTCCCGGTGCAGCAGGTCGAGGGGAGCCACCTGCTGGGGATCCACGGCGCAGGACCGCAGGGATAGTCCAGCCGCCTCGGCAACGCGAAACTGACGGCGCAGGTCTTGGCTGGAGGCACCACCGTGCACCGTCAAACCGAACTCATGCGACAGGGAACTCCCGCGAAGCTGCTCGACCAGCCGCGGGTTCACCGCGGGCAAGAACCAAGTTCCCGGAACCTGATGGGCCTCCATCCGCTCCAGCAGGAAACGAACCGTTCGTTCTGCGGGCGAGCCCGGCGCAGGCGAGGACAGGTCGATGCCGAAAACGACGCAACCGGACAGAACGGGTTTGGCCATGCGGACGTTCCTTGCTTATTCTTCGGGAGCCCGGGAGCTGGTACCGGAATCGACCCTAGCTACCATCGGGCAGGATCGCCGCCGGACTGGAACGACCTGCCAGCAAGGGTTGCTCGTAGGGTCCGGGAAAGCTTTGCCGCCTGCTTTGGCTTCAACGCCCCCCGGGAGAGGCCGAAGGCTGGACCTGGTGATTGCCTCCCGACGAACCGCTCCCCAGACATCGCAACCCATAAAGTTTCCCAGCCCTCGTATCGACGGTGGTTTGCTCCATGGACTACGATGAAGGAGTCCGGCGGACGGCAGGCAATCGGTTCTCAAGGAGAAGACGCATGGGCGTGGATCAAGATGCCTCGGAGCGTGCGGACGGTTTCCGTTTCGATCGCCGGAGGGCCCTGGCGCGACTGGCGGGAATCCCAGCAGCCTGGCTGGCCATGACCGGCGGTCGCGGACCGACTCCCTCGTTGGCCAGCCCCCTCGATGAACCGACCCAGCAGTCGATCCAGCGCGGCCTGGATTGGGTCGCGAGTACGCAGTCGAAACTGGGGCACTGGACGGCCCAGACCTACCCGGCCGCGATGACAGCTTTGGCCGGTACCGCCCTGCTCTGCTCCGGTTCCACCACGACCCAGGGCCCCTACTCCAAGCACCTGCGACGCGCAGTCGACTACTTGATGGGGAAGGCGCGTCCGAACGGATTGATCGGCGATCCCCAGCGCGACAATCGCTACACCTACGGCCACGGCTTCTCCATGCTCTTCCTCTCCCAGGTGCTGGGCGAGGAGGAAGACGAGGACCGTCGCAAAGAGTTGATCGAAGTCCTCAACAAGGCGGTCGAATTCAGTGGCCGGGCTCAGACCAAGTCGGGAGGCTGGGGCTACGTCAGCGCGGCGGACGGCAACGACTTCGACGAGGGCTCGACGACCATCACCCAGGTGCAAGGCCTGAGGGGCTGCCGCAATGCGGGCATTCCCGTGGCCAGTTCCGTCATCGAACGCGCGAAGGAATACATCTACGGCTGCAAGAATCCGGACGGAGGCATCTCGTACAGTTCGCGCAATCGAGGATCCTCTCGTCCCGCCATCACCGCGGCCGCGCTTGCGGCTCTCTACAACGCGGGCGACTACGACAGCAAACACGTTCCCGAAATGCTTGCCTACTGCAGGAAGAACCTCTTCCGACTGAACTCCGGAACGCAGCACTACGGGCACTGGCACTACACCTACCTGTACTACTCCCAGGTGGTGTACCGTGAGGGCGGTGAAGACTGGCCTTCGTTCCGCGATGCGATCAATGCCCGCATCGTGAGCCAGCAGGCAGCCGATGGGTCCTGGAACGAACAGCAGATCGGGCCGATCTACATCACGGCCATCAACCTGACCATCCTGCAACTGGAGCGTGGCTTCCTGCCGATCTACCAGCGTTAACTCCCACCGGTTCCGCGATTCAGCCCGTCCGGTCCTGCCGCGATCGCTGGAGAACCGTCTCCACCAGCGACTGGGAAGTCGCCTCTGCGGCCTCCTCGATCGCCTCGACGCCGCACTCCCGCAGCGTCTGGGAGGTCAGCGGACTGATGCTAACCCATCTCCAGCGGGTGGTTCCCGTCGCGTCGCTGGGCGACAAATCCCCCAGCAGACGCACCAGGGAGCGGGCGGAAGCCGAACTGGTCGCCAGCACCCAGGCCGTTGACAGCGGGCGCAGGACTCGCGCCACCTCCGGCTCCAACGTCGAGACCTCCTCGCTGCGGTAGACGACCAGTTCCTTCACATCGGCCCCACGCGTCCGCAGGCCATCTACCAGCACATCGCGGCCCCGCTCCGCGCGAACCACCAGCACACGACGCCCCGCGACGCGGTCCTGCAGCAACTCCACCAGCGATTCCGCGCGAAACCCCGCGGCCGGCTGCTCGATGCCAGCGACTTGGAACCGAGCCAAAGCGTCGGCCGTGCCCGGCCCCACCGCCGCGACCTGCACGTCCGCCAGTCGCCTCAGGTCACCTCCCCGTTCCCGCAGTCGCCGGAAGAAGAAGTCCACGCCGTTGGAACTGGAGAACACAATCCAGTGAAAGGAGCGAAGATCGTCCAGCTGGCGGTCGACCTCCGACCAGTCCTCGAGCGGCTTGATCTCCAGCGCTGGCTGGTAGACGACACTGGCCCCCAGCTCACGGAAGGCTTCGCCAAGCTCCTTGGCCTGGTGCCGTGGCCGGGTCACCACGACGGTCTCTCCGAACAAGGGCCGCGCGTCCTCATGATTCCAAGCCGCGCAGGCGGCAGCCGCCTCACCCACGATGGCGATGACGGGGGGAGGCAACAGCGAACGAGGCACGACCTGCCCGACGACTTCGTCCAGGCGACAGAAGACAACCCGCTGGTCTGGCCAGGAACAACGGCGGACCAAGGCCACTGGTCGGTCGGCCGGCACGCCGGCGGCCATCAGCTTGGTGGTCCACTGCGCGGCGGTCGTCACGCCCATGTAGAACACCAGCGTTCCGGGAAATCCGGCCAGCGCCTGGTAGTCCAGCTGGTCTTCCTCGGACTTTTCGCCGGACTCCTGGCCGGTAACCAGGGCCACTGCGGAGGCAGCATCGCGGGAGGTGATCGGCATTCCCAGGCTGGCCGCGGCCGCGAGTGCCGCCGTGATGCCCGGCACGATCTCGAATCCCACGCCCGCCTCGCCCAGCACCAGCAGTTCCTCGGCGGCCCGGCCGAAAATCATTGGATCGCCGGACTTCAAACGCACGACCGTCAATCCGTCGCGGGCGGCCGCCACCATCCGTTCGCCGATCGCCTGCTGCGTCCAACGTGGCTCCCCGTGCCTGCCCAGGCAGATGCACTCGGCACCGCTCGAGACATGCTCCAGCAGTTCCGAGTTAACCAGGTAGTCGTACAGCACCAGATCCGCCCGACGCAGACACTCCACACCCCGCAGCGTGATCAGATCGCGGTCCCCGGGGCCGGCGCCAACAAGGTAAACGATGCCTTTTCTGGTCATGAATTCTCAGGAGTCACCGCGGATCCACTCCTGTGCCGAACGAGTCCCGTGGGACGAAACCTCAGCCGAAGGCATAGGACTTGGACGCCTGGCCGGCGAGGTGGTAGACTGCATCCGGCGCTGTCCTGACACGGTGACTGCCCCGAGACTCCCTCCATTATGGCTGCCAACCAACCGCCGAATCAACCCGCCGGCCCGCCTCGCGGTGGTGAAGGGCCGCCTCTGTCCGCCGCTCTTCGAAAACAGCTGCAGCGTTGCTTTGAGCGGGCTCATGAAGTTCTTCGCCAGGACAAACCCGACCACGACTACGCACACACGATGTTCGCCGAGTGCGTGCTCAAGGATCCTGGCAATCTCGAATACACCGAAGCACTGCTCGACAATCTCCACAAGAAGTACAAGAACAACAAACGCGGCTCGCGTTTCAGCGGTTTCGTGAGCAAGAGCGGCTTCCGGAAGGCACTTGCGGAGCAGGACTGGGACGAGGTCTTCGCCCTGGGCATCGACCTGCTGCGAAGCAACCCCTGGGATGTCGCCATCCTGCGAGGCCTCGCGGAGGCCTGCCGTGCCCGCCATCTGAACGACACCGAACTGCGATATCTCAAAAATGCGCTCGACGTGGATCGCAAGAACATCGAGGTGAATCGCCACTGCGCCGAATCCCTGGCGCGCATGGGACAGTTTGATCAGGCGATTGCCTGCTGGCATCGCATCGAGGAACTCGACAAGGGCCACACCGAGGCTCGACGGAAGATTTCGGAACTGACCATCGCCAAGACGCGCGGCCTGCCCGGGGTGGATACCTCGGCCAGCAGTCGTCCGGCCGGTTCGCCGGCGCCGCGGCCTCTGACGACCGGCGACCCCGCTCCTGAGAACCCACCTGCCGTCGCCCGCAGCCCTCGCGCCGCTGCGGCACCGCCCAAGTCGACAGAGCCGCCCGCACCGACTTCGCCCGTCGAACCGACTGCACCCGCTCCCAACGCAGTGGGGGCCTCGATAAGCGAACTGCAAACCCGCGTAGCTCGAGACCCCACCGACCTGCACGCCCACCTGCAGCTCGCGGAAGCCCAGACCGAAGCCGGTGCCCTGCGGGAAGCCCACCAGACGCTGAAGCGGGCCCTGGAGGCCGCCGGCGGAAGCGATCTGACCATCCAAGAGAAACTCGAAGACGCCCAGGTCCGCATGACTCGCTCGCAAGTGGCCATCGCCGAGCAACGGGCCGCTGCGGACAAATCGCCGGAAGCGGTCGATCTGGCTAAGCGATTCCGCAGCGAACTGAACCGCCAGGAGATGCTGATCCTCGCAACCCGCGCGGAGCGCTATCCCCAGGACGCCGGCATCCGCCTAGAACTGGGGCTCCGACTGAAGCGAGAAGGCAACTACCGAGAGGCTCTCAAAGCCCTGGAAGCGGCCCAGGCGGTTCCCGAGCTGCAGCCCCAGTCCAGTCTGGAGATGGGGGAGTGCTACCAGCACCTGAAGCAGTATGGGCTGGCCCTCAAGTGCTACCAAGCCTCCGTGGCGGCGACCTTGCCTCCCAGCGAGTTGCACTATCTAGCCCTGTATCGCGCAGGAGTGCTGGCAACGGCCCTGAAGCACCTCGAAGTCGCCCAGGAATGCCTTGCCCGGCTCGTCCAATCGGCTCCTGACTACCGGGATGCCGCTGCCCGGCTGGACAAAGTCCGAGAGATTCGCGATAAAGAGTGATTCTCTGGTCCGATGTTGTACGACCAGAACTCGGATGTCCTGGTTGGTGGTCAGCCCTGGTGAGCTAAGAGAGTCATGCCAAATTCCCCAAGTGCCAAAAAGCGTCTGCGTCAAAGTTTCGAACGCCGTGACCGGAATCGCGCCGTCAAATCGGCCGTCCGCTCGCAGATCAAGAAGGTCCGCCTGGCCGCTGCGGCCGGTAACGTGGCAGCCGCCGAAACGGAGTTCCGACTCGCCGCCAAGCGGCTCGACCGAGCAGGAGCGGCTGGAGTCATCCATCGCAATGCGGCGTCGCGGACGAAGTCCCGTCTTTCGGCCCTCATTCGCCGAGTCAAGCAGGCCGGTACTGCGTCGGCCTGAGTCGACGCCATCGGTTCGCTTCCGATAGGTCTGCGAGTCCGCCCTGGCGTCTGCCGGAGCGGGCCCACAGGCGTCTTACCTGCCCTTGCGCGGAGCGATTTCGCCGCGCACGGGCGGTCCGTTGGAGCCGTCGCGGAGTTCCCATGCTGGAGCGAACTTCGGCGCGGGTGTCGCTGCGCTGCGGCCGATCCCGGAGCGTCCTTCGGCTGAAGGCCAATCGACCATTGGAGGAGCGTGAGCCGGTTTCCCGTTCCTTCGCGTCCCGGACGAGGTCAGTCCCAGCACACCTCGCCCGCCTCGAACACCGGCCCCTCGACACAAGTCCGCCGATAGTCGACTTGGCCATCCCGATCGCGGATCGAAGCCACGCAGCTGAAGCAGATGCCGATGCCACAAGCCATCGGAGTCTCCAGCGACACCTGGGCAGACACCGGGTAGTTTGACACCAGTTCACTGACGGCCTTGAGCATTCCCTCGGGTCCGCAGGCGACGACTCGTCGACTGCCACCGTCGTGGGCGTCCAGCAACTGCCGAAGCCCTGCGGTTACTAGACCTTTCTGGCCGGCCGATCCATCCTCCGTGAAGGCATGGACCTCCACTCCGACGCGTTCGAAGTCAGGGATTCCGGCGAGCAGGTCGGCCGACCTGGCGCCGTAGCAGAGCGTGACGCGTCCAGCCCGACATTCGGGGCGACTCGAGTCGCCGTAGCGCTGGAGCCCGAGGTGCTCCTTGGCGAGCGCCAGGAACGGCGTCTGCCCGATGCCCCCCGCAACCATGATCAGGTGATCGACATTCGCCGGAGCGAATCCGTTGCCCAGGGGCCCCCAGACGGAGATCTTCTGGCCGGGCAACGCCTGAGCCAGAAGCGTGGTCATTTTGCCACTGACCAAGTAGACGACTTCTACATCCTCACGGGCATCGGCCCCCGTCGTATCGAAGAGAGCCAGCGGCCTTCCGATCAGCGGGTCATCGAGGCCAGCCAGTCGGATCATCAGGAACTGCCCCGGCGTGATTCGCCGCGCCAGTTCCGGAAATCGAAAGCGTAGCTGCAGCGTGTTTCTCGCGATGAGCTCGTTCGACTCGATCGACACCAGCCCTTGGACTGCTTGATCCGCGTAGTGCGCGGATGGCAACGCTGCCATCGTCAACTCCCTTCGTTCCCGCGTTCACTTCTTCGGACGCCCGAGATGCATCGGCCCCCGCGTCTCGTGCCTCACTCCGAACTGCGACGCGTCCGCTGACGGCGAATCACGGGGCGTCGCCCCCCGCTGCCCTGGCCACCGCCGCTTGGTCTTCGACTGCCCTGGCCCCCCGCTCCCTGACCACGCCCCCCCGGTGTCCGCTCGCCCTGGGGCCGACGCTCGCCTTGGGTCCGTGAGCCCCTCGCTCCCTGCTCACTGCGTCCGCGGCCGCCCTGCTCACTGCGTCCGCGGCCACCCTGCTCTCTTCCTGTCCGCTGACCGGCGCGGCCTCGACTGGATTCCCGACCGCTCGGCTTGACCATCACTCGTCGAGGGCTGCGAGACCGGCCTTCATCGCCCCCTGTTTCCATCGGCGGCGCCTGCGACTCCTGAAAATCGCCGGCAATGACCGTGGCCACTCGCGGCCGACGGACGGGCAGTTCGCTGCCTGCGCCTCTTCCGCGTCCCGGGCGTGCTTCGCCCGAGCCGGACCTGGTATCGGGGCGAGACTTTCCGTAGGAGCGTCCGGGCGGCCTCTGCCCATCGCGTTGACGAACGCCTCCCCGGCTGTCGGAGCGGACCGTCCCCTTGCCGCTGCCTCCCGTTCCGCCACCGTTGCCCCGTTCGCGACCGTCGCCCCTTTCGCCCCCCTCGCGTCGTCCGCGAGGACTCCTCGCAGTTCCCCGATCGAGTGCCCGCCGCGCCACACGCACGACCGGCACTCCGGTTTTCTTGGTGGGCTCGGCAGCGTCCGGGGCAGGAGTCGCTGATTTCCGCAACGCCTGGACCTCGCTGGACGTTAGCTCCCGGTAGGCTCCGAGGGGCATTTCCCCCAGTCTGAGCGGACCGATGGCGATCCGTTTCAACTGGACCACCTTGTGCCCAACGCGGGCAAGGATCCGGCGGATTTCGCGGTTGCGGCCTTCCTTCAGCACGATCTCCAGCAGCGACTTCGTCTTGTCGCCGCGCAGCACCACCACCCGCTCCACGTTGGTCTTGCCTTCGGCCAGATAGAGGCCCTGCCGCAGCTGCTGAATGGACTCGGGCGATGGCTTGCCAACGACCGTGGCGCGGTAGGTCTTCTCCACGCCGAATTTTGGATGCGTGAGCATTTGCGCCAGATCACCATCGTTGGTGACCAGAATGAGCCCGGAGCTGGCCTTGTCTAGGCGACCCACGGTGAAGAGGCGATTCGCGTCCTCGACGAGATCGATGACGCGGGTCCGAGCCCACGGGTCACGTGAAGTGGAGATGACGCCTGGCGGCTTGTGCAGCAGGAACGTTTTCTTGCGGGGCAACCGCAGGGGATCGCCGTCGACGCGGACTTCCTGCCGGTCCGGATCGACACGCACTCCGAGTTCCACCACGGTCTGCCGATCCACCTCCACGCGACCGGCCGTGATCAGTTCCTCACACTCCCGGCGACTGCCCAGTCCCGAGAGGGCCAAAAGCTTCTGGAGCCGTACTGGGGTAGATGCCGGCCGTTCCCTTGAATCCGCCTCTTGCCGCTTTGCCATCGGACCCGCCCTATCCTAGCCCCCGCGTTGAGGCTTCCGCACGATCTTGCTGAGGGGTCCATGCGGACCAAACCGTGCCCGTGTGCCGCCCCAATCACCAGATGAAGCTTCCATCATAGCTGCCCTGGAGGGCTTCCAACAGTTCAGATGGGTTCCGAACGGTTAACCCGGACGACCGACGCACCTCCCGCAGGCGAACGAGGCCGCAAAAATCGGCCCTTGGTGCAGTCTGCCTCCGCGCATTCCGATCTGGCAGTGTCGGGCAATAGTAGGCTATCCTCCGGCCTACCCCGGAATGGAGTAACCTCGGACAGCGGGACGCAAACCGGCAGGCATTGTCTGGGGCGACAACGGCTCCCCCGCGACAGGCCTGGGATAACGCAAAGGATTGGGAAATGCTCCGACCTAGAGTGAGTTTCCTTCTCGGGGTGGTCATGCTGGGCCTCGGGGCAGCTGCTGGTTGTAAATCGCCCGGCAACCCGTACGCGGCCCCCGCCTACGGTTCGCCTTACGCTCCTCCGCCACCTGCGGCATCGCCTGCTGGACCATTGCCTCCCGTGCCGGCCTTGCCACCCCCGCCCGCCTCTGCTCCTGCTCCGCCTGCGACCAGTTCCACGCAGATGCCCGCGTGGAACAACCCCGGCACGATCCCGCAGCAGCAGCAGGCGGCCACGATGCACGATCCCTATGGCGATACGGCCGCAGGCCCCGAGATCGTGGGGGGACGCCCGCGCGAGTTCCAGAAACCGCTGGCCGAACCGGTGCGGTCACGAGGATTCCGCGACACGCGTTTCCCCTTCTAACCGTCTCGACCCAGCGACCGCAGCGGCCCCCTCGGTTTCGCGGACCGCTGGCGATCAGCAGGTCGGGCTCATGTCGAGGAGCACCGCCTCGTTCGACAATTCCGCGACGAGGGCGGGGCGCGAAGCCGGAAGAAACAGCGTCTCGCCTCGGCTGCACGCCCAGGATCCGGCGGCGGAGCGGACGCGGACGCGGCCGTCGATCACGGCCAGGATGTGGCACCGATCGTCTTGGGCGAGCATTCGATCGCCGTTCCCTCGCAGACGTTCCAACCGAAACTTTTCGCATTCCACCAGCAGCTCGCGGCCGGTCTCTCCCGTGGCTTGCGGCTTCTGGGGCTGGACCGGTCCGCGTTGGTAGTCGATCGTTTCCAGGGCCTGGGCAATGTGCAGGGGGCGAGGATGGCCGGACGCGTCGACGCGGTTCCAGTCGAATAGCCGGAAAGTCGTATTGCTGGCCTGCTGAATCTCCGCCACCAGCAGTCCGCCGCCCAGTGCATGGACCGTACCCGCCGGAATGAACAGGCAGTCCCCGGGCACGGGTTCGAAGGAGTGCAGGCAGCGGTCCGTAGTTCCCGCCAGTACATGCCGCTCCAACTCGTCGCGGTCCACGCCATCACGGAGCCCCGCGAACACGAGGCTGCCGGGCCGCGCTTCAAGTATCACCCAGGCCTCCGTCTTTCCCAGATCGGGAGGATTTAGGCAAAGCCCTTGCTGGTCGGACGGGTGTACTTGAACGGAGAGGGGAAGCTGTGCGTCGAGGAACTTGAAGAGCAGCGGGAATCGTTGCTGGAGCATCGCGACGGAATCGCTTCCAGTACGCTGACCAGCCCAGGCCTCCCCGAGCATCTCCCGCGGCCAACGCCGCACCAGGTCCCCCAGTTCCATTCCGGTCGCAGCCCCCTCCGTG
>CAZUJM010000052.1:0-5530 GCA_964620405.1 uncultured Pirellulaceae bacterium | reverse complement strand
ACCACACTCTGGTTGTTGCCATGATCGACGACCTCCCAACTCTCCGCATAGTCCGCTCCCTCTCCGATGACCTTGCCGAGGCACTCACCGAGACGGCGGCCACCCCAGACATACCGCTTCAGCAGCGGGCGAAAACGCATCGGCTCGAACTCGCGGACCATATTCCACTCCATTCCAGACCAAGAAGGGCCGGGAAGCTCCTGCTCATCCGCTTCCCAAGTCTCGCCATCTTCGCGGCCCGTGGAACTCCCGGCAAGGTGGATCCGTGCGGCCGCCGTGCCCCCCCACCCACCCCTTCCGTGAATGATTCATCCCTGCGATCCAACAGACCGCGGTCGCCGAACCGAAGGTCAACCCCGGCAGTTCGACAACGATTTCGAGTTGGAGGCATTGTCCGCGGAGGCCTGCGTGGCCGCGACGGTCCGGTTGAGTGCCGCAGCGTGACAAGCTATCATTCAGGAGCTGAAAAAGCGCTTTCGCATGCCTCCTTCCATCGCATGTTCGCGATTTCTGCGCACCCCAATCCGGCCCTGCCCGACCGCTCTGCCCCACCGCGGTGACGTCCCGCTCGGCGGGCATGCGGCGGCCCTCGACGTGGCTCTGGTCGCAGCCCTGGTCGCATCCAAGGGGCGTGGCCCTGAGCCGCTGTGGGACGCCGCCGTCCGACCGGAACTGTCCCCTGCGTGACCTTTCGCCGCCCTTTCCTCACCGTATTCGAGTAGCCCCATGCCAGGAACGCCACACGACGAGAATCTCTTCGAAGGCACCAAGATGACCTTCGGCGAGCACCTCGAAGAACTGCGGGTCTGCTTGATCAAGGCCATGCTGGGCCTGATGGTCGGTGTGGCCCTGGGCTTCCTCTGGGCCGACGATGTGGTCCGAGCGATCCAGTCGCCGCTGGAGATCGCCTTGCAGGAGTTCTACAAGGAACGCACGCAAAACCAGATGAAGGAGGACTACGGGGGGATCCGCAGCGACCTGAACTCATTCGTGGATGAACAGCGTCTGATCGCTGAAGAGGTCTACTGCGAGCTTTCCGAAATCCGGCGAGTCGGCGGCGTCATGGAAGGATCCCCCGCGCCAGTTTCTGATCCGGCCCCAGCGCAGGAAACTCCCCCGGCGTCGGCGACAGGAACGGCTGCTGTTTCCGCGTCGGTCGCCACCGCCGAAGCCGCCAACGTGCTGGTCGGTGCCAAAGTGCCTGCTCCCACCACGCCCTTGGTTAAGTTGCGGGTCTGGAAACGGCTGGACGCCGAAGTGACTTCGCTCAGCGCGCACGAGCCGTTCATGATCTGGATGAAGGCTGCCGTCATCACCGGCGCGATCATCGCGAGTCCCTGGATCTTCCTGCAGGTGTGGAATTTCGTGGCAGCCGGGCTCTACCCCCATGAAAAGGGGCTCGTCTACTTCTTCATGCCCATGAGCCTCGGACTGTTCTTCGGGGGCGCAGCGCTCGCCTTCTTCTTCGTCTTCAAACCCGTGCTGCAGTTCCTGTTCAGCTTCAACAGCGCCATGAACATCGATCCGGACCCGCGCATCAGCGAGTGGATGAGCTTCGTGCTGCTGCTGCCACTGGGGTTCGGCGTCAGCTTCCAGCTTCCCCTCGTGATGCTCATCGTGCATCGGCTGGGCATTGTCTCCACCGAAGCCTACCTGGATAAGTGGCGGATTGCGATCCTGGGCATCTTTGTCGTGAGCATGGTGCTGACCCCCGCCGATCCTATCAGCATGCTCCTTATGGCCTGCCCCCTCTCGGTGCTCTACTTCGGTGGCATCCTGCTCTGCAAGTACCTGCCACAACGAAGCAGCCCGTTTGGTGAGGGGTACGACCCGGCGTAGAGATCCGGGAGTCGATTCTGGAATTGCGGAGCTTTCAACGGGCCCCGCGATCTGCGTTGACACTACGGGCCGTCCGCCAGCGTACTCACTCGGTCCCCGGGCTGCTGGGCCATCGACGGCGCGACACCGCCGTTCCACCGCATGAACCACCTGATGCGGCCGCGTCTGACGAGGCGCGTCACCGTCGGCCGGATTTAGATCGCGTCCGATCCTCGCTCGCCCGTGCGGATCCGGATGCAATCCTCCAGGGGCAGCACGAAGATCTTGCCATCGCCGATTTCACCTTGCTCGCCTGAGCGGCCGCCACGCAGGATGGCCTGGATGGTCGGCTCGACAAACTCCTCGTTCACGGCGATCTGGAGCTGGACCTTGCGAACGAGGTTCACCGAAAACTCGTGACCGCGGTAGACCTCGACATGCCCCTTCTGACGTCCGAACCCCTGGCAGTCCATGACCGTCAGGCGGAATACTTCCACATCGGTCAAAGCCTCCTTGACCGACTCCAGACGGTGAGGCTGGATAATCGCGATGATCAGTTTCATGACCGGCAACCTGTCCCCGGATCCTGAGGTCGTTCCACCGGCCTTCGCTGGCGGAACTCGTGGAGGGAAAGAGCGTCCTTGGCATCTTCCGTCGAAGGGCTCTGCGAGAGAATTTAGCCCGCCGCTCGCCGCTCGCCAACGGCCCCGGTCCGAAGTCGCCGGCCAGGCACTTCCGAAACAGCCCCCACGGCTGCTGCCGACATCATGTCGCCGCACCCACCGAAGGCTTCTGGAAACCGCGACTCTGGGAGAAGAACTCGATCGGGTTCTCGTAGACCACCTGGCGAATCAAGGCTTCGGAGTGGCCGCGACGACGCATTTCCATGATGAAGTCCGGCACGGCCGTGGGCTTCGACGGCCCCCAGTCCCCGGCGGAGTTCACCAGCAGCCGCTCCGGGCCATACATCTCCACCATGTCCGCGGCACGCGCCGGCGTACACTTGCTGACCGGATAGAGCGTCATGCCAGCCCAGTATCCCGACTCGAGCACCGCCCGCACGGTGTGCTCCTCGACATGATCCACCAGGACGCGATGCCGATCCAGTCGGCGGTCCCCGTTGAGCATGTCCAAGATCATGCGAGTACCCTGGTACTTGTCCGCCAGATGCGGCGTGTGGATCAGGATCGGCTGCGCGTGCTGCACGGCCAGTTCCACATGCTCCAGGAAGATCGTGGACTCGTTCCGCGTATTCTTGTTCAAGCCGATCTCGCCAATCCCCAACACGCCGGGCCGGTCGAGGAACTCTGGAATCAACCGGATCACCTCGCGCGAAAGCGCGACGTTCTCGGCTTCCTTGGCGTTGATGCACAGCCAGCTGTAATGCCGGATGAAATACTGTCCCGCGCGCCGGGGCTCCACCTCGGTGAGTTGCCGGAAGTAGTCGCGAAAGCTCTCGGCGCTGCCCCGGTCGAACCCGGCCCAGAAAGCCGGTTCACTCACGGCGACGCAGCCCATCCGGGCGAGTGTTTCGTAGTCGTCCGTGGTCCGCGAGACCATGTGAATGTGGGGATCGAAGTACTCCATGGCCACCTCACTTCCGAACTGCGCCGGTATCCCGAGCGTGCCCTGCCGAGAGCCCGCGACGGCACCAGGGCCCTCGGGGCACGTCCTCTCCGGCATTCCTGAGCATGGGGAAAGTAAACCAGAGCGGAACGCCTCGTGCCACGGGACAACGGGGACGCTCCGGACAAAAACCGAGTAGAACGCGGGCTACTGCGTGGCAGCGGCAGCCCCGGGGCGTTCCAACCCGAACTCGCGTTGCCAGTCCGGATCGTAGGTCCGCGAGAAGATCAGCTGCAGACTCTCCGCTCGTCCGACTTCGTCCGTGGCCAGCACGGCAATCGCCTGCTGGATCTGGGCGTATCGAGCATCGGTGGCAACGGAACCGGTTGCTCTGCCGAGCCGATCGAGCCCGGCAGCCACCTCCAGCAAGCGGGCTCGCAATTCGAGAAACTCCCGGTCGAGCACCACCTCCGCCACCGAACTTGCCAATCCCTTACGATCCATCTGGTACTTCCCCTAGACTGAGCGGACGTCGCGACGTTTCGAAGCAACGGGCCTCGCATCCTGCGGCCAGCTTGCGGAATCCCCGCGCGAACTACTCGCGAGCGCCCGCGTCGGGCAGCATGTTGACCGCGCTGCTGTTACGATTCGATGCGGAGTTCCGGCTTTCGGCCCGAGCCTCCGTGCCAAGAGGTACAACGCGTTTCTCTCCATCGTAGCCGATGTAGTCGAGGAGTTGCTGCACGCTGATCTCCTCGACGCCGTTGGCCCGAGCCTCATTGACGATCTTCGACCAGGCGGCCTGCCGGCTCGCGGCGCTCGCATCGGACTTGTCACCCACTTCCGGAGCTCCGCCCATGACGATGTAGCGGGTGTTCCGCGTCACCGAGCCACTCACGTCGCCATCCTTGTCCTCGGCGTCGATCTTGCCATGGTTCATGGTGATCAGCCGACGGACCACGTCGCGATCGTCCTTGCCGTCATCGTTGATGTCCATGGCCCCCGCGAGGGCGAATCGCATGGCGCTGTTGGCACTCCAGAGCGGCGTGTAGACCACATCCCCCGGCACGATCGGCTCCTTGCCCGTCTCCGCGACGATCCGGGCCTCCGACAGGTGCTCATTCACGACGCGAGTCACCTCCACCGTGCCCTTCTTCTCCTCCTTGGCTAGATTGTTCACGTCGGTCCCATAGACCGCGAAGGTTACCTGGTTCCGCAACCCGTCGGCCGACCCGAGGTTGATGTAGACCAGATTGCTGCGAGGGTTCACCCAGGTCACTTTGCCATCCGGCACTTCAAACGTGGTTTCGGTCAGTTCCTTGATCTGCGTGTCGCGCTGGGTCAATACCTGCTGCGTGTTCTTGAGGTTCCGCTGGGCTTCCTGGAGCTGCTTGTCCGCCTTGGCCTGCAGGTCCGCCAAGTCCTTGCGAGTCTTGTCCACCGCCGCCGCCTGCTCATCCTTCTGCTGGTTGAGCTGGTTTCGATAGGTGTCGAACTCCTGTCGCAGAGCCAGCAGCTCAGCCTCCTTGGCCGCCTGCACCTTACGAGCATCCCCCGCGGCCGCTTCGAGTTCCGACTTGGTCTTGTCGAAACCCTCCTGGGCCAGACGCAGCTGCGAGAATCGTTTTGTTGCGCGCTTGGATGGCCGAGAACAGAAGGACCGGTACGTCCTTGTAGGTTCGCTGGACTTCCGGAGCCGACTTGGCATAGGTGGCCATGTCGCGGTTGTACTGTGCTTCGATATCTTCGACGGACGTCTGGGCGGTGTGGCCCAGCCAGACCTTTAACTTCCCCAGGCCGTCGAGGGCCGTGGTGGCTGCGGCCTGGGCTTCCGCATTGGCGGTCTGCAGACTTTCGTTGTCCGCGGTCAGCGTTTTCGCTCGATTCCAGAAGACGATCGTGGTGACCAACAGCATGATGGTCAGGATCACGAAGACGATGAGCGTGATCTGGAGACCCTGGCTTTCTCGGCGTGCCATCGTAAGCAATCTCTTTCGTTGTGTCGTGCCTTCTCGGTTCCCCGGATCCCTCCGTCAGCCCGCTGCCTCCCGCCTGATTCTTCGCGTGCCAGTCCTACGAGCCTCTCCTGGGTATCCCGCCAGTCTCCTGCCTAACCCGCTGTGCAGCCAGCGCTGTGCAGCCAGCG
>CAZUJM010000051.1:28059-28333 GCA_964620405.1 uncultured Pirellulaceae bacterium | reverse complement strand
ACACATCATCTTCCAACAAGCCATCCCTTGCCCGTCGAGCCCGCTTCCGGGGCCGTTTTGGGGCTGATTTCCGCGGCCGACATCGTGTCGACCCTCCTCGACGAGCGCCCGAAGGCCAAGACCGGGGTGAGGACCACGGTGGGATCGGTTGCGGAAAAAAGCCCAAAGGGGTAGATTCCTGCCCGGTTCCAACCCCATGAAGACCTCCGTTCCATTTCTGCTCGTCGTGCTGTTCGTCGTCGTCGGGCTTGCCTTTGTGGCGAGCCGCAACGCG
>CAZUJM010000051.1:21308-28049 GCA_964620405.1 uncultured Pirellulaceae bacterium | reverse complement strand
TCAAAATCTAATCTAGGTTGTATCCATTTATCTTGATATTTTTCTATTATTTTTATAATCTTTGCATAATATTCTTTCTTTATTGAATCAAATTTCAACCCCAAGTCATTTTCTACAAAATTTTCCATAATCTCATCTAATGTCTTTTTACCATGACTTTTATTAAACTTTTCTACAAAGAGTTTTGTATTATTTAATAACTTATCATTTATTGATGGAGAGAAAGAAAAGAGGAAGATTTGGAACGCATCAAATACCAACCGAAGCGGGAATGCCACGTCGCGGCCGACGGGCGGACCCGCCGAGAGCGGGCGCTGAGCGCCCCGACATCACGGAGAAAGCACGTGTCGAACGAAATCAGCCTCGATGAAGCCATGAAGCGTACCGGCAAGTCCGCCGACGAACTGAAGAAGGACATCTCGCGCGGCGAGCTCAAGGCCACCCGCTCGGGTGCGGACATCACTTTCTCGGCCGATGAACTCGACCGCTACGTCAAGGCGAAGGACGATTCGTACAAGTGGGAGATGATCTCCCGCACCGACACGCCGCTGGGAACGCAGTTCATCCTGGAACTGACTTCGCAGAGCTGGCTGAGGCCGGACGAGGTCGACCGGCCGCTCTGGAAGCACTGGCTGTTGGTTGCCGTGCCGAACAACGCCAAGAGTAATAAAGCGTTCCTGTTCATCAGCGGCGGCAAGAACGGCGGGAGTCCGCCCAAGAGCATTGATGGGCGGGTGGTGCGGATCGCGCTGGAGACGAATACCGTCGCCGCCGAAATCAAGATGGTGCCCAACCAGCCACTGATCTTCCACAACGACGGCGTGCCACGTTCGGAGGACGACCTGATTGCCTACACCTGGGACCAGTTCCTCAAGACAGGCGATGAACGCTGGCCCGCGCGGCTGCCCATGGTCAAATCCGTGGTTCGCGCGATGGATGCCATCGAGGAGTTCATGGCCAGTGAGACCGGGGGTGGCAGGAAGGTCAACGAGTTCGTCGTGGCCGGCGGCTCCAAGCGAGGCTGGACCACCTGGATGACCGCGGCGGTCGACAAGCGGGTCGTGGCCATCATGCCGATCGTGATCGACGTCCTGAACCTGGATATTTCGATGCGGAACCATTTCGCCTCGTACGGATTCTGGGCACCCGCCGTGGGCGACTACGTCAACCATAAGATCATGCATCGCCGCGAGACCGACCGTTACGTCGACCTGCTGCGCATCGAGGATCCTTACTCCTACCGCAATCGCTTTACACTGCCGAAGTGCATCATCAACGCGACCGGCGACCAGTTCTTCTGCCCCGATTCGTCGCAGTTCTACTTCGACGACCTGCCCGGCGAAAAGCAGCTCTGTTACGTGCCGAACGCCGACCATTCCCTGGACGGCTCCAACGCCCTCGACACATTGATCGCCTTCCATCATTGCATTGTCAACGATGTCGAGCGACCGAAGTTCAGCTGGTCCTTCGCGGGCGATCGCACGATCCGGGTCCGCTGCGAGACGAAGCCATCGCGAGTGCTGTTGTGGCATGCCCACAACGAGAAGAGCCGCGACTTCCGCGTCGAGGAGGTGGGCAAGGTGTATCAGAGCAAGGATCTGCAGGACAAGGGCGATGGCGTGTATGATGTGGAGCTGGAGGAGCCAGCATCCGGTTGGTCGGCTTATTTCGTACAGTGCGAGTTTGATGTGGGCGCGACCAAGCCGCTGCGTTACACAACGGGCGTCCGCATCCTGCCCGATGAGCGGCCCCATGTGGACAAGCCGATTCCGTTGCAGGAGTAGATGAGTCGGGGAGGCGATCGGCGTGGCGGAGCAGTTCTGGAAGATCTGGCCCTGGATCCTCGCCATCGTCGACCTGCTGGCGGCGACCGCCGTCACGGTCCATGCGGTCCTGTGGAAACGAGATGCCCGCTCCGTGATCGCCTGGGTCGGCCTGGCGTGGCTGGCGCCGCTATTGGGATCGCTGGCCTACGTGGCCCTGGGCATTAACCGCATCGAGCGCCGGGCGGTGGCGTTGCGCGTCCGCCGCCGTCGCAAACGCCGCCACCTCTTTCCGTTCGCCAGGAAGGCGGAACCGGGGCCCGGATCGTTGCCGCCCGTGCCGCCTGATCCGCCTGTTCCACAAGGCTGCGGTGGGGCTCGCGGAAGCAGCCCCGAGTTCCAGCGACAGCACGCCGCGTTCGCGGGGCTCGCAAGACTAGGCCATCATCTGACGTCCCGCGACCTGCTGCCCGGGAACCGGGTGGTGGCGCTGCGGAACGGCGACGAGGCGTATCCGGCGATGCTGCAGGCCCTGGACGGCGCGGAACGCAGCATCGGATTGGCGAGTTACATCTTCGATTCCGATCGAGTGGGAACGCGTTTTCGCGAAGCGCTGGTACGCGCGCGGCGGCGGGGTGTTCCGGTGCGTGTCCTGGTCGACGATGTCGGCGCGCACTACAGCCGGCCCAACATGGTGCGGCTGCTGCAGCAGGACGATGTGCCGACGGCCGCGTTCCTGCCCGTGCGGTTGCCTCGCATCTCCCGCTATACGAACCTCCGCAACCACCGCAAGCTGCTGGTCGTGGACGGAAAGATCGGATTCACCGGCGGCACGAACCTGCGCGAAGGCCATCAGCTGGATCTGCGGCCTTCTTCGCCGGTGCAGTGCCTTCACTTCCAGCTGGAAGGTCCGGTCGTGACGCACCTGCAGGAGACGTTTGCCGTTGACTGGGAGTTTACGACGGGCGAGTCGCTGCGAGGATCGACCTGGTTTCCCGACTTGGAATCCGTCGGCCCGGTGTGGGCTCGCGGCATCGCCAGCGGACCCGACGAGGACTTCGAAACCTTGAACGATACGCTGCTTGGCGCCCTGTCCGTGGCCCGAGATTCGGTCCGCATTGTCTGCCCCTACTTCGTACCCAGCATGCCACTCATCCATGCCCTGACCGTGACGGCCATGCGGGGCGTGGAAGTCGAAATCGCGATCCCCGAACGAACCAATGTTCCGTTCGTGGCCTGGGCTGCGTTGGGGCAGGCGGGGCAGTACCTGCGGAAAGGATGCCGCGTCTTTCTCACCGCGTCTCCGTTCGACCACACGAAGCTGATGGTAGTCGACCGGCAGTGGGTGCTGATCGGTTCGACCAACTGGGACGCCCGGAGCCTGCGACTGAATTTCGAGTTCAACGTGGAATGCTACGACCGGGAACTGGCTTCGCAGTTGCATGACGTTGCGGGCGAGAAGATACGGCGCGGTCGCGAATTGACGTGGGACGAATTGCAGCGGCAGTCGCTGGCCCTGCGGCTGCGCAACGGATTGTCGCGATTGCTGACTCCTTATCTCTAGAGTCAGTTGGAGGAAGGTCCTGGGCGCAGAGTAACCGTGGCGATCGGAGGCACGGGGTCAACGCGAAAACGGAGTCCTCCGGGCGGCTTCCCTCTTTCTTTCGCATTTCAATGTGCTAAACACACGCTCACCGGGTCGCATGCAGTTGTGCCCTCGGACCAACCACGTCACCCCGCCGGGGAACTCCATGATGGATTCAACGTCACCACCGCCGGGCCGTCGGTCGTTTCTTCGCGGAGTTGCCTGCGGAACGCTGTTGGCCCAAAACGGCTTGGCTGCCATCGCCGCGGACGCCCGCGCCCGCACCCGGGTCGCCGTCGTGGGCCTTGGGGGCATGGGACGCGGTCATCTGAAACAGTTGCTGGCACGGCAGGACGTGACCGTGGCCTGGCTTTGCGACGTCGACTCGGAGCGATTGGCGAACGCCTCCGAAGAGGCGCGGGCTGCCCAACGAGGTGGCCCGCAGGATGGCACCGTGAAAACCACCGGTGATCTTCGCGAAGTGCTCGCCGATGCGACGTTGGAGGCCGTGTTCATCGCCACGCCCGATCACTGGCATGCGCCGGCCGCGATCCTGGCGCTGGACGCCGGAAAGCATGTGTACGTTGAAAAGCCCTGTTGCCACAATGTACGCGAGGGGCTTTGGATGGCCGAGGCCGTGGCCCGCTCGGGCAAGGTACTGCAGGTGGGTACGCAGAGCCGCAGCACGGCGTTTGTGCGCGAGGCGATCGAGCGCGTGCGGTCGGGTGAAATCGGCGAGATCCGCGTGGCCAAGGCCTGGAACAGCCAGCAGCGGCGGCATATTGGTCATGCCGATCCCTCGGAACCGCCTGCGACCTTGGACTTCGACCGCTGGATCGGACCGGCGACCGTGGTGCCCTACCGCTCCAACCTGCTGCATGGCGTATGGCGATGGTGGTACGACTTCGGCTGCGGGGACATCGGCAATGACGGCGTGCACGACATCGACGTGGCACTCTGGGGACTCGGTGTCGACACCCATCCACAGCGGGTGGCCTGCCTGGGCGGCAAATATCATTTCGACGACGACCAGCAGTTCCCCGACACGCAGTATGTCGTCTGCGAGTATCCGTCCGCCGGATCGCCCGCGCAGGGGAACGCGGTGGGGACGCGGCAGTTTATTTTCGAGCAGCGGATCTGGTCGCCCTACTCGCAGGAAGGCTATGACAACGGCGCGGCATTCTACGGCACCAAAGGCCTGCTCGTCCTCGGGCACACACGCGGCTGGAAGCTCTATGGTCCCCGCAACGAACTGATCGCGGAGCGCAGCGGCACGGCGGACTTGGTCGCCCACCACGACGACTTCTTTCGGAGCATCCGCGAGCCCGGGCGTGCGCCGCATGCCGATGTGCAGGCGGGACTCCGTTCGGCCGTGGTGGTCCACCTGGCGAACATTTCGGCCCGCGTGGGCCGGACGCTGCGATTCGATCCGGAACGCCTGGAGATCCTCGGCGACGACGAAGCAGCGCGGATGCTGCAACGCAACTATCGAAAAGACCACTGGGCCATGCCCGGTCCCGTGTGAGGCCGGTGGGATCCATCACGAGGGGGCAGTTTCATCATGGCGGACAAATTTCGCGTGGCGCTGGCGGGGCGCACGGGTCGCGGTGACTACGGTCACGACCTGGACCGGTTGTGGGAGCGAGTGCCCGATGCGACGGTGGTGGCGGTCTCCGACGACAACCCGGAGGGACTGGCCAAGGCGGTCGAGCGGACGAAGGCGGCCCGCGGCTATGCTGACTACCGGGAGATGCTCGACAAGGAAAAGCCCGACATCCTGTGCGTCTGCACGCGCTGGCTCGATCAGCACCACGCCATGATCATGGCCGCGCTCGACCGTGGCATCCATGTGCTCACGGAGAAACCGCTCTGCCGCACGCTGGCCGAGGCGGACGAGATCGTCCAGAAGAGCCAGATGACGCACGCCCTCGTCGCGGTCGCGCATACGACGCACTACAGCCCGAAGCTGGAGGTGGCCAAGCGGTTCGTGGCCGAGGGCCGCGTCGGCCGCGTGCTGGAATACCGGGGACGGGGTAAGGAGGACCGACGCGGCGGCGGTGAGGACATGTGGGTGCTGGGTTCGCATGTCTTCGATCTGATTCGCGTCTTCGGCGGCGATCCGACCTGGTGCTTCGCGCGCGTGATGGCGGATGGCCATCCGGTGCGGCGCGCTGACGTGGTGGAGGGAAACGAGGGCATTGGGCCGCTGGCGGGCGATTCTATTCAGGCCATGTTTGGCATGCCGGAGGGAGCGACGGCGTACTTTGCCAGCCAACGCAACGCCGGAGGATCCCCGTCGCGTTTCGGCCTGCAGATCTTCGGCACGGCGGGGATCTTGGAGATCGGCACCGGCTACTTGCCGCACTTGAAGTTCCTGGACGATCCCAGCTGGTCGCCGGGGCGGACATCGAAGTCGTGGCAGGATCTCAGTTCGCGCGGGCTGGGAGAGCCGGAGCCGCTGGAGGATGGCGGGCTGTTGTTCGGCAACACGCTGGCCGCCTTGGACCTGCTGGCGGCGATCCGCGAACACCGCGCGCCGCGACTGAGCGCCGCCGACGCCCGCGCCGCCCTGGAGATGCTTGTCGGCTGCTTCGCATCGGCACGCGTTGGCGGACCGGTGACGCTGCCGCTCGCCACGCGCGACAATCCGCTGGCACGCCTTGATGGCTGACCGGGACGTGTCAGCCCCTGGGACGTTCCGGTGTCACTCGGTCCCGCGGCGATTCCGCAGCTGGTCCAGCGAGACGGCCGCCAGGATGATGCCGCCAGTTACCATGTCCTGCACCCAGTTTTCGATGCCCAGCTTGGTGCAGCCATTGTCGACCACGGTCATGATCAGGGCGCCGAAAAGGGTGCCGAGGATGGAACCTTCCCCGCCGGCTAGCGACGCACCGCCGATCACCACCGAGGCGATGGTCCGCAGTTCGTAGCCCTCGGCCGTCGTGGGATCGCCCTGCCCATAGAGGAACGCGAACTGCAGCACGGCCGCCAGGCCCGTACACGCGGAGGCGATGCCGAAGACCAGGCGACGCCGCGACAGCACGGACACGCCGCACAGCCAGGCCGTCTGTTCGTTGGAGCCGATGGCGTACACATGGCGACCGAAACGCGTGTAGCGCAGGACAGCGGCCAGCAACAGGGCCAGCAGCAGCATGATCCAGACGCCGGGCGCAAGGAAGGCAAAGGGCCCGCTGGCCGCAGGCTGCATGAGTTGCGTCAGCCATGTCTGCTCCGGATAGATCGGCTGGTTGTCGCCAATTCCCTTCGCCACGCCTCGCAGCGCTCCCCACATGCCCAGGGTGACAATGAACGGGGACAGCGGCAGCCGACCCAGGAGACGCTCCAGCACGCGACTGGCGAAGAAGCCTGCGCCGAGGCCTGCCGCGGCGGCCA
>CAZUJM010000051.1:12898-21269 GCA_964620405.1 uncultured Pirellulaceae bacterium | reverse complement strand
GCGTCGCCAGCGCGAACGCCAGCACCACGCCTGCGGCCCATCCCGCGAACCAGCCCACGCGACCGGTCACCAGTTGGCCGATGATCCATCCGAGGGCAAAACCGAGGATGAGGGTGGCGCCGGCCGCTGCCAGCGGAGGCACTCCGGCCTTCAAGAGACTCGCCAGCACCATCGTGCCCAACGCGATGGTCGACCCGACGGAAAGATCAATCGCGCCCGACAGGATCACCAGGGTCGCGCCCAGGGCGGCCGTCCCCACGACGGCCGTCTGCAGCAGCATCAGCCGCTGGTTTGACCAACTGGCGAAACCGGGCCCGTTGAGCAGGGCAAAGAGCAGCCAGACGGCGACCAGCCCCGCTGAGGGACCTGCCCAGCGCGCTAAATTTCGCCAGGAAGCCCCGCCGGGCCGTGCATCGTTTGAACTCGGATCCGACGCGCTCGCCACGCTCATTCAGGTCCTCCCGTTCCCAGGGCCTCCAACATCATCTCATGCTCGTTACGCTCGCCGGCGGGTCGAGCCGGGCCGAGACGCCCGCGGCTCATCACGGCGATGCGATCGCACACGCCCAGCAGTTCCGGCAGGTAGCTGCTCACGATCAGCACGGCCTTGGCCGGCTGGCTGGATACAAGCTGGTTGATCCAACGGTAGATCTCGGCCTTGGAGCCGACGTCGATGCCACGCGTGGGTTCGTCCAGCAGCAGGACCTCCACATCGGCATGCAGCAGGCGAGCGATCGCCGCCTTCTGCTGGTTGCCGCCGGAGAGCGATTCGATCCGTTGGTCCGGCCCCGCGCAGCGGATCGAGAAGCGTTCGATCCAGCGCGCGGCGGCCGCCCGCTGGCGCTGGGGCAGCACGAGGTGGCCGGGCCCGAGCCCTCGAAGCTGCGGCAGGGTCAGGTTGTCGGCGATCGAAAGCCGCGAGGCGAGGCCCTCGCGCTTGCGATCCTCGCTGACCATTCCCGCCGCTCCCTGCCAGAGTCGTCGCGGGCTGGGAGCCGCTGCGTTCGTCCCGATGCGCACCAAACCATCGCGCACGGCATCCAATCCGAAGATCGCCCGCAGCAGTTCGGTGCGCCCCGATCCGACGAGGCCGGCGATGCCGAGCACCTCGCCCCTCCGCAACTCCAGCGTCGCCTCGCGCGGCAGCCGTGATCCGCGAAGTTGTTCGACACGCAGCAACGTCTCGCCAGTCGAACGAGGCGTGCGCGGAAAGAGCTGTTCGATCTGGCGGCCCACCATGGCCTGGGCCAATTGCTCACGCGTCCACTCCCGGGGCTCGCCCGTGGCGACCGTGCGTCCATCGCGAAGCACGGTGAAGCGGTCGCAGATCCGCTGGATCTCCTCCAGGAAGTGCGAGATATAGATGATGGCCATGCCGCTGGCCCGTAGTTGGTCGACGAGATGAAACAGGCGTTCCACATCGTCCGCCGCGATGCTGCTGGTGGGTTCGTCGAGGACGAGGATGCGGCAGCCGACGGCGATGCCGCGCGCCAGTTCCACTAGCTGCTGGTCCGCAGGGCCCAGGTCGGCGACGCGCGCGTCCGGCGAAAGCTCCTGGCGACCGACGCGCCGCAACGCTTCCCCGGCCCGCTGCCGCAGGGTCTTCCAGTCCAGCAGCGGCCCGCGCTGCGGTTCCATGCCCAGCAGGATGTTCTCCATCACGGACAGGTGCGGCGCGAGCGACAGTTCTTGGTAGATCATCGCCACGCCGACGCTCCGCCCGTCGCGCGGGTCGCGCGGCTGGTAGGGTTGGCCAGCGATCCAGATTGAGCCGCTGTCGGGTGCGATCGCACCCGACAGGATCTTCATCAGCGTGCTCTTGCCCGCCCCGTTCTCTCCCAGCAGCGCGTGGACCGACCCGGCCTGCACCTCGAGGTCCACGCCCTCCAGCGCCTGCGTGGCCGCAAACGACTTGCGGATTCCAGTCATCCGCAGCAAGGGAACATCGGGCAACGCTTCAACCATTCAGGAACTCCGGACAGGAAGCTCGACGCTCGCGATCGCTACCGGACTGCGGCCCGTGCGCGGCCCACTAACCGCGCGCGGCCCGTGTCGCAGGGGGACAAGGCGATCACGGGAGCAGCGGACGAATGTCGGGTTGGTCCATGTTCTCGCGGGTGACGACGACAGCCCCGGTGTCGATGTTGGCCTCGACCGACTGGCCGGCAAGGTGCGCGAGCAGCGTCTGCACACCGGTGCTCCCCATCTTGCGTGGATTCTGCACCACCAGCGCGTCAATCTCTCCCTTTCGCAACGCCTCGACCAGCGGCGGCGAGGCGTCGAAGCCGACGAACTTCACCTTGCCCGCGAGACCCTCCTTTCGCAAGGCCTGCAGCATGCCGTCGGTCGACGATTCGTTCGGGCAGAAGATGGCGTCGGCCTGCTTGAGAACATCAATCATGTTGAGGGCCGCGACCTGCGCCTCCCCGGCCGTCGTGCCCGCGAACCGGTTGTCGGAGATCACTTCGATGCCCGTCTGGCCCTGGAGAGCGGACAGGAAGCCCGTCTCTCGTTCCGTTGTGCTGGCCGAACCAGCCATGTAACGCAGCAGGACCACCTTGCCCTTGGCACCCAAGATTCGCACCAGTTCTTCACCACCCATGCGTCCGCCCAGCGTGTTGTTGGTACCGACGAACGAGACGAAGTCCTGACCAGCCTGCGCTTCCAGTCCGGAGTCGATGATGACCACGGGGATTCCCGCCTGCCGCGCCGCCTGCACGGGGCCGACGAGCGCCTTGGAATCGAGTGGGGCGAGGACGATGCCTGCGACTCCATCCGCCACGAACTGCTGCACCAGGTCGATCTGCGCGCCGCGGTCGCTCTCCTTGAGCGGCGACTTCCAGATCAACTCCACCCCGGCCTGGCTCCCGGCTTCCTTCGCGCCTTGCTCCACCGTGGTCCAAAACACGTGGGACATCGACTTCGGAATCACGGCGATGCGTTTCTTTCCCGAGTCCCCGGCGGGTTGCTGGGCGCATCCGGCCAGGACAAGCACCAACAGCAGCAGGCAACTGGTTTGGAAAAGCGACCGAGGCCGGCGGCCAACGAAGGCCATCCGACGAGCAGCGGGGATTGGATGAAGGGCAACCTGGGCGGCGGACATGGCATCTCATTCCTGAAACGTGCGGCCGGGAACCTCCGGCGGGAAACCACTCGTCCGGGCGCGGGGAGATACAACGCCTCTCCGCCCGAAACGGACAGTCGGCGAGTATAACGCCCGGGCGAGGGAAATTCGACGTGAAGCCTTTGAAACCTCCGCCATCCGGCGGCTCCCGGGAGTCGACGCTGGACCGTTTCAAATTGGAGGCGCACGGCTGTCGGGCGGACGATCGTTTCTATACTGGATCGGGGGGAACAGTCGGTGCAAGCTCCCTCTGCCCCGATAACGCATTCGGCACACCTTATTCGGCACACCTTAGGCAAAGGGTAGCGGTCGCGTGGAAAGTAAGCTGCAGGCCAGCCGCTTCGAAAACAAGTACCACATCAGCGAGTTGCAGGCCCGCTCGATCTATGGGTTCGTGCGCAGCTACCTGGCTCCGGACCAGTTCACCCCGGAGGGGTTCAACGATGGGTACGCCGTACACAGCCTGTATCTCGACAGCCCCGACCTGCACACGTGCGCGGCCGTCCTGCAAGGCGATCGCAATCGCTTCAAGCTCCGGGTGCGTTTTTACGATAACGACGCCTCCAAGCCGGTCTTCTTCGAAATCAAGCGGCGTCAGAATTCGGTGATCCTCAAGCAACGGGCCCTGGTGGCCCGGGCCTACGCCGAGGGGCTGGTCTTGGGGGCGACTCCGGCACGCGAACACCTGGTGCGTGACGATTTGAAGAGCTGGAAGGCGCTGTTCGAATTCTGCGAGCTTCGCGACCAGATCCACGCGCGTCCCGCCGCCTACACGTCCTATTACCGAGCCGGTTACGAACCCAAGGCCGGCAACGAAGTCCGCGTCACCTTCGATCGACGGATCCGCGCGGGCGTGTTTCGGGGGCGGATCGAGGCGGTGGACGTGGAGAGCTGGCCGCTCATCGAGCAGCCCGAGGTGCTGCTGGAGCTGAAATTTACGGACCGCTTCCCCGACTGGATGAGAGAACTGACGGAGATCTTCGACCTGACACGGGGCTCGATGCCCAAGTATGTCCGTTGCGTGTCCCTGCTCAATCACGATACGCTGCAGATCCCCCGCTGAGGCCGCGGCCCTGCTGTGCGTCGTTGCGGCGGGCGATCCACGTTTGCATTGTCCCGAGAGGGGACGCTACCTTATTTGGTGGTGAACTGCACCGCCGGACGCTTGCCATCCAGGCGAAGTGTTTCGCGGGTGGCTCGCCAGCCCGAGCGTTCCGTTCGCGGCTTTCGCGGTGACGCCGGTGACTTCCCGGATGATTCCTTGTCCTGTCGTGGAGAGGGTTTTCCAATGACGCGTGTTCGGCTCCTGCTGGCCGCTTTGTCGACCTTCCTGATGCTTGCTTGCGATGTCGAAACGCGTCTGTGGGCCCAGGGTTCGAAAGCCGATTACGAACGAGCCGCGCGTTTGGCCGAGGAGACGCGCGACAAGGTGCATCCGTTGCAGGTCGAGCCGCACTGGAGTCAGGGTGGCAACGCATTCTGGTATCAAGCCGATGATGGCGACGGTCGGCACCGCTACTTCTGGCTGCACGCCCAACGGGGTGAGGTCAGCCCGCTGGTGGACGCCGAACGGCTCGCAGTTGCAATCCAGCAGGCAACCGGCAAGCCGATGGAACCCGAACGGCTGCCGCTGCACGCGCTGGAGGTGGTGTGGGAGAAGGACCTGCCGCGTCGGCTGCGATTCATCCTGGACGAGCATCGCTGGGACCTCGATCTCGAAACCTATCGGCTGGATCGCAGAGATGACCAAGCGACCTTGGAGACGACGGTGCCGCGACTGGATCGCGTGCGTCGGTCGCGAGGAGGCGGCCGCGACACGTCGCTGAGGTTCATCAATCGGGCCAGCGATGTGGTGCAGCTCTTCTGGGTCGATCGTGGCGCGCAGCCGGTGCGCTACGGCGAGCTGGCTCCCGGAACCAGTCGCGAGCAGCATACGTTCGGTGGCCACGTCTGGCTGGTAAAGGACGGACAAGATCGCATACGCGGCATCTTCCAGGCGACCGAGGCTTCGGGCACCGCGGTGATCGATGACACGGTGGTGGCCGTCCCGGTCCCGGAGAACGAAGGAGCGGCAGGGCAGGGGCCGGAGGGCAACGCCGCGCCGGTGGCGTCTCCCGATGGGCGCTGGGAAGCCTTCATACGCGACGATAACCTGTGGATCCGCGATCGCGGAACGCGTGCCGAGGTCGCCTTGAGCTTGGATGGAACGCCGGGCGCGCGCTACGCGCCGCCGTTTCTCTGGTCGCCCGATTCGACGCGGCTGGCCTGTGTCGTGGAAACACCCGGCGACGGACGTCGCGTCCATCTGGTCGAATCAACGCCGCGTGACCAACTGCAGCCGCGACTCCTCACGCTGGACTATGACAAGCCCGGTGACCGCCTGCCCGTGGCGAAGCCGCGGCTCTTCGACGTCGCTCGATCGCGGGCGATTCCCATGTCGGACGAACTGTTCGCGAATCCTTGGAGCATCACCGACTATCGTTGGTCGAGCGACTCGCGCGAACTGACGTTTCTCTACAACGAACGCGGACACCAGCGAATGCGACTGCTGGCCGTGGATTCCCAGACGGGCTCGGTCAGGCCGCTGGTCGACGAAGCGAGTCCGACGTTCATCGACTACGCCCACAAGGTGTTCTTTGAGTTTATTCCGCGTGCGAACGAACTCGTGTGGATGTCGGAACGCGACGGCTGGAACCATCTTTATCTTGTCGATGCGGCGACGGGTGAGGTGAAGAATCCCATCACTCGCGGCAACTGGGTCGTCCGCCGCGTGCAGCGAGTCGACGTCGAGCATCGCCAGGTATGGCTCTTCGCGAGCGGGATCGAGGAGGGCCAGGATCCGTATTTCGAGTACCTCTGTCGCGTGAACTTCGATGGCAGCGGCTGGACGGTGCTGACACCCGGGCCTGGCACGCACCGCGTGGAGTTCTCGCCCGACGGTCGCTTCCTGCTCGACACCTGGTCCCGCGTGGACCAGCCGCCGGTCACCGAGCTGCGAGAGTCCGACACGGGGCGGTTGGTCTGCGAAGTGGCTCGGGCCGACGCGTCCGAATTGCTGGCAACGGGCTGGCGACCGCCGGTGCCGTTCGCTGCGCCGGGTCGCGATGGGCACACGATGATCCACGGAGTGCTGTACTTTCCCCGTGATCTGCGCGCCGATCGGAAGTATCCGGTGATCGAGCAGATCTACGCCGGTCCGCAGGACAGCTATGTGCCGAAGTCGTTCCGTTCGTACTATGACGAACAGGCTTTGGCCGAGTTGGGGTTTATCGTGGTGCAGATCGACGGGATGGGAACGTCGAATCGCTCCAAGGCGTTCCATGATGTCTGCTGGAAGAACCTGGGCGACGCGGGCTTCCCGGATCGGAAGTCGTGGCTGCGTGCGGCGGCTGAACGCTACCCGTCGATGGACCTGACGAGGGTGGGCATCTACGGAGGTTCGGCGGGCGGCCAGAACGCGCTGCGGGGGTTGCTGATGCATCCGGAGACCTACCATGTCGGAGTCGCCGACTGTGGCTGCCATGACAACCGCATGGACAAGGTCTGGTGGAACGAGCTGTGGATGGGCTGGCCCGTCGGGCCGCACTACGCGGAGCAGTCGAACGTGACGCAGGCCCATCGACTGCAGGGCAAGCTGCTGCTGACGGTCGGCGAACTGGACCGAAACGTCGATCCCGCCAGCACCATGCAGGTGGTCGACGCGCTGATTCGTGCCGACAGGGACTTCGAACTGCTGGTCATTCCCGGCTCCGACCATGGCGCAGGGGAAAGTGCCTACGCGCGTCGTCGCCGGGCCGATTTCTTCGTCCGGCACCTGCTGGGGCGGGAGCCCCGTTGGGAGCCGTGACGGTCCGCCTTGCGCGACCGTTTCAGCCGTCTCTTCCCGTGGAAACTGGGGTATTCGACGCCGCCGGGCAATCTGGTAAGCTGTCGGCGTTTTCGACGATCGTCCCCGAGTTCCATGGACGAAAGCCTCCAGTGGCCCCGCGACGAACGCTCGCCGCGCACGTGGGCGGCTTCAAGGTGCTGGCGTCATGGACGGGCAGTGGCCTCCGGACGGGGGCTCGATCGGCCGTACAAGTCCCTAGGCAAGAAAGTTACAGGAAACGAGGTGCGTGCATGGCGGACAAGAAGTTCAAGGTGGCCATCGTCGGTTTGGGGTTCGGCGCGGAGTTCATTCCGATCTACCAGAAGCACCCGTTTGGTGACATGTATGGTATCTGCCGCCGTGACGTGAAGGAACTCAACCAAGTCGGCGACACGTTTGGCATCGAGGCCCGCTACACCAAGTACGAGGATGTGCTGGCCGATCCGCAAGTGGACTTCGTGCACATCAACAGTCCGATTCCAGACCATGCCTGGATGTCGATGGAAGCCCTCAAGGCGGGCAAGCATGTGATGTGCACGGTGCCGATGGCGACGACGATCGAGGAGTGCGAGCAGATCTGCGACCTGGTCGCGCAGACCGGCCGGAAGTACATGATGGCGGAAACGGTGGTCTACAGCCGTGAGTTCCTGTTCATCAAGGAGATGTACGACAGCGGCGAACTCGGCAAGATCCAGTACATGGCGGCTTCGCATCCGCAGGACATGGACGGCTGGCCGGAATACTGGGAACGCATGATTCCGATGCACTACGCGACGCACGTGGTCAGTCCCGTGCTGGGCTTGGTGGACGGCCGCGCCGAATACGTGAGCTGCTTTGGTTCGGGTACGGTGAGGGACGATATCGCGAAAAAGAGCGGCAACAAGTTCGCCGTTGAAAGCTGCCACATCAAGATCGCCGACAGCGATGTCTCGGCGCACATCTGGCGGTTCCTGTACGACACGGCCCGCCAGTATCGTGAGAGCTTTGACGTCTACGGAACGAAGAAGTCGTTCGAGTGGGCGCTGATCGAGGGCGAGCCGCATGTGATGCACACCGCCAAGAAGCCGGAGCACGAGATTCCGGAACGGGTCGAGGTGCCGGACTACGCGCACCGGCTGCCGGAGCCGATCCGGCAGTTCACGCGATCGATCCAGGACGCGGATCATCTGTCGTTCATCCAGGGAGGTGGCCACGGCGGTTCGCACCCGCACATGGTGAACGAGTTCCTGACGGCGCTGGCCGAAGACCGCGATCCGTGGCCCAATGCGGTCACCAGCGCGAACTGGACCTGCGTCGGTATCTGCGCGCACCAGTCGGCCGTCCAGGGCGGAGAACGCGTGGCGTTGCCGTCGTTCACGCTGAAATAACCGCGCCGGCTG
>CAZUJM010000051.1:5717-12888 GCA_964620405.1 uncultured Pirellulaceae bacterium | reverse complement strand
CGGTCGCACACGCCGGTCGCACACGCCGGTCGCTCCGATGCCGTCCGGCCAATCGTGACAACCTCTTGGCACCGTGGCCTTCGCCTCATGGGCTGGCCACGATGCCGATTCCCCAAGGCACTGGCGGTTCCCTGATCCCGGGCCCCTTTCCCAAACCCAATTCCCCAAGCAGCACGGGTTGACCATGGCTTCGTTTACTCGATCATCGTTCCGCCTCCTACTGCTCCTGGCGATCGTTCTCGTTGGGCAGCTTTCGACGCCCGCAACCTCGCAAGGACGCGATTTAAAAGTGCTCTTCCTGGGCGACAACGGCCATCACCAGCCCAAGGCCCGGTTCGACCAGTTGCAACCGGTGCTGAAGAAACGCGGTGTGTATCTGGTGTACACCGATCGCATGGAGGACCTGCGCCGAGACCATCTGCGCACGTTCGATGCCCTGGTGCTGTACGCGAACATCGACGAGATCGCGCCGGATCAGGACCAAGCCCTCTGGGACTACGTGCAGCACGGCGGCGCCTTCGTGCCGCTCCACTGCGCCACCTACTGCTTTCGGAACTCGCCTCGCATGGTGGCTTTGATGGGAGCCCAGTTCCAGCGGCACGGCGGGGGAGTCTTCCGGACCGAGAACGTCCAGCCCGACCATCCGATCATGAAGAACTTTGGCGGTTTCGAAAGCTGGGACGAGACCTACGTCCACCATCTGCACAACGATGCCAATCGTACCGTGCTGGAAGTGCGCGTCGATGACGAGGGCCGCGAACCGTGGACGTGGGTGCGCACCGAAGGCGAGGGGCGGATCTTCTACACCGCCTGGGGCCACGATGAGCGAACTTGGAGCAATCCGGGCTTCCACAATCTGGTCGAGCGCGGCGTCCGCTGGGCCGCCAAGGATGACCCGTCCGTCGCCCCCGCCTACCTGGCGGACCAGCCGTTCCCCGTGCCGTCCATGTGGTCGCGCACCAAGGAGGCACCGGCGTTCGAGTTCGTCGAGGTGGGAGCCAAGATTCCCAACTATGTGCAGTCCGACCAGTGGGGCAAGCTGGGCGATCCCCTGACGACCATGCAGAAGCCGATCTCGCCCGCGGATTCCGTGAAGCACCTCGAAGTGCCGGTCGGTTTCCGCGCGGAACTGTTTGTTTCCGAGCCGGAACTTGGCGGTAAGCCGCTGGCGATGGCCTGGGATGAACGCGGGCGACTCTGGGTGGCCGAGACGTACGACTATCCCAACGAACTGCAGCCCGCCGGCCAGGGGCGCGATCGCATTCGCATCTGCGAAGACACCGACGGCGACTGGAAGGCCGATAAGTTCACGGTCTTCGCCGAACAGCTCAGCATCCCCACGAGCATCACCTTCCATCGCGGGGGTGCCATCATCCAGAACGGCACGCGGATGGAATACTTCCGCGATACCGATGGCGACGACGTGGCCGATGAACGCGAGCTTCTGTTGGGCGGCTGGGATCAGGGCGATACCCACGGCGGCGTCAGCAACTTCCAGTATGGACTCGACAACTGGATCTGGGCCATGCAAGGCTACAACTACTCCGAGCCCGAGGGCAAGAACGGCCGGGAGCAGGGCTTCCGCATGGGCTTCTTCCGGTTCCGTCCCGATGGTTCGGACGTCGAATTCATCCGCTCCACGAACAACAACACGTGGGGCTTCGGCATGAGCGAGGAGGGAATCATCTTTGGCTCGACGGCCAATCGCGTCCCCAGCGTGTACATGCCGATCGCGAACCGGTACTACGAACGCGTGCGCGGCTGGACGCCTTCGCTGACGCTGGATTCGATCGCCAACACCTATCTGTTCCAAGCGGTCACGGATCGCGTCCGTCAGGTTGACCAGCACGGCGGTTACACGGCCGGCGCGGGACATGCCTTGTACACCGCGCGGAACTATCCGCGCGAATACTGGAACCGCACGGCCTTTGTCTGCGAACCCACGGGGCATCTCGTGGGCACGTTCGTACTCAAGCCGCAGGGCGCCGATTTCAAGTCGACGTACACCTTCAATCTGGCGGCGAGTCACGACGAGTGGACAGCTCCGATCATGGCCGAGGTCGGCCCCGATGGCAACGTCTGGGTCCTCGACTGGTACAACTACATCGTGCAGCACAACCCGACGCCGGCGGGTTTCGAGACGGGCAAGGGCAATGCGTACGAGACCGACCTGCGTGACAAGCGGCACGGCCGCATCTACCGCCTGGTCTACGACGCGGCTCCGTCGACTCCGGCCATGTCCCTGCGGGCCGACGATGCCGCTGGCTGCGTGGCGGCGCTGAGTCATCCGAACCTCTTCTGGCGACGTCATGCGCAGCGATTGCTCGTGGAGCGTGGCGAGCGCGATGTCGTGCCGCAACTGGTGGCACTGGTAGGTGGCGAGCAGGTGGACGAGATCGGCCTGAACCCGGGAGCGATCCACGCGCTGTGGACACTTCAGGGCCTTGGCGTGCTGGACGGTTCCCATGAAACGGCGTTGGCGGCGGTCACGGGCGCCTTGCGTCATCCGTCGGCCGGAGTGCGTCGCAACGCGATCCAGGTGCTGCCCGCATCGACGGCGTCCGTGGATGCGTTGCTTCAGGCGGGCTCGCTGAAGGACCCGGACGCGCAGGTACGGCTGGCGGCTTTCCTCGCCTTGGCCGACATGCCTCCGTCCGAAGCCGCGGCCACCGGCCTGCTCGATGCCTTGGCGCAAGCCGACAATGTAGCCGATCGCTGGATTCCCGACGCGGCAACCGCGGCCGCTGCCAACCAGGATCGCTTTTTCCTCGAAAAGGTCGGAGCGATGAAGAATGTCTCGCCTCGCATGGCGGAACTCGTCGCGACCGTCGCCCAGCACTACGCCCGCGGCGACGATACGGGCCGGGCTGCGGAGATTCTGGTGGCGGCGAGCGGTGCCGATCCGGGCATTCGCGGCGCGCTCGTGCAAGGCCTGGCCGCCGGCTGGCAGCCAGGACGCAAGCTGGCTCTCTCGGAGGATACCACCGCAGGGCTGGAGCAACTGATGCCCCAGCTCGATCCGGCCCAGCGTGGCCAGCTCGTGAAGCTCGCTACCCAATGGGGCAGCGACCGCTTCGCAAAGTTCGCCGCGGAGACGGTGCGCGAACTGCTGGCGAAGGTGGACGATGAGCAGGCTCCGATCGACCAGCGCGTCGCGGCCGCCGCCCAGACGATCCATTTCCTGCCCGCGGATAACGGTGTCGTGGAACAGGTCTTGTCGCGAATCACGCCCCAGACAACCCCCGACCTGGCCCGGGGACTGATTGAGTCGCTGGCGGGCAGTGAATCGGCCGATGCGGGCAAGATGCTGCTGGCTCGGTTCGGCTCGTTGACGCCCGACACCCGCGCAGCGGCTGTGACCGTGCTGCTCAAGCGAAAGCCGTCCACGGAAGCCATGCTGGCCGCGATCGACGCCGGGACCCTGCAGTGGACCGAACTGTCGCTGGACCAGCGGCAGGCACTCTCCAGCCACCCGGAGGCGTCCATTCGCGATGCGGCCCGGGCGCTGCTGCAGCGCGGCGGAGCGTTGCCGAACGCCGACCGCCAAGCCGTCATCGACGCCTTGCACCATGTCACGGAAGAGAAGGGCGACGCCGCGGCCGGACTGGCGGTGTTCAAACGCGTCTGCGCCAAATGCCACATGCATTCTGGTGAGGGCAATCGCATCGGCCCCGATCTGACCGGCATGGCCGTGCATCCCAAGCATGAACTGCTGCTCAACATCCTCGACCCGAACCGCAGCGTGGAAAGCAACTTCCGCACCTACACGCTGGTGACCAACGACGGCCAGGTGCTGACCGGCATGCTCGCCTCGGAAAGCAAGACGGCCCTGGAACTGTTCAACGCCGAAGGCGAGAAGAAGACGGTCCTGCGGCAGGATATCGAGGAACTGGTGGCCTCCACCAAGTCGCTGATGCCCGAGGGCTTTGAGAAGCAGGTGACGGAGGTCGAGCTTCGCGACCTGCTGGAGTTCCTCACGAAGCGAGGACGCTTCGTGCCTGTCGACCTGAGCAAGGCGGCCACCATCGCCAGCGATCGCGGCATGTTCACGGATGCGAACTCGGATGTGGAACGGCTGATCTTCCCGGAATGGAAGCCGCAGACCGTGCAGGGAGTACCGTTCTACCTGATCGATCCCAGCGGCGGACGCGTGCCGAACGTGATCCTGCTGCGTGGCCCCAACGGAGCCGTGTCGCGGCGCATGCCGCGGTCGGCCACGGTCAATGTCGGCGGTCCCGCCAAGACGATCCACCTCCTCAGCGGTGTCAGCGGGTGGGGATACCCCTACAGCCGCGACGAGACGGTGTCGATGATCGTGCGACTGAAGTATGCCGACGGCAAGACCGAGGATCACGAACTGAAGAACGCCGTGCACTTCGCGGACTATATCCACCATGTGGACGTGCCCGAATCGCATCTGGCCTTCAAGCTGCGAGGGCAGCAGATCCGTTATCTGGCCGTGCATCCGCAGCGGCCGGAAAAGATCGACTCGATCGAGTTCCTCAAGGGCGACGACCCGTCGGCTCCCGTGGTCATGGCCGTGACGGCGGAGGCTCCGTGACGCACGACGTGCTCGCACTTCGTGTGCGGCGAGGTTACTCGCCTCCGTTCCGGCTGCCTGCCGCCCACCACAACCGCGGCTCGATGTCGTCCGTAATGAACTCCACATGCCCGTCGGCGTAGGCCACGTTCACGCCGCCTGGATGGAGACTGGAAGGCGTGACGGCGAAGTCGCCGGTGGTGGCGGCGTAGCTGAAGTGGCAGTGGTTCGTGTTGGGCGTCATGAGGTGCAGGAAGGTCGCGCCGGTGACCGCCCAACCGCTCATCCAGGAGCGGCCGACATGGGCCGAATAGTTCAGGTCGGCGTGTGAGATCTCCGGACGACAACGTTCGGCCATGGCCTGCAGCGTGCGAGGTTGCTCGGTGACGTGATACGACTTCGTGGCCTCGGGCCCGCGCATCACCTCGTCGCGCGTGTTGCCGCGCTGGATGCGGCGCTCGGCTACGGCGGTGGTCTTCGAGAGCCCGTCGCGGACTTCGCGGGCTCGCACCGGTCGCTGGCCCGCACTGGCCGCACTCTCCGCCGCCACCCGCGGATTGACCACGGCGATCAGCCCGTTCGGTTTGCCCGGTGTCTTCCGCTCGCCGTCGATCCCGGTGGCCAATCGTGGCCAGCCAGCGTTCGCGGCGTAGTTGCTGGAAGCCGGATTGGCCGATCCCATCACCTCCTGGTTGCGTCCGGTATGACCGTCGCTCGGGCAGAGCAGTGTGGACACGACGGTCGCCGCAGCCCGCGCGTTCGGATGGCTGGCGTCTAGCGTGCCGTCCTCGCCATCGTTGCACTGGTTCGCCAGATCGCTCTGGAGGTCGATGCTGCGAAAGAGGTCGGATTCCTCGACGAACGGCAGCAGTTGTACTGTCCAACTGTAGAAGCCCGGTTCACATCCCTCGCCACGGTCGGGACCACTGGCCACCTGCGACAGGGGGAAATGGCCGCGCGAGGCCTCGTAGCTGACGAGGCCCAGGGCGATCTGGCGGAGGTTGTTCTTGCACTGCACGCCACGAGCGGCCTCACGTGCCGAATTGACCGCTGGCAGCAGGAGCGCGATGAGGATGCCGATGATCGCGATGACCACCAGCAGTTCCACCAGGGTGAACGCCCGACGACCAGTCGCCCGTCGGCGAGGGGAAAGGCTGGGAAGGCTGATGCGTGGAAGAAGGTTCATCAAAGGGCCTGGATCGATCGAGTTCATGCCCCACGATGGTCGATGCGGCGGGACCGCATCCATGCAGGATCGGCATGCTCAAGCGACATGAAAGGGAATCTGCGGATGGGAATCACCCGCCGTGGACCACGAAAGACACCAATCGGCCGTTGCCAGGCAGGCATCACCACTCCAGCTTGAAGCAAGGAGCGAGCGACTTCGGAAGGGCCGACCAGGACCCCTTCGACGCGGACAGCTGCCGAGCGTCAGGCGGTTGGCGGACCGCGGGGATCGGCGCTCTGCTGCGTGAAGAGACGCAGGGAAGGCCGAAAGGGAGCGAGCCAAGCGGCGACCGCGGCCGCGGTTGGCAAGCAAGAGGAGATCGCGACGCTTGAACTCGCCAGGGAGAGACAGTCACAGACGGGGCAGTGGGAAGACGCGGTAGGCTCGGCCGAAGCGATCGAGACCACCTGCTTGATCGCCGAACGATTCGCGCGATCGGCGAAAGATGCCTCCGACCCGCTGCGCGAGGTCCGATGGAAGATGCAGTTCGAATCCGACGCGATTCCGGAGCAAGAACGAGCCGCATGTCCGTGCCGCTGGTCATGCGACGCCTTGCCGTGGCCCGCGGACATCCGCTCGCCATGGCCGCCGTGGCACGGTCCCGCCGCGACACCCCCGCGGTGCGCGTGGCCCGTCTCGAGTCCCAGGAGCGCGTGCAATCCCTCGCCAAGGCTCAGGCAGACCGCCAAGCCCAGCATCAGGCAGCGCACCCATTGGTGACCCCTGGGATTCAAGGAAGAAACCCCTCCGCGAACGAACGTGACAGGAGAACAGAGGCCGCCAGATCAGGGTGTCCGCCCCGACTGCACGTGGACACGCAACCTGACCTCACGGCGAGTATACGGCTGCCCTGGATAAAGCGTCAAGGAATGCTTCAACAGGGCCACGCCGTCGCCGCGGCGGGAGCCGCCGAGGGAGATCGCCCTCGGAACTGCCATCGGCTCGCTATAATCAGGGACCTTGCAGCCGAAGATGGGCGGTTGGGGGGATGAGCATCGTTACGGGGGCGACGTCTCTCGGTCCTGATGGCAAACCGGGCCGCGGGTGGTTGCGGAGGAGGACGGATGGAGATTCGAGAGCTGCAGCGGGAGGAGATTCCCGCCTTCGCGAACGCGTTCACGGTGCCGCTGGGGCTTGAGCACAGCGAAGCCTGGGCCGAGCGATTTGCGGCATATGGCGAAGTCAACCGCTATCGCCTGGTCTGGGATGAGGGACGCGTCGTGGCGACCCTGGGCGCTCACTCGCTGCCGATGACGGTCCCCGGGGGCCGCGTGTCGACTGCCGGCACCTGCACCATCACCGTGATGCCCACGCACCGCCGCCGCGGCATCCTGCGGCAGCTGATGACGGAGCACCTGATCGACTTGCGAAAGCGTGGCGACGTGCTTTCGGCACTGTGGGCC
>CAZUJM010000051.1:0-5707 GCA_964620405.1 uncultured Pirellulaceae bacterium | reverse complement strand
GGGTATGGGATGGCGACGGAGCGGGCCCACTGGAGAATTCCGGCGGCACACGCCCAACTGCGACTTCCGCCCGAACGGCCCACGGGCATGCGGTGGCTGGATGCGGACGAGGCGACCCAGCAGCTGCCGCCGCTCTACGAGCGCATCGCGCAGCAGCGCGTCGGTTTTGTCGGTCGCCGCCCGCTGTGGTGGGAACATCGTGTGTTCGCCGACCCGGTGGGGGCCAATGGCGTCCACCCGCAGCGTCGCGTGCTGTACGCCCCCGAGGGGGAACCGCGGGGCTATGCCCTCTATCGCACGCGCCGCGTCGATCCGGCCCACGGCCAGCAGGTCATGGTCCAGGAAGTGGTTGCCTCGACCCCCGAGGCCGAACGCGCGCTCTGGCACTTTCTCTTCTCCCTCGACCTCATCGACTCCGTGGACATCGCGAACCTGTCCGTCGAGAGTCCTCTGCGATGGTGGCTGCGTGACCTGGGCAAGGTGGATCGTCGACTGTACGACGCGCTCTGGCTGCGGATCGTCGAGGTAGAGCAGGCTTTGCAGGCACGCCGATATTCGGCCGAGGGCCAGTTGGTGCTGGAAGTGCGCGATGCCTTCTGCCCCTGGAACGATGGCTCTTACCGCCTCGTCGTGGGCGACCATGGCAACGTCACCTGCCTGCGGACCGACGAGCGTCCGGATGTGAGCTGTTCGGTTGAGTCGCTGGGGGCTGTCTACCTGGCGGGTGTGCGCTGGAGTGACCACTGGCGGGCCGGGCTGGTGACGGGCAGTGTCGAGGCGATCCAGCGCGCCGATCGCATGTTCGCATGGCACGAAGTCCCCTGGTGTCCGGATAAGTTCTGACCTGCTTCGCGATGGATGCTTTCACCGCGAGTGCACTCGTCTTCGCGAATGCTGTCCCCTACTAATGAACGACGGTCTGCGGATCGCACGCAAGAACTGGCCCCTCGTGCTCGGGCGGGCCCCCAGGAACGCACATGACCCTGCAAATCGATTGGGACCTGATTGTGGTGGGAGTGGGCGCGGCCGGCATGATGGCGGCGTTCCGGTCCGCGTCGCTTGGTCGCCGGACGCTCTTGCTGGAAAAGAACACGAAGGCCGGCGTGAAAATCCTCATGTCGGGAGGTACGCGCTGCAACCTGACCCATGATACGGACATCCGGGGCATTCTGGAGGCGTTCGGCGAGCAGGGGCGATTCCTGCGTCCGGCGCTGCACGCGCTGACGCCGGCCGATGTCGTCGCGTTCTTCGAATCGTCGGGCGTGGCGACGAAGGTGGAGGACACGGGCAAGGTGTTTCCCGCGAGCGATCGCGCGCTGGACGTGCAGAGGGCTCTGCTGCGTCGCATGGATTCGGCGGGGGTTGCCTTGCAGCTGGCGCAGCCGGTGTGCGACGTGCGACGCGCTGAGGGGCATTGGGAAGTCGACACGCCGGGCCAGACCTGGCGCGGCGCGCGACTGCTGGTGACCACCGGCGGCTGTTCTTATCCTGGTTGCGGTACAACGGGCGACGCATATCCGTGGATGGAACGGCTCGGCCACAAGATTGTCACACCCCGGCCCGCGCTCGTGCCGCTGACAAGTCCGGCCTCCTGGGTGCAAGACCTGAGCGGCTTGACGCTGGAGGACGCGCTGGTGCGCGTGGTGCCGCGGGAGACGGTGGCGCAGGTGGCGCGAATCGGCGACTTGAACCAGCGACTCGCGCTGGTGCGCAAGCAGCAGCGCGCCGAGCGTCGCAGTTCGCTGCTGCTGACCCACTTCGGCCTTTCAGGGCCCGCCGCCATGGATGTCTCGCGACGCGTCACCGACTGCGGTCGCGCGGACGAGGTGCAGTTGGTCTGCGACCTGTTGCCGGAGTGGACGGTGGAGCGGTTGCAGTCGGAGTTGACACGGCAGGCGGAGCGGCAGGGCCAGCGATCGATCGGGCGATGGCTGTCGGAGGCGTTGCCGGTGCCGCAGCGACTGGTCGGCAGCGTGCTGCAGCAGATCGCCGTCGATCCGCAGCAGCGGATCGCGGAACTGTCCAAGGCAACGCGTCTGGAACTGCTGGCCCACCTGAAGTCGCTGGTGGTTCCCGTTTCGGGATCGCGTGGTTTTACAAAGGCCGAAGTCACTGCGGGCGGCGTCTCGTTGCCAGACGTGGATTCGAAGACCATGGCCAGCCGCCGCGCGGAAGATCTCTATCTGGCCGGCGAGGTCCTGGACATCGACGGCCCGATCGGCGGCTACAACTTCCAAGCCGCCTTCAGCACCGGCTGGCTAGCCGCCGAGTCGGCCAGCCGGTGATTTTTAGAGCAGGGGCGGGGCCTTTTCTGCGAGCCACCGCCACTTGGCTGCCTGCCGCACACTGCCTTGACAGCCCATTTTCGCGTCATTGCTTTCACTGCCAGTAATGATCTGGACGTCCAGAGCCATCCTCGCTATCGTTCCCGCCCACGCGGGAATGTTCGTGGATCGGGGGCGAACCATGGTGCGGTTGAGCAAAATAGCGACGTTGCGGAACGCGGTGCGGCTCGGCGGTTGCATTGCGAGTGTCTGGTCGATGCTTTTCGTCCCGGCTTGGTCCCAGGCGATTGCGCCGCAGCCAACTGCTGAGCCCACCCCCTCGGAACTCTGGGGCGAGGACGATCCGCCGCTGGAACTGCCGTCGGTCCTGCCGAAGGGCGGTCCGAAGCAGCCGCCCTTCGGTATCAATCGGCTGCTTTCCGACACCCTCCCCGACGTCCAGCCGGTCGTCGTTCCCGGCACGCCCGGCGATGCGCCCGTGGAAGAACCGGCCGCACCGCCCGCTGCCGGACCGGCCACTCCACCCCAGGAAGCCAAACCTACCGTTACCAAGGAACGCCTTGCCGAACTCGTCCAGGGTGTGCAGTCCGCGACCGGCCTGGAGGAGGCCGTGAAGACCGATCTGCTCAAACGCTACCAGGCCGCCCAAGAATGGTTGCAGACTGCGGAAGCCGCGGAGCAGAAGACGACGCAGTTCGAACAGGAAATCGCGCAGGTCGGGGAACTCACCGAACGCGCCCGCGGCGAACTCGCAGCCAACGCGCCCGACATGCCCGCGCCCGTCGCAACCGGGCAGACCCTGCCGGAACTCGAAGGCCAGCTCGCGCAGGCTCAGTCGCAATTGGAGCAGGCCAAGACGCTGCTCGACCAGCGCGAAGGCGAGCTGAAACGGCGCGGAGAGCGCAAGGGCGAACTCGGCAAACTGCTGGAAGAAACTCGCGGCCGCCTCGAGGAGACCGAAAAGAGCCTGGCCGCTTCCGGCAATGCAAACGACAGTCCGGAACTGGCGACCGCCCGCCGCATGGAACTCGAAACGCGCCGACTCGCGATGCGGGCCCAACTGACTCTCTACCAGACCGAAGCCAAACGGCTCGATACCCTGGTCGATCTCTTTCCCCTGCAACGCGATCTCGCCGCTCGCCAGGTGCTGCTGACCGAAAAACAGGTCTCCCAGCTGCAGCAACTGGTCGACCAGGTGCGCAAGCAGGAGTCCGAACGGCAGGCCCAGGAAGCTCGACGCCAGGCCGAACTCGCCGATCCCGCGCTGACCGAGCTGGCCAACTCCAACACGCTGCTGGCCGACGAACGGAAGTCGATCGCCGAACGAATCACGAAGATCTCCCAGGAAGTCACGCAGAACGAAAAGCAGCTGGCCATTCTCAATAACAGTTTTGAGCGCGCTCGCGACAAGGTCAGCAAGGCCGGACATTCCACCACCGTGGGCCTCATGCTCCGCCGGCAACGCGAAGAGCTGCCCAACATGCGACGCTGCGACGAACGGCTGGCGTTCGTGGAACGCGAAATGCCGGAAGTGAACCTGAAGCGACTAGAACTGGAAGACGAGCGTGCGGCGCTGAGCGACCTGGACTCGATGGCCCAGCGGATCGCCTTGCGTCTGGCGGAAGAATCAGGCGCGATGACGGACGAAAACCGGCAGCAGCGGATCCGCGAACTGCTGGGCGCGAAACGCGACCTGATGGACCGGCTGATCAACGAGATGGACACGTATCTCGTCGAGCTGAGCGAGCTGGAGGTCAGCAACCGCAACCTGATTGCGCAGACCAAGGAGTTCCGGGAGTTCACGGACGAGCACATTCTCTGGATCCGCAGCTCCGAACCCTACGGCGTATCGGTCCTGGGACAGGTGGCCGAGAGCCTCAAGGCGTTGTTCAAGCCCGCCCAGTGGGGCAAACTGATCAAGGCCTCGGGCCTCGACACGCTCCGCCAGCCGCTGATGGCGGCCGCGGTCGCGGGTGCGTTTCTGCTGCTAGTCGTCTTCCACACCCAGATGCATCGCCGCATCCGCGAACTCTGCGGCACGCGACTCAACAGCGTCGGCTGGCGGTTCGCTCCATCCATCCGCGCGCTGCTGTGGACAGCGGTTGCCACGGCCACGCTGCCGTTACCCATCTGGTATCTCGGCTGGCGAATGACCGATGCCGAGCAGACATCGGAACTGGGACTGGCGCTGGGGCCGTCGTTGCAGTACGCGGCCATGCTGAGCTGGTTGAGCGGGTTCTTGATTTCCCTGTGCCGTCGCCATGGCGTCGCCGAGACGTTTTTTACGTGGTCGCCCGACGCGTTGGTGCTGGGGCGTCGCAGCCTGCGGTGGCTGACGGTGGTCGGTCTGCCCCTGGCGTGCATCGTTCGCGTCTGCCAAGTGTACGACCATGGTGTCTGGAGCGACTCCTTGGGGCGCACGGCGTTCGTGATGGTGATGCTGATGTTGGCCCTGTTCGTACACTGGACCATGGGCAAGCGGCGAAACATCTTCCGCGAAGCTCTCGCCAAGGACTCCGCTGGCTGGCTGCATCGCGTTCGCGCCGCCGCGCACACGGTCGGCATCCTGCTGCCGCTGTCGCTGGCCGGCCTGGCGCTGGTCGGCTACTACTATTCCGCGCTGCATCTTGCCGTCCGCCTGCAGGCCACGCTGGGCCTGGCGCTGGCCGTGCTGCTGGTGCACGCCGTCATTTCTCGCTGGTTCGTCGTCACACGCCGACGGCTGGCCATGCAGCAGGTACGCGACCGCCAGCAGGCGGCCGAGGCCTCCGAGACGCCCGCCGGAGTGGCGACCGTGACCCCGCAACCGCTGGACGGCCCTGACTGGTCCGAAGTGCACGACCGACTGCGGATCCTGCTGCGCCAGGCGGTTACCGTCGCGATCCTCGCCGGCATCTGGGTCATCTGGAACGACGTGCTGCCCGCCCTGAAAATCTTGGATCGCGTCGAACTGTGGACGCAAACGGTGGAAGTCACCGAGACGATCGAGGATAGCCGTGGCGAACTGGTGCGGAAGGCCTTTTCCCGCGATGTCCCGACGACGCTGCGGCATGGCCTCATCGCCGCCGTCTGCCTGCTGGGCACCTTCATCCTGGGACGCAACCTGCCCGCGCTGCTGCAGATCACCGTGCTGAACCAGTTGCCGCTCGATCGCGGCGGACGCCATGCGATCAGCGTGCTGGTCTACTACGCGGTCGCGCTCACTGGAGTCCTGGTGGCGTGTCGCACGCTGCACATCTACTGGTCGAGCGTCCAGTGGCTGGCCGCTGGTATCACGGTCGGTCTCGGTTTCGGCCTGCAGGAGATCTTCGCGAACTTCGTGTCCGGCATCATCCTGCTGTTCGAACGCCCGGTTCGCGTCGGCGACGTGACCACGCTGGACGATGTGTCGGGAACGGTGACCAGCATCCGCATGCGGGCGA
>CAZUJM010000050.1:19166-28498 GCA_964620405.1 uncultured Pirellulaceae bacterium | reverse complement strand
ACTACGAGACGCTGTCGAGCTACACGTTCACGGTGGTGGTGACCGACTCGGGCGGCTTGACCGACGAGCAGCCGGTCACCGTCAGCGTGACGAACGTGAATGAGGCTCCGACGATCACCTCGGGTGCGACGGGCACGGTGATGGAGGGCGCGCCGACGACCACGGCGATCTACACGGCGACGGCCAGTGACGTCGATGCCGGCGATACCAAGGCCTTCAGCATCAAGCCGGGCGTGGGCGATGCCAGCCTGGTGTCGATCAACGGGCAGACGGGGAAGGTGACCCTGGTCGCTTCGGCGAACTACGCGGCGAAGTCGAGCTACACGTTTACCGTGGTGGTGACCGATGCCGGCGGTCTGACCGGGGAGAAGTCGGTAACCGTCAGCGTGACGCCGCTGAGTCCTCCGCCGACGATCACGATCGCCAGCAATAAGGCGAAGCTGAAGGCCGGCGAAACGGCCACGCTCACGTTTACGCTCAGTGCAGCGTCGACGGATTTCGACGTGACCGACGTGGTAGCCAGCGGCGGTACGCTGTCCGGCTTCACCGGGTCGGGCAGGAACTACTCGGCGACGTTCACGCCGGCGACGAATTCGACCGCAGCGGGCGCGATTTCGGTGGCGTCGGGTAGCTTCACCAGTGCGGCTGGCGTCGGCAATACGGCCGGGGCTCTGGCGACTTCAATCAACATCGATACCATCGTTCCCACGATCGCCATTTCGAGTAACATGGCTGCGGTGAAGGCAGGCGACTCCGCCACCATTACGTTCGTGCTCAGCGAAGCCTCCGTGAACTTCACGCTGGCCGACGTGGCAACCACCGGCGGCGTGCTCTCGAACTTCACGGGGTCGGGCACGACCTATTCCGCCCGATTCCGCCCCGCGACGAATTCGATCACCCCGGGTACGATCTCGGTGGCGGTCAACAAGTTCACCGACGCCGCCGGCAATGGCAACACGGCCGGCTTGCTTTCACCGTCGATCATCGTCGACAGCATGGCACCTGTGGTCAGGATCTCCAGCAGCAAGGCCACGCTGGTGACGGGCGGCACCGCCACGATCACGTTCCTGCTCAGCGAAATCTCCGTGAACTTCACCGCGACTGACGTGGTCACCACCGGCGGCGTGCTTTCCAACTTCAGCGGGTCAGGCCGGAACTATACGGCTACGTACACTCGAACGGGTGCGTCGATCGGGACGGTCCGGGTGTCGGTGCCTGCTGGCCGATTCACGGACGTGGCTGGAAACGGCAACCTGGCAGGAGTGCTGACGAACGGGTTTGGAATCCTGGGCGTGGTGCCTGCCTCCTCGCCCGCTCCCGTTAGCGGATCCTCGACCACGATGGTCTCCTCGCTCAGCGACATCTCCGCGAGCATCGAAGCGAGCAAGCTGACGTCGCGGGATTGGCAGTAGGGGTGAAACGAGCGCGGGGCTCGCTTTCTCGTTGCGGACCGCGCAGCAAAAAGGCGACCGGAGTTCCGGTCGCCTCGGTCAGTCGCCAGGGATCGTGCGGCCTGGATCAGGCCTCGCACTTCCGGTAGCCGAGTTCGGTGATGACGGCGAAGATTTCGTCGTACGAGATGAAGCGGCGGCGGTGGCGGAGCTTGTATTCGTCGATGGCCACGGCCAGCTCGCGTACCTGCGGCGAGGCGTCTTGGTGCGAGTTGGTGAACTGGCGACGCTCGACCGTGGGCGGAGTGGCCACCAGTCCGGAGCGTCGTTCCACAAAGCCAGTATTCGTCGGGTCCATGGTCGCTTGCGGCATCGAGATGCTCCTTGGGTGATTTGCGTTGCAGGGGTCGGGATTGGTCTGGCGGATCGGTCGGCCTGCGGATCTCGGTGATGATTCCGTCGGGCCTGGCGGGGGGGCGATCGGGGCGAACTCGGTGCCTGTCGCATCGGCATCCGCCCCACGGCCACCGGTACCCTACCTCACGATCTGAAGAGGGTCAAAAAATGTAGGGGACAGGGAAAGCGGATGGCTTGGACCGGTAAATGGAGGAAGCATCGGGCGACTTTCCCGGCGACCGGGGATCATCGGCCGCTTGAGGGAGGCAACTTCATCAGCTAGCGTCGGAGTGGCGCATCCGGTGCTTCGGGGGTACGGGCCGTTTGGGGGATGAGCGACTGGAGCCTTTCCTGCTCGGCGGGATCGACCAGCGGCAGGACCTCCTGCAGCGTCCGTTTGGCCTGGGCAAGGTGACCGGCCTCGGTCTGGGCTTCAGCCAATTCGACCAGCACCTCCGGGTCCGGTTTCTGCTGCTGGGCAACTTCCATGAGCAGCCGTTCCGCATCCTCGGGCCGCTGCATGGCCCGCAACGAGCGGGACTTGAGGACTAGCATCTGGAGCGTGCGGTTCTCGGGGGGAATCTGTTCCTCCAGTCGCGAGAGGGCGGCCAGGGAGCGGGCCGCTTGGCCTTGCTCCAGATGGATCTCGGCCGTGGCCAGTCGCGCGTCCGCATTGGCGGGATCGTGGGCCAACGCTCGGTGGTAAGCGGCCAGCGCCGCGCCCAGGCGGCCCTCCTCCCGCAGCACGTCCCCGCGCAGCTGCCAGCAATCGGTACGATCGGGCGCGAGCCGGACGGCATCTTCGCTCAACTGGTACGCTTCCTTCATGTGCCCCTGGTTGGCGTGCATGTAACCGAGTTCCACGAGCATGCCGACATCGGTGCGGCCGGAGATCTCCAACGCCTCGGTCAGCTGCTCGATCGCCTCCTCGTTCGCTCCACGCTTCCACAGGCAGTTCGCCAGTTGGTAGCGAGCCGTCGTGTTCGTCGGGCACTTCTGGATGGCCTCGCGGAAGTGCAGTTCCGCGTCGGCATAGCGGCCGACGTGCAGGGCATTGAGCCCTTGCTGGGAAAGCTGGCGGGCCACCACGACATGTTCGGGCGTCGGTTTCGGTCCCCGCAGCCGAGCGCAGCTGGGAAGCGGCAGCAGGGCGGCCAGGCACAGCAAGGCGACCCGGCGAGTGCTTGCCGTCGAGACGCGAAGTCGCCGTCCAGCGGCTGGTAACAACGCAGCTGCTGGCGGCCCAGCAACTGGTGCGTCCAAACGCGGGTTGGCGGGCGGCCGAGTGAATGGCAGCAGTGGGGACGGCACGTCAGCGATTCCCTGGGGATGCGGGGGAGCGGCGTAGGCAACCTTGGGCGGCGAAGGATAGAATTTCGGTCCACGCACGACAAGAACGAATCGGCCCGCTAGCAGCCGTGCAGGTGTCCGCACCGGCCGCTCTCCCTCAGGCTGCCCGGAGGAACTTGCATGACCGCGGAATTCAAAGAGCTTGGTTTTCAGTTTCTCTACCCGGAGAACTGGACCGTGACGCGGGAGGCTTCCCAGTCCTACCCGCGTTCGGTGACCGTGCAGAGCCCCTCGGGTGCCTTCTGGTCGGTGACGGCCGACCGGCCCCCGGCTGGCGACCTGGTCCAGCGCGTCGGCGAGGCGATCGCCAACGAGTACGAGGAGACCGAGGTGCACGAGGTGCAGCGCAAGGTCGGCCCGCTGGAGATGGAGGGCCAGGAGTTGAACTTCTACTGCCTCGACCTGCTCGTCACTGCCCAGGTGTTTGGTTGCGAGAAGAACGGTCTGGCCTTGGCGATTCTGATGCAGGCCGAGAACCGCGAGTTCGAGGAGTTGGCGCGTGTCTTCGACGCCATGACTTTCTCGCTGCTCAAGGCCGAATAGTTGTCCCGCCTGAAGTCACATTTCTTCAGGGCGTGTATCCTTGCCGCGGAAAAATTCGAGCGCGGAGTAGAGGACGAGGATCATTGGCCAGAGCAGAGCGTTCATGAGCACGCCCTGCAGCAGCGTCGTGACCAGTGCAGGGAAGAAGCCAAAGACGTTGTCGACTCCGTAAGGGAAGCCGATGGATGTCGACTCGCTGCCCGGGGGCGGGGGAAAGATCGTCCGGACGATCGTGACGCTGAGCAGCCCAGGAAGCATGTCGAGCAGGATGCCGGCGGGCAGGAGCAGCGAGGCGGTGGCTCGCAGTCCAAACCCCCAGAGCATGGCGGTGCGGAAGTTCTGCTTGCGTCGGGCGAGCGGATCCAGGTAACGCACGTCGACCAGGATGTAGGCCCCGATGAAGAGCAGGACGCCCACCACCATCGCCGGGATTCCCCAGGGCGGCTGCACGACATCCAGCCCCATCAGGAAACTGGGGATCGCGGAGATCGAGCAGACGATGCCCCAGTAGGTGACGATCCGCGTTCGCGACCGCGGTGGACCCTGGTCCGGTTCCGGCTCCCCGTAAGCCGCTTCGTTGGAAGTCGATTCGAACGGGTTTTCGCTCATGGATCCATTTCGTTGTCGTTCGTTGACGTCCAAGAGGGGACTTGGACAAACGCTCGTTCAACGTTGCAAGCACCCGAGGGTCCAGTATTGGCATGATGGTCCCGGAGGGGCAAGATGAAAATCCGGGAGTGCGACGCCGTTTTGGTTGACGAGCTGTGGCAGAAGGGCCAAGGCATGGACGCCCGGGGGCGAATTGCGGGGCGGGTTGTGTGTCTCCCGGTGCCAGGGGGGCTCCGCGATTCTTCGTGGACTCGGTGGTCTCCGTGGTGGCAATCCGCCTGGCCGAGGTGGGAAGAATGGTTGTCGTGGCCGCTTACCTCGTTCTGGGTGGCCAGGTCCTCGTCATCTTGTGCAGCGACTTTCGTCGCGAATTCTTTCCGTTGCCGCCTTCGTCGCTGCACTCTCCTGCGCTACTGGCCGGATTTGTCCTGGGACAGAATCAGCACGCTGTAGGGGCCTATGTTGACTGTCCCTGAAGCGGGGAAGCCATCGCGCGGCGCGTCGTTGGGCGCCTGGGTTTCGCCGCTATTCTTCGCGTCTGCCACCACGTCGGAACAAGTCTGGTTGCCAAAGGCGCGGCTGTAGCCGACCCAGTCACTGTTCAGCCTCAGTCGCCAGATTCCCGGTGACGGAAATCCCAATTGGTAGTTGCTATGGGCGTTGTGCGAAAGGTTCACAACCACGACTACGTCATCTCCGAAGCCTCCTTGGTGCCAGCGATGATAGGCAAGGACGTTATCGGCCTGATTCTGATGGAACGTATTGAGACCTGATCCGGTCAGTCCGCAGGTCGAGCCGAATCGGTTGAGTCGCAGGTGAATTAAATCCCGGTACATGCGCACCAGACCGCTGAACTCTTCCGACTTGTGCCAATCGAGCGGCACCGAATCCTGGAACCAGCCGTCTTCAAGGAACTCCTGTCCCTGGAACAGCATCGGGATGCCGGGCGATGTCAGTACCAGCGCGGCGGCTAGGGTTGTGCGTTTCTGGGCGGCCCAACAGTCGGGATTCTGGGGGTTGATCTCCGAAGCAACCCGGGCCTTGCCATTCGCGATTTCGTCGTGGGATTCGCTATAGATGACGCGTTGGAAGGGGTCTCCGTTGTATCGCCCTTCGATGGCAAGGCGGACGCTGTCGAGCGATCGTTGGGTGTCGTCGGGGGTGATGACGGCAGCCCGCACGGGGTGGACGAAGCGCGCCCCCCACTGAGCGGTGAAGCCCGCTCCCCCTTGGTCCACCGGCATTGTGAGGCGATCGTCGTTCTGCAGGTCTTCGGCGATCGTGATGCGTCCAGGATACCGCTGCCGCACTTCGCGATTGATCCACTGGATCAGGCTCCAGCCGTCCGGCAAATCCGCGCCCGGGTCACCGTTTCCACGCACGTTGTGCATGAAGAGCGTCATGTCGAGCCGCAGGCCATCGACATGGTACTCTTCCAGCCACATCAGCGCGTTGTCTCGAATGAACTGGCGTACCTCCTTGCGACCGTAGTCGGGGCGGGTGGAGCCCCAGGGGGTCTCGGCGTGCCAGTCATTATAGAAATAGATCCCCCCCTGTCCGTTCTCGCTCCATCCGTCGAACTGCCATAAGTCAAGGTCGCTCGGTCCGAAGTGGTTGTAGACGACGTCCAAGACCACCCCAATCCCGGCCTGGTGTACCGCCTTGACGAATCGCTTGAAGCCAGCGGGACCGCCGTAGTTGGTTTCCACCGCAAAGACGCACGACGGGTTGTATCCCCACGACAGGTTACCAGCAAACTGAGCCAAAGGCATCACTTCGATGACGTTTACGCCCAATCGCTTCAGGTGGTCGAGTTTCTGCACCGCCTCGGAAAACTTGTCCGAATTCTCGTCCTCGTCATTGTGGAAGGTCCCCAAATGCATCTCATAAATCACGAGTTCATTGATTGCAGGCAAGTGGAAGTCGTCGTCGCTCCAATCGAAGTTCGGATCGGCGACTACCGCGTTCCCTACGGAGTTAGTGACTTGCCGTGCGTACGGGTCGATTCGCAGAAGTTGCTTGTCGCCGTTGACGATGCGATACCGATACTCATGGCCGATAGCCGCCGCGGCGATGTCGGCATACCAGTAACCGCCCTCCTCCTTTACCATCGGGTGGGCGACGGGTGACCAGTCGTTGAAGGTTCCAGTCACCAATACGGCTTCGGCGTGCGGTGCCCAGAGTCGAAAGGCAACACCGGCTTCGTGCGGTATTGCTCCCATTCCGGCAATGGCTGGTCTGGGGAGGATAGTGGCCATGGGGTCCTCCGTTGCATTGGATCGGTTCACGGAACGATTTTTGTCGACGGCAACTGGCACTGCGGGGTCTTTGCAACCGCTTCAGTATCAGCTTGATAGCGGTCGTTGTTTTGGTTGGGACGCCTCCTCGTCAGGCCATCGAACGAAAGCTTATTCATGGCCTCTTCTCATTGCTTGGCACGATCCACCGCGAACGAGCAGCCGGATCTTCGCAACAGCAGTCTGGTCGCGTTGTTGACTTTCGGATGAAGTCCGACTCCGGCCTTGAGGCTGAGCGCCAGCGGTAGCAGCCCCGAATGGTGGATCACGAGCAGCCGGGGAGGGCTCTTCGCCTATCATCTGCTCAGTCGGGTTTCGCCGTCGATTCGAACTCACGCTTCGCATCGCGAAACGCTCTGGACAAGTCTTCCCAAGCGGATTGAGCCTCCTGCTGCGTCTCTTTCCAAGCATCGGCCGTCGACTGGCCGGCTTGGGCCAGCCTGGTGCGGACTGCTTCCCTCTTGGTGTCCAGTTCCGCCATGGTCCGATCCCATTGGGCCTTGGCGTCGTCCCGCAGGTTGCTGCCTTTTTCACGCAGCGTGCCGATTTCGGTGTCCAAGTCCTGTAGTTGTCTCTCGAGATTCATTTGGAACTCTTCCTTCGCCTGTTGCGAAAACTCGACCGCCGTCTTCACTGCTTGGTCGATATCGCGACCAACCTGATCGGACGTGATCTTTCCGGGCGCGGAATCAGCAGGCTTCTTTTCACAACCGCTCGCCGTAAGCAATCCGGCAAGCACGAGGATGGCCGGTATTTGAGGCAGGTTCATGAGTCATCACTTTCTTGGCAATCGTGGGGGGATCCCTTGGCAGACGTATTAACTCGACTCGGAATCGGCGTGTCTCGGCCGAGGTCCGATCTCCATGTCGGTCTGAGCCCTCGTGTCTTGCGAAATGCTTATTGAATTCTCAGGAGACGAAGGATGAGCAGGATGACCACGATGAGGACAATCAACCCCATCGCGCTGCTGGGGCCATAGCCCCAGCTTCTGCTGTGAGGCCAGGTGGGCAGCGTTCCCAGTGCGCCCAGAAGAAAAAGGATTAGAAGCACAATCAAGAGTGGCTCAAGCATGTCGGTTCTCCGTTGGGAAGGCAGGTCAGTTGTCGAGAGTCTATGGCTACTTCTTGGTAGCTCGGAGTCGGAAGTTGATCGAGCATGTTCCTGACGGACGCATCTGCGAACCGCGAGGATGCGGAGTCGGTTCGAAGCTGAGCATTCGCAGGCGGAGTTGTTTCGCCCTGCTGTCCAGCAGCATGCGCCTGATGCCGCCTGACATCTGATGCGTGCGCTGCGACATGGACTTCCGGACAACCACGGGTATTGCCAAGTTGGCCATCGCTTCCGCCGGACTTGCCGTGCCGTTTTGGCATCTCAAGTTTTCAACGACCCGCATGATGCGGGCCCAGGCAGGGGACTAACGGTCGCGTTCCATGAGTAATGCCGACAGCCGCGGATGAGGATTCCTGTCGCGGTGCGGTTCCGTGATGGAGCGCTCGGCTAAAAAGTCTTCGTGCATCCGCCAGCAGGTGTCGTGTACTGGATGGAGAAGGTGCAACTATGGTGCCCCGCATCGCGCGAGACCTGCATCTGCTCGTGCGCTTCCCGCGCCGCATTCCGCGGAACAGGCAGTCCTGAGTGAACCACTTAGCCAGGACTGCTTCCCCGTCGGAAGGCACTGCCCAGAAAGGAGAGCACGGCCAAGGCGAGGAATACAAGGAACAGGATTCTCGCCACTCCGACGAAGGAGCCCGCAATGGCTCCGAAGCCGAGAATGGCAGCGATTATCGCGATGATCAGACAGGCGATCGCTAACTGCAACATGGTCCTTCTCCTCAGTCGATGAAATGTGGGTGCTGCATCGAGCGAAGCATCGGCATGGTGTCCGAGAGTGCCGCATGTCGGTGGATCATGGTGATCGCGCCCAGTCGGCATTCTCTTCGCAAGCTGCGAGTCTCCACGAAATGGAGCTGTGTCCAAGGAGGTGGTGCATAAACCGTGCCGCGTAATAGCGACATCGTGTTGGCACTTCATTCGTGGGCGATGCAATTCAGTCAAGCAGTCGCTGGCGAGCAAAAGTGGGCAGCTTTGTACGTGCCTAGTGTGATCTCGCTCAGATGCGGCTCTGGCATGGCATGAATCAACGTTGCAGGTTCTTGCGGTGACTCACTTGATCGTCGCCGATGTGCCGCATTGCTAGTTCGGCCTCTCACGAAGGTCCTGCAAGAGTCCCTAAGAGCAATTCGTGGAGTCACATTCACGGCGGGACGGTCGGCGCGGCAGTGGACGCGGCAACCATGGCGCTAGCCGCAGGCTCGTCTTGGAGGGCTTCAGCCGTCTCGAGGACTTCGGTGCCTCCGGAATCTGCTCCTCGAGCGTGCGGTGATCACACACGAAGCGAAGTAGCCATTCTGACCAGCATCTCCATCATGCGCTTTCGGCTCGTTGGGCAACCACCGCGGCAATCGCTTCGGCGTCGTGGGACAAGTTGCGAAGTCACCCCCGCGACAACGACCGCTGACCGCACTTAATGCGTCCGCTTTGCACCGCGAAAGAAGTCGATCGCCACGTAGATGGCCAGGATTACCGGCCAGAGGAGCCCGTTCATGAAGAGGCCTTGCAGCAGGGTGGCGAGCAGCGCGGCACAGAAGCCGGGGAGCGGATTGGTCGGATGAAACGGGGCGGAGTTGACCGGTGCGCCGGGAACGGGATCGTTCACGACGGCGGGCAGCAGCGTCTGCACGATCTC
>CAZUJM010000050.1:10974-19156 GCA_964620405.1 uncultured Pirellulaceae bacterium | reverse complement strand
CCGATGCTGAGGAGGCCCGGCAGCACATCGAGGGCTACGCCCACCGGCACCAGCAGCGAGGCGGTGGCGCGCAGCCCGAATCCCCAGAGCATGGCCGTGCGGAAGTGGTGGTTGCGCCGCGCGATGGGTTCGAGGTAGCGTCGGTCGAACAACACATACGCTCCAATGAACAGCAGGACACCCAGGATCATCGCGGCGATTCCCCAAGGTGGCTGTACCACATTGGTGCCCAGCCCGAAGCTGGGGATGGCGGAAGTGCAGCAGATCAGGGTCCAGTAAGCGACAGTTCGCGAGAGCGACCGCGGCGGGATCGGCTCCTGATCGGCCTCGACGTACGCGGCCTCGTTGGAAGTCGTTGCGAACGGATTCTCTGCTTCATTCATGGAGGCGCCCTCTCAACGAGTTTGGTCCAGCGAGCTTCGGCCGGACTTCCGGGAATCCCGGCAGCGGTCAGGGCTGTTGCAGTGGGCGGAGCGGTTTGAGCTGCCAATTCTCGTCAAAGAAGTCGGCGTCGGCGACGCGTCCGGGCCAGCGCGCGTTGGCCGCGGTCGTGATATCGAGGATGGCCCAGTCCGGCAGCTTCGGCACCTGGCGCGCGTTGTTCAAGTAGTCGTACTCGCGGTACGTGAAGCTGCTGTTGAGCACAACGTACTTTTCGGGGGCGAGAGGGTTGGGGTAGATCATCAGCGGGACGTGCGAGCCGCCTGCGAAGTCGCGATCGCCGACGCGGACCGTGTTCTCATCCCATCGCAGGGGCAACAGTCCGAGCACCTGGGCGATGGTGGGGTTGCTGCGCGGATCGCCCCACAGCACCAGGTGGTACCGGCGCAGGTCTTCCGCCGTGACGTCGGCCGACGACTTGATCCGGACTTCGCCCCGCATCTGCCGGGCCCACTGCTGGAGGGCATGCTGCAGTTCGGCTTCCACCCAGGCGTCGGTGGTCGGGTGGTAACCGGCGCCGCTGGGACGCACGAAAAGGAACGGCCCGAGGAACGCGTCGTCGATCGGTCCTTGCAGTTGGTGGCGTTTGCGGAGGCCGGGCGCGGGAGGTTCCAGGGGCGAGACGCGTTCCCAGTGATCGGCTACGCGGCGGAAGCTGGCGTGCCAGGAGTGGTCGGAACTGCGGTTGACCAACAGCGAGTCGGGCCATTCCAGCGAGCCACCGGCGGCGGGCGTGGCGACACGCGAGTTGGCGGGACGGGGCCCGTTGGGTGCCGGAATTGCCTGGCTGGCGACGGGCGTGCTGGTGTCGGCTTCGTGGATCGCAACCTGCAGCGTTTCGACGTGCGATGGCAGGGCGTCGGTATCGAAGTGGATGGAGAACTGCTGCACGCCCGGTTCCACGGTGAGGACGATCGAGTCGTCGGCGAGTCGGCCGTGGATGGTGGAGGGAACCCAGTGTTCGCGGAGGGCCTCGACGGTGATCCAGTGCGCGCCGGGGTAACGCAGCGTGGTGGTGGTGAAGCTGACGTGTCGTGGCGGTGTGGAGGAACGACGGGCGTCGAGGAGGGCGAGCCGTCGCTCGATCTCCTCCCGCGCGGCCGGCGCGATCTGGTGTCCCGTGTCCGGTGCCACCAGGTGCGTCAACTCGAAACGCTCGCCCTCCGGCAGCGCCCAGCTCGCGCGGGCCATCGCGTCGGCCGCCTGCTTCTGCTTGTCGAGCGCTCCGCTGTACGCGATCGTTGGCAGCATCCGCAGGTTGCGCACCCACACCGGGCAGTCGTAGCACTGCCACAGCTTCTGCTCAAACCAGGCGGGTTCCAGCGTCTCGTCCTGGAATACCCGCAGGAACTCCGGCGTCTCCGAGAACCCCGCGCCGGGCGTGGCGGCGAACCAGCGATCGGGATAGTGCACGGCCAGGTGCCACGCGGCCGCGCCGCCCATGGAGAACCCGCGGATGGCGATCCGCCGTGGATCGATCCCATACTCGCGCTGCGCATGCTGGATCGCTTCCAGCGTGTCGATCTCGCCTGCCAACTTGTTGGCATTGCAGTAGCGGCCGAACGGGTGGATCATCACGACTCCAGGCGCGGGCAGCGGATCGAGCGACTTGCGGCGGGTGGCGAGGAACTGCAGCTCCAGGCCTCGTTCACTGCGGCCCCGGCACCAGACATCCGCTCGCCGCCCCGCAGCTGCCACCTCTCCCTCCGGTCCCGGTTGGATGACCACGCCATAGGGCTGCGCGGTGCCGTCGAGCGCGGAGCGAAAACCGCGGACGATTGCTCGCGGCACGTTGCCTTGGGGCGCGTCGCGCCAAGGCGTCTCGCCTTGCGCCAGCGCCGCGGCGCGCTGGGTGCCTTCGCGCAGCAGGTCCAGGCCTCGATCGACATCCGCCTCTTCGTAGAACGTCTGGTCGCGAAGCGCTAGTGCGATCGCGCGAGCGAAGATTTCCACGTCGGGAAGGTATTCGACCACCACGGGATCCGGACGCGATGCCAGTTCGGCGATCTCCGCCTGCAGCTTCGCCAGTTCCTTCTGCAGGACCTCCGTCCGCTCCGCCGACACTTCGATGCCCGGCGGAGGCACGAGGCGGACGCCCTCCACGCGGTTATCCGCCGGACCGTCGGCCGCCAGGGGCTGGGCCATCCAAAGGACGAACGCGACACCGAACCAGGACGGCCAACGCATGGAAATACTCCCGGGAATCCACGGCAAAGATCAACGTATCGGCAGTATAACCGTCGGCGTCCGGGCTGTCCCTGCGGGGCCGCGCGGGAGGCTGTCGGGAAGGCGTTCCGGAGTTGAATCCCCGCGTGAATCGCGCGTCGAACGGTTCGGGAGCCCGCCCGCGAAGGGGCCCGGACCGCGTCAGCTGGGCCAACGCCAGGCCGGCGGGATGCGGATCGGCTTGGCAACGGGCTATAATTCCGGCGGTCGGGCGAGGTGGTGAATGCTGCGAGGTGGGGCCGATCCTCGGTACCCGAGCCGATTCGCGGGCAGCTGCCTCGACGCCACGGAGCAACTTGCCATGCGACGATTCCCGCCGTTTGACTTTTCCCCACGTTTCTTTCGCGTGACGCCCGAGGGCAACGTCGTTGGCCTCAACTGGTCGCTGCTCATCACCGGCGTCGCCGCCCTGGCCGTGTTCATCGGGTTGACGCGGAGTGTCTATGTGGTGGGCCCGGAGAGCGTGGGTGTGGTGCAGCGTTTCGGTCGCTATGTGAAGACCGTCGATTCGGGGTTGCGGTTCCGCCTGCCCTTCGGCATCGACCAGGTCACGATCCTGCCGGTGAAGCGACAGCTGAAGATGGAGTTCGGATTCGGCTCGTCCGGTGCCACCAACGCCGACCAGGTCTCGAACGAGCAGGACAAGGAGAGCGACATGGTGACGGGCGACCTGAACGCGGCGCACGTCGAGTGGGTCGTGCAGTATGAGATTTCGGATCCGGTGCACTACCTGTTCAACAACCGGGAGCCGGGGCTGACGCTGCGGGACCTGGCGGAGTCGGTGATGCGGGAGGTGGTCGGCGACCGCACGGTCGATGAGGTGTTGACCATCGGCCGGCAGAGCATTGAAAACGACGCCATGACGAAGCTCATGACGCTGGTCAACGAACTGGAGATGGGGCTTCGTGTGCAGCAGGTGCAGCTCAAGAACGTACGGCCCCCGGAGATGGTGCAGGCGGCGTTCGAGGAGGTGAACCGGGCGCAGCAGGAGCGCGAGCAGGTGATCAACCAGGCGAACGGCGAATACAACAAGGTGGTGCCCCGCGCGGCAGGCGAGGCGGCGCGGGCGATTAGCGAGGCGGAAGGGTACGCGCTGAAGCGCGTGAATGAAGCCGAGGGCGACGTGGCCCGCTTCAAGGCGCTGCTCGCGCAGTACGAGAAAGCTCCCGAAATCACCCGCCAGCGGCTCTACCTGGAAACGCTCGCGGATGTCATTCCCAAGCTGGGCGGAAAGGTGGTGCTGGACGCGGATGCGAAGCAGTTCCTGCCGCTGATGAACCTGCAGCAGTCGGCTCCCGCGAACCGCTGACGCCCGGGTCCATTTCGCTGACCGCTCGATTCCATTCGCCTCCGATTCGATTTCCGTCCGATTCCCACCTCCAAGGTCCTCGACCATGAACGATTCCTTCACCGATCATCCGGCCTTCCGCCTGCTGGTTCGCTGCTCCGAATTCCTCTTCTCGCCGGCGGGAGCGATCGCTTTGGTGGCCGTGGCCATCGGGCTGCTGGGCTGCGCGTACACGGTGGACGAGGCGACGCAGGTGGTGGTCACCCAGTTCGGCCGTCCCGTCGGCAGCCCGATCAATTCGGTCGCCCAGCCCGGGGCCGGCCTGCACTTCAAGGTGCCCTTCATCCAGACCGTCAACCGCTTCGAGAAACGCATCCTCGAATGGGACGGCCTGCCGGGCGAGATGACGACGCGGGACAAGCTGTACATCGTCGTGGACACGTTCGCACGGTGGCGCATCGTGGACCCGCTCAAGTATTTCCAGAGCCTGCGTGACGAGCGAAGCGCCCTGTCGCGGCTGGATGACATCATTGGCAGCGAGACGCGGAACGTAGTCGCGCGCCACGATCTGATCGAAATGGTCCGCTCGGACATCGCTCGCCAGCCGGAGCAGGATGCGACGATTGTGGAATCGAAGGACGCCGTGGGGACGATCGGCAAGCTGGCGCCGATCCGTTTCGGGCGGAAGGCGTTGGAACGCGAGATCCTGGCGGCCGCCTCGAAGAAGGTGGGCATCTGGGGCATCGAACTTCTGGACGTGCGCGTCAAGCGGCTGAACTACAAGGCCGGCGTGATCGAGAAGATCTACGACCGCATGGCGTCCGAACGCATGCAGATCGCCGAACGCTTCCGCTCCGAGGGAGCCGGCGAGGCGGCGAAGATCGACGGTCGCAAGGAGAAGGACCTGCGCCGCATCGAATCGGATGCGTACCGCAAGGTGCAGGAGATCAAGGGGGCCGCCGACGCGCAGGCCTCGCAGATCTTCGCCGGGGCCTACAGCGGCAGCCCGGTCGCCGCGGACTTCTATCGCTTCCAGAAGACGCTGGAGACCTACCAGGAGACGCTCGGCCGCGACACGACGCTCATCCTCACCACCGACAGCGACCTGTTCGGACTGCTCAAGAGCATGGACGGCAGGAAGGATCCGTGATGCATGGCGACGGCGGCTAAGGGGGCAGGTCTCCTGTCCGTCATCGGCCGCCGACCAGCGTGTAGAGCCAGGGGTGGACCCAGGGGTTGTTGAGGCCGTAGTGGGCCGAGAAGGCTGAGGCGGCCAGCAGGGTGAGGGCCACCGCACGGCCGGAACGCGAGGCGGCCAGGCGGTCGACGGCGGGCAGCAGCTGCAGGGTCCAGAGCGGAATGAGCCAGAAGAGCCACCGCAGGCCACTGGTGATGCCGCCGTAGTTGCGGTCGATCAACGGCCGCTGGAAGACATAGAAGCCGACGCACAGCATCAGCAGTCCGCAGGCCAGCGCGGCCAGGAAGCGACGCAGCCGATCAGCGTCGCGCAGCCAGCGCCAGCCGCCCCAAGCCCCCAGCAGCCAGAGGGGCGTGAGCGAAAAGAAGCCGTGGTGGCCCAGCGTGCAGTGGAACAGGTAACGCAGCCGCGACGGCTCGCCCAGGTCCACGCCCTTGCGGTTCTCGATCCAGTAGCTGCCGGGATAGTTGTACCAGTTGTTGCCGTCCTCCCGATGCGCGTAAGGAGGCCGCAGGCTGCCGTGGGCGAGATAGTTCGTGCCGAAGAAGGCCACGGCCACCAGCAGGGCGGCGGGAGCGAACCGAGTCAGTGTCGGCCGGGGCGTGCGCCAGAGCAGCCAGGCGGACACGACCGCCAGGTAGCTCAAGGCCGGCAGCTCGCAGGTCACCGCGAAGGCCGACGCCAGGCCGCAGACTCCATGCACCCAGCCCGGTGCCCCACGGTCCCGCTCCACCCGCGCCAGGCAACTCCACGCCAGCATCACGCAGACGGCGGCGAACAGGTGGTTGTTGAGCGTATTGGCGAAGGTGGTGAGAAAAGTTCCAAACGCGGCGGCCGCCATCGTGAAGCAGCGGCCGAACGGCGTACCGCCCAACCGGTCGATCTCGCCCCAGAGCAGCCCGAAGTAGAGCAGCAGCAGCGGCACGTGCGTGACCAGAAGGATGGTGCGGGCCACCAGGAACGGATGTTCGGCGAACGTACAGCCGGTGACTTGGCGGATCAGCCAGTACTGTGGCGCAAGCAGCGTAGCCAGCAGCGGCGGTTTACTCGAATAGTATCGCAGCTGCCCCGAGGCATCCGCGTGGCGCACCAGGTCGATCGTGTTCCAACCCTTCCGCACACGGACGTTGTCGATCGCGTAGGTGCCTTCATCCACCAGCGCGCTGATCGTGCACCAGCGACTGCGGTCGTTGGCGCTGAAGAACGGCGTCTGGCCGTCACGCGACCGGGCGGTCAGGATGCGGCCGCAGGCGATCAGCAGCGCCAGGCCGATGAAGAGCAGGAAGAGACGACGCTGCCGCGCTTCCGCCGGCGTCCGTGCAGGTCGGCTCATGGCTGCTCGCGCGGCGACTCCGCCCCGCGTCCCGTCGAGGTCCAGTGGGGCCCGGGCACGCGCCGGTCGCCCCGCGGCAAGGGTCCGCCCGAATCCGCCATCGCTCCCAGGCCTGGAACGTCGGCTTGGCCAGTTGCCGAGATCGTCGATGCGCCTTCCGTCGGGGCGGGAGTCGTTTCGGAAATCGCGTACGGGGTGACTTCGGTCGCTCGCTGGGCCGTCAGCAGTTCGGCCACCATGCCCGCCGCCAGGAACTGTCCGCCCAGCACCGCCGAGGCCAGGGAGATATAGAAATAGGGCGTCTGGGTGAGGTGCACGGGAATCCAGCCGTCCAGCGTGCGCGAGAGGATCCAGGTCGCGCAGAGGACCACGAGGTTCAGGAAACCGAGCCCGAAGAGGCAGGTGCCGATCAGGCCGAACAGGTGCTGCGGCCGCTGGCCGTAGCTGGTCAGGAACTTGACCGTGAGCAGGTCGAGGAAACCCTTGGGGATGCGCCACAGGCCGAACTTCGAGTGTCCGTAGACGCGTCGCCGATGCTCGACCACCACCTCCGCCACGCGCCAGCCGCGAGCGGCGGCGAGCACGGGCACGAAGCGGTGGAGTTCGCCATAGAGACGCAGCTCCTCCAGCACTTCGCGGCGGTAGCATTTGTATCCGCAGTTGTGGTCGTGCAGTCGGACTCCCGTCAGCCGACTCACCATGCGATTGAAGACCCGCGACGGCCAGACCTTGTGCCAGGGGTCGAACCGCTGCTGCTTCCAGCCGCTGACCAAGTCCGCGCCCGACGCCAGGCTGGCTAGGAACTTGGGCATCTCCCGGGGATCGTCCTGCAGGTCGGCATCGAGGGTGAAGATCAGTTCGCCGCCGGCCCGGGAGAAGCCCGCCTGCAGCGCCGCCGCTTTGCCAAAGTTCCGCCGGAAACGCAGCCCGCGCACCCGCGAGTCTCGCACCGCCAGCGACTGGATCGTGGCCCACGAGTTGTCGCGCGAGCCGTCGTCGATGAACAGGATCTCCAGCTCATAGCCACGCTCGGCCGCCACCTCGGTCAGCTCGCGATGCAGCTGCTCCAAGCTCGGAGCCTCGTCGAAGACCGGGATCACCACGGAGAACATGTCGAGCCCTTGGAGCAGATCGGGTGGGGTGCGTCGCGGGGGAGGCGTCGGCCGGGAAGGACGCGCCCACCGCTCAGGCCCGCCGCTGCATACGAACGCCAGTGTAAAGGATAATCGAAGCCAGAATTTCCGCCAGCAGCCAAACGAGGCGAAGGATGATGGCCGACAGGTGGCCGAAGGTCTCGCCGAAAGGTTCCCTTAACAGCTGGTCGAGGACCAGTTCGCGAACGCCTAGGCCTCCGGGCATCATGGTCACGAAGCCGGTGACGGTGGAGAGCGAGACGGAGGCGGTGAGACGCGGCCAGAGTTCCAGCGGGCCGGCGAGGGGGGGTGGCAGGGGCAGCGCGCGGATCACGCACCAGAGGCTGAAACCCATCACGCACCAGCCGGCCGTTTCCAAGAGCAGTCCGAGTCCCCAGAGTCGCCAGTTGTATCGTTGGAGCGCCGTCTCAACCTCTTGGCGTCGCGCCGCCGGATGAATGCGCCGGAGGACACGACGGGTTAGCGGCGGCAGGGTGGGCGTCCCGAACCCCAAGGCCAGCAAGGCCGCCAGCAGGGCCATCCTCGGATATTGCGGAAAGAGA
>CAZUJM010000050.1:0-10964 GCA_964620405.1 uncultured Pirellulaceae bacterium | reverse complement strand
CATGAGCAGCGTTTCGACGAAGGCCGAGGCGGCGATCAGCGTGGCGTCCGAGTGGGTGTCTTTCAGCAGGGCCGTTCGCAGGGCGACGGGGAGACCTTTGCCGGGAACGTACTTCCCCAGGTGGCCGACGTAGTAGGCGGCCAGCGTCCGCAGCAGGCCGGCCGTCTGGCCGAACGCCGCATTCAATCGACGCCAGTAAAGTCCCATCGGCAGCAGCGAGACGAAATAGCACAGCCCGCCTAGGAACAGCCAGCCGAGATCGACGCTGGCCAGCGAGAAATTCGGGTCTTGCGCGACCGTCTCCGCCCAGGCCGTTTGGAAGGTACGAACCAGAAACCCGACCACCAGCAGCAGCACCAGCCACTTGAGGGCCAGGAACACGCGGCGACGGTGGCTGGCAGGTGCATCGGTCATGGAGGAAAACCGGTCTGGGCGTGGGAAAGACGAACGCCGTTCCGTGATTAGACGCCTAATCCCGGGCCCGTGCCAGACGGCTCGCACATCTCCCGCAGGCGGCATGGTCTGCAACCGATTGCGCGTTCCAAGACGTCAGGAAGCGGCAGGCGACGGCCGCTTCCCGCCGGTATCGTCTCTCCCCCCGTTGGCTTATACTCGCCGAGGTCTAGGGCAGGGGATCCGGCGGCTGGGGAACCGCCTGCGGGAAAACGGACGCCTGGAAGTCGCCGGGAGCGAACGATCGCCCGCGGCGGAGGACGCAGGGAGAAAGTCAAAATGACGCGTTGGATCTCGATCGTCATGCTGCTGGTGGTGATCGCCGTCACGGGAGCGTTGCTCTTTCGCGTGATGGCCAACTTCCTGCTGCCTCTGTTTCTGGCGGCCGTGCTCACGGTCATCTTCCGCCCCGTGCATCGTTGGATGATGAACCGCTGTCGCCAGCGCGAGCGGCTGGCAGCCCTGCTGACCACCCTGCTGGTCCTGGTGGCCGTGCTCGCCCCTGCCTGCGTGGTGGCCGTCCTGGCGGTGCGCGAAGGCCTCGGCGCCCTCGGCGGCGGCGTGCTGGATCGAGCCCAGCACCGCCTGGAGCAGTTTCGTCACGAGATGGAACTGGAGATTCCCTGGACCTTGCCCGACCCGACCGGCGGCGAAATGATCCGGCTGGAATTGCTGGACGAAGAGCTGCGGGAACTGCCCGACCAGCTGCCCGATGAAGACCATCCGATGGATGCCGCCACGCGACAGCGGTTCCAGTTCGTGAGTGCGGGGGTGGCAAACCTGCTGGAGCAGTTGGAGTCGACGCGGCAGGCGGCCGCGGCGCCGGCGATGTCCGGCGAGGACCTGCGGGTGAAACGCGTGCGCGGGCTGCTGGAACTGCGACCGGACAAACCGTTTGAACCGCTGGAGCAGGTGCTGCAGACCTTGCGACAGGTCGAACAGTACACGGCGGAATTGCAGACCGCGCAGGCGGGGCCGGTGGCCGTGGCGGCCGCGGGCCGGAAAGGGCCATCGGACACCGGGGAATTGCGACGCAGCTACGGCCGAATCAAGACGCTCTACGAGGGATTCCGCATCGACCTGCTGGGAGGTGCGGTGCGCGGGTGGCTGACCGACTTGGTGAATCCGGACGTGCATGAGCTGGATTCGGTGCGAGCCAACCTGCAGCGATATCTTCGCAGCTGGCTGCCGTCGGTGGCCGGCCAAGCCACGGCCGTCGCGGGCCACCTGATGCTGGGCCTCGGCATCATGACGCTCAGCCTGTTCTACTTCCTGAAGGATGGTCCCGTCATGGTGCAGACACTCATGCGTCTGTCGCCCATGGATGATAACTACGAGCGGGAGTTGCTGGAGGAGTTCGAGACGGTGAGTCGAGCGGTCGTGCTGGCCACGCTGCTGTCGGCCGCCGCCCAGGCCGCCTTGGGCGCGATCGCCTACTTCTTCGCCGGGTTTGAGTCGATCTTCCTGCTGACGAGCTTGACGTTCCTGCTGGCGCTGGTGCCCTTCGTGGGTGCGGCCGCGGTCTGGATGCCAGCCTGCCTGTGGCTGGCCTTCGTCGAACAGCGGTTCGTCGCCGCCGGTGTCCTGCTGGTGTTCGGCGGCGTGGTGATCTCCATGGTCGACAACATCGTGAAGCCCATGGTGCTGCACGGTCAGTCCAATCTCCATCCGCTCCTCGCGCTGCTGAGCGTCCTGGGCGGCGTGCAGGCGCTGGGGCCCATTGGCATCCTGGTGGGCCCGATGGTCGTCTCGTTCCTGCAGGCCCTGCTCAACATTCTTCGCAGCGAACTCAACGCGATCGACGAAGGGAAACGCGGCGAACGCATCGGCACCGTAGGCTGATCGACTCGCGTGCTAGCGATGTCCGTTGAGGGCAGATCGGCTCCATGCACGCGGAGTTTTCTCTCCAGTATTTGCTCCGCAGCCGTCGGTTTCGGAGCGTTTCCGGCCGTCGTGGGTTGCAGGCGGAGGAAACTTGTATTTACACGCGGAGCGGGGAAGGATTACGATGCCGCCCGTGACATCATGCAGGGCCTGCATTACTGACCCTGCAGCTCCGATGGAGTCGTGGATTCTGCCAGCGGCACGTAGGTGCTTCGCTGGCTGGCCCGGGGGACCCGCATCGCCCGGCCGATGTCCGCGGAAACGCTCGAAGCATGACGCCTGAGTGACGCTCTGGTACCGGATGGCCGGAGCGAGGGAGTGTGCTGATGACAGGGATGGCCTTTCTTCTGATTTGTGCGTCGTGGGTGGGCGACAGCGGTTGGCAATCGGCCCCGACGGCCGCCGCCACGGCACCCGCCGCGAACTCCGTACCGGTTCAGCCCCGAACCGTGCAGCCCGCCGCCGTGCAGCCCGCAGTGGCCACCGCCCCCTGGGGGAGCGTGCCCGGTCTTTCGGGAACGAGTCTTCCTGCGACGACCACACTGGACCCGGCGGCGTTGGAGCGAGCCGAGCAGTCGGTGCGGCAGGGGATCGATCGGTTCTCCGACGCGGCACGCGAACTGGGCGTCTCCGGGGTGCCTGCCTTGCCGGACGGCTCGGCGGCTTCCGTGTGGCGCGAGATCGAGGGAGCATTGATGCAGCCGGCGCAGCGGTCGGTGGGCGCGGTGCCGCCCGATTCCCGGTCTTTTGGCGCGGCCGGCCATCTGCGTGTTGCCAACTACGCTGACCAGCCGCCGCAGCCTCCCGCCGACCCGTACGGCGCCACGATGGCTCCCGTGAATGGTGGGCAGCCAACGTATGGCTCGCCACCTTACGGACAGCCATCTTACGGACAGCCGACCTACTCGCCGCCTGCCTACGTGGGTCCAGGTAGTTACGGCGGTGCGACCAACTATGGCAACCCACCGACGAACGCGGGGCAGGCGAGTGTGCCCCCGTCGCTGCCCCGAGATGTGCCCGCGGAACGCGGCAATGTCCGGCAGTGGCTGGATCAAGAGCATGCCGGCGGCTACACGAATGTGGCTGGAACGAACGTTGCTGGAACGAATGTGTCGTCGCAACGCCCCCGAGTGGGGTTGCCTCCCGGACGAGACGCGTTCCCAGAGGAAGAGGCCGCCTGGGCTCGAGGTGATCGAGGAGCGTCGAGCCAGGGTCGCTGGTCGCATGAGCGCGAGGCGAGTTATGAAGATCGAGTGGCTGTAAATCCCCGGCCGGAGCGACGTTACTTGGATCCGCCGGACCGCGAGGAGCGTGTCGGCGACGATCGCGGCGAGGGTCGTCTCGGAGGGAGCGGCCGTCTGCGACAGGATCGCGACGACGGCCCGCTTCGCGATCGAGTCAATGAGCGCGGAGATGACCGCGGGGAAGATCGAGGCGACGACCGGTACGCGGACGATCGTCCACGCCGGGCGGGTAGTCGCGTGATCCCGGCCAGCGTGGAGCAAGAGATTGTTTCCAACGCCACCGAGCGGAAACCCTGGTGGCCGCTGATGCTGACGTTACTAGGCCTGTTCGCCTCGGGCGGCTTCAATGTCTACCTGGGGTGGATCGCCTGGGACCTGTACACTCGCCACCTAGACATGCTGGAAGATGTGCGTGAGTTGGAGTCGCGGCTGGAGAAGCAGCAGGCGGCTCTCGATGCTGGCTCGATGACCAGCGGACGCTCATCGCGGGCGACGGCGATGGCCGGCTGATGACGGCGAGAAGGAAACAAAAAAAGGCACCCCGCCGAAACGGGATGCCTTCTCTGGTCGAACTAGCTGTTGTCCTGCGAGCGGGGCGATCCTCCGAAAGAGGATCGCCTCGTCGAGGCATCAGCTTACTTGTTGCGGCGAGCGCGGAGCAGGCCGAGCATGCCGAGGCCGAGCAGAGCGACCGACGACGGTTCCGGAACGTAGACCAGGTCCACGGTGCCCAGGCCGCCCGAGGGCAGCAGCGAGCCGGCGACGACCAGGTCGGACGTCAGCTGAGCCGAGGTCAGACCCTTGGCCAGGGCCGGGCCGAAGTCGGTGTCGCCGATGGCGGCATCGCCCGGCTTCAGCACGAACATCTTGTTCTTGTTGTACACGTCGAACAGACCGTTGACCTGGGCCGGCTTGGTGCCGGTGAAGTAGCCAGCGGCCGACTGGATTTCGAGCGACGTGGCCTTCTTGCCAGCGGCGTCGAACTTCAGGTTGCCGTCAGCCGGATTGTAGACCAGGGAGATAACGCCATCGGAGGTGCTGCCACCGCCGGGGATCGCAGCATTCGCGATGCTGCCGAACAGAACCACCAAAGCAACACTGAACAGAACTTGAACCTTACGCATGAAAACTTCCTTCCTCGTTGCTGCCTAAACCTGGGCAAGAAAACGCTAATGTGATCGACCCATGCCATACCACGACATGAGATGACGAGCACGGGTGGTGCGGTGCAACTCTGCAGATGAATTCGCTGAGTTGTCAAACGACCAGAGTACCAAACCTGGGTTCTGACGAACCCTTGATGGGAGAGACGGCCCAACCCAGATGCTTGTCGAACCACCAACGCTGGGGCGCGACAATTGATCCTTGTTGTTGAGCGACTACCAGTTCCTAGAACTCATTGGCTTCCCACAGAAAGGTGACGTTTCGAGAAACGACGCGGGCAGTATATAAGTGCTGGGGAGGGTACGCAAGCATCTTGCCGGAAAAAATCCGAAAAATTTCCGCCGCGTCAACCTGTCCCAAAACCTCCACACTGCCTGATACTCGGACGTTTGCAAAACGGCGAAAAACACCGACAAAATCGCAGTTTCCACGCTCGTTACGACCTCTGAACGGGTGCGGAAACCGCAGACTCGAGTGTCTCTCCTGTCGCCTTGCCTTTGATGAACCAGGACACGCGTCTTGATTCACCGCGATGGGTTTCGAGAGCCGCGGAGGCGGTCCTTACCCCTATCGCTGGCCTCAATTTACAGGTTTTCCGCGCGAAAGCAATAGTTTTGCTTGCGCATTTTGGATCTCCTCGCCAAAGCCCCTGAGACGACTTTTTGGGGCTCTTTGACGCATTGTTTCTCCGATTCTCAAGCGGTGAAAACCGCCCAGTGTGCTGGTCTGCATCGGTCGAGCGACCGCCGCTCGGGCATCCTCTTCGTTTTCGACCGCCCGCCTGTTGCTCTGCACGCAGGTGAGTGCGATGCAAGCGGATCTGTCTCGGTAGAAGCGGAGGGCTGGGAAGAGTATGCGGATCAACCAAGGTGCGAAGACGCGGCGTTGCGTTCCGTGGTGAGCGATCTGCTCTCGCTGTGCCGGAGAGACCACGAACGGTAACGAGATCCTCCGGGTCGATCAGCGCCGCGGTTGTCAATGCGACGGCAGATGTCCGCGTGATAGGGGCGTGGAAATGGCGAAAAACGCGGGAATTTGCGGGGGAAAGCAACACCGGCAGCTGGCCGTCCACGTGATGCGGCAGCACCTCGTGTTCGCAGGCATGCTGCCCATGTTCGCGGGCGTCGAGAAGCAGGCTCGGCGTCGATGCAAGGCACCGCTCACGATGCGTTGCGGTCGCGCTGCACGCGACGTTCGCGGAAAACCGTGAGACTCCCTAGACCGATCGCCAGCAAGCAGATCGATGCAGGTTCGGGAACGACTGCCGGTTCGGCTGCCGCTTGAGCGCTTCGCACTCCCGCTTCGAAACCGCCTCCTTGGAAGGCCACCAGGAAATCGGTGGTGTTGAAATCTCCATCGCCGTCCCAGTCGCCCGAGGACCAAGTGGAGTTGTCGGGAGTCGTGTCCTCGTACTGGCCCTGCTGGAACACCTGCACCAGATCGCCCGTGTTGAACTCGCCGTCCAGATTGGAGTCGCCCAGGTAGGTGCGAAGAATGTTTTCCACCAGATAGCGATGGTCGCCGAGATCGACGCGCCCATCGGGCTGCAGGTCCCAGGAGGTCTCGGTGCGGCCCGCGCGAAGGCCTGTCGCCAGCAGGTCGATGTCGGTCGCGTTCACCTGCCCATCGCCGTTGAAATCGCCCGCCGTCGGCACGGACGCGACCGCTCGCAGCAACTGCTTGACGTTCACCTGCAGCGGCACGGGCCCCAACGCCGACTCCAGCGACACCGTAAACTCCAGATCCAACGCACCTTCGACCAGCAGCTGGTTCCCCTGCCGGCTGAGGCGAATGTCGGTCAGGTCCGCCTCGCGCGGCTCAATCGTCGCCAGATCCAGCGGAGCCGGTTGGTTGGCGATCAAGACTTCTCCCGCGAACTGGAACAGGTTGCCTTTCTGGTCGAAGCGGCCGTCGATGACGGGGCCCGCCGGACCCGGTTCCACCAGGCGAATGTGGACCGCGCCTGGAGCGGCGTCGGCGCGAATCAGACCGCCAAGCAAGGACAGTTGGAAGCCATCCAGCAGTTCCACTTCCACTTCCGTCAGCCGGGCGTTTCCGAACGGAGCGGTGGGCGAATCGACCGTCAGCAGGCCGGTTCCGCCCAACGCCGACGTATCCGAGGACGAACCGAAACCCAGCGTGGAGAGCTTGAAGTTGACGGAGGACGGGGCCGGATACTTGCCGGGCAGGACCTCCAGCGGGTAGTCGCCTCCCCAAGCCACCGGTTCGCCTCCCAGCAGCAGTCCCGCCCCGGCCAGCAGCAGCCCGATGTGTCCCAGGGTGCGACGCCTGTTCTGCCGAGTGGACGACGCGGAGTTCTTGATGGGGCTCATGCTGCAGAATCCTCGGGGATGGAGAGCGAACAGAAGTCGATGTCAGCGGCCCAGCAGACCGCCGTTTTCCCTGCGTTACGGGGGAAGCGGGCGATTGTATCAGCCCGGTTGCTTCTTCGCTGACTGTTGCGTGGGAAGTGAGAGGCGGATTCTTTCCGCATGGGGGTCAGGCGTTGCCCGCGTCTCCGCGCCGCCGGAGCGACCAGCTACGCAGGCGGCCAGAAAGCGCGGCGAAGCCGAGAGCCAGGAGGTGCGAGGCGGCAGGCTCTGGAACGGCACGGGGTGCGCCGACTTGGAACTGAGGGCCCCGCGCAGCCGCCGGCTGTTCGAAGCGACCGGTCTGGAAGGCGGCGATCAGGTCGCCGCTGTCGAAATCGGCGTCGCCGTTCCAGTCGCCGCGAAGCCAATTCGAGTTCTCTTCGATCGCGTCCTCATACTGGCCGAACTGAAACACCTGGATGAGGTCGGCCGAATCAAACGCTCCGTCGCCGCTGGCATCTCCCGCGTAGGCTCGGTACAGATTCCAGAACACATGCTGGCCGTCGGTTGTGATTCGTTGGAACACGCCTCGGTCCCCCGTCGACGCCAGCGGCTGACCATTGACAAACGCCTCCCGAAACGTGCCTTCCAGCGTTTCCGCCTGGACGACCGCCAACTGTCGGGTGTCGCCTGCCGCGCGCGGATCCAGATCGTCCAAGGCGTCGTCGGACACACGCAGCCGCAGGGTTCCGTCCACGAGGGCGTGTTGAGCCCGCAGCGCGGCCGCGCGGGGGGCGACGTCGGCCGCCACCCGCAATTCCAGCGTCGCCTCGCCACCCATCGACAGCCGACCGGAGATTTCCAGGGCCGGATCGACCGGCGCAGCGAGTTCGGAAGCGGCGAAGCCGTCGGCCACAACCAGCCTTCCCGCATCGTGCTGCAGGTCGCCACGCAGCTTGCGGATCGACTCCACCTGCCCTCCCGCCAGCAGCAGTTGTCGCGCCTGCACGACGCCTCCACCAACCACGAGGATGCCGCCTTCCAACTGGATCTCTCCGCTGCCGGCGCCCTGCAGGATCTGGCCGCCGATCGAAGCCAGCCCGCCGGTCAGCCGCAGTCGGCCCTCGACGCCGGCCGCCTGCGCCAACGTCAGGTCACCTTCTACTTGCAGCAACCCGCCGTCGACCAGCAGGGAGCTTTCCAACGCTCCACCGGACAGTTCGGGCAGCAGCAGCAGGTCGGAGCTATTGGCGCGATTGTTGAGACCCTGGATGGCCAGGACGTTGCGACCGGGACGCAGCAGATCCCGCTGTCCGCTCAGGTCAAACTCCACGTAAGTGCCCGCCAGGCGGTCATCGCGCGAGGCGGGCGCGACCGAATTCCAGGCCAGCGTGCCGGGAACGTTGGCGGCCGTCACACGCACTCCGTTGAGGAACGCCGCGAAACCGTCGTCGTACTTCATCCGCAGGTTCAGGAAGTCGAAAGCGGCCGGATCCTCCACCGAAAACTCCGAACGCAGGTAGACGCTGGTCGCCCGGTTGTACATCTGCGACTCGATGTCGGTCTGCAAGTCGGCTTCGAAGCCGTTGCCCCGTTCATACCCCACGCCGGTGCGGCCGAGGGTCCACGTCGAGTCGTCGAACTCCGGCAGGAACCAGCGGTCCTGGTCGACTTCGCTGGTCGCTACCAGCACGCGCACCGGATCACCGGCCGCCAGCAGGGTGCCGTCCCCCGCGTTGCTGTTGGAACTCCCGCCGGAGCCGACCGGGGTGATGCCCAGGACGATGTCTTCCGCAACCACGAGCTGGCCCAGGCTGGGAATCTCGATGCCGGCCGATGCTCCCGAGACCTGCAGCGAGCGGGCTCGCTGGTCCCGGGCTCGCACCTGCACCGCGGCCCGCGCGGGCAGGCTAACATTCGCATGGCGGGTCGGATGCCAGCCCTCCGCCCAGTTCGCGTCCTCCGACCAACTCGACGAACCGTCGCCTTGCCAAGTCCGCGTCGTCCGCACCGACCCCGATCCCGTGCCGTAGCGGATCTGCAGGGCCGTGATCTCGGGCGGATAGAGCCGCCCGTCCTCCAGGGAATTGAAGGTGTTGGTGGGGCCGAGGGCCGAGTTCATCACGGAGACCTGGTCGTCGATATGGTCGACTCCCAACGAATGCCCCAGCTCATGCAGGACCGTGGAATAGAAGAGCCCCTCGCTCCAGACGCGGTCGCTGCTGTCCATGTGGACATCGCTGGCGAGACCGCTGAAGAACCCGGCGGGGAAGTACGCATGGCCCAGCGTGTTGCCTTCAAGGTCATGGTGCCCCACGCGGATGTCGGGAGCCGACCCCTTGATGTAGTCGTTGTCGCTCACCGCCGGACCCGAGTCCGGACGCTCGACGAAGTTCAACGGAGCGTGCTGGGCCCAGACGGCCAGAGCTTCCTCCACTGCCCGCAGCATCTCGTATTCGCTGAAATCGGACTGCCGCGTGAGGCGATCGTCGAAGAGATTGCTGTAACTGTAGGTGAACGTCGTCTGGGCCAGTAGCGTGGGCGCGGCGGCATGGCAGGAGAGCAGAGCGGCAACCAGAGTCGCAGCCCAGCGACCGCCCGCGGCACGAGACACTCCACACCTCTCCCGAGCCGCCTTCTCGGCGACAGATCCCCTCGCAGCGGAAACAGGCGTGCGGCCCATCGTCAACTCCCGTGAACCTCGGGTCCTTCGAACATCGAAGGGCCTTCGGTACCCTTCAGTCTATTCAGGCATGTTGGTGCCCACCAGCGTTAGCGACGATTCCGCGCGGCAGGCTTGGATTTCGCCGCCCCGCCGACGTACAATCGACCCTCCCGGCGGGCTCCGCTTCATGAAACGGCCACACGGCCTGTCCCAGGAGCGATCCGTCTGCAAACTCAATTTGGACGAACCGCCGGGGCTTTTGTTCCCTCGGCGTTCACGCCAAACCCATGCAGACCGGCCAGCCGGTCGATTCCATCCCGGGCATTCGAGAAAGGTTCCTGTCCATGGAAGTGGTAATCCTGGATGATTACGACCACGTCAGCCGAGCGGCCGCGCGGCTGGTCGCACAGACGCTCAATTCCAAACCCAATGCCGTGCTGGGGCTTGCCACCGGCAGTACCCCCTTGGGACTCTATCGCGAACTCATACGCATGCATCGCGAGGAAGGTTTGGACTTTTCCCGGGTGACGACATTCAACCTGGACGAGTACGTGGGGCTGTCACGCGATAATCCGCAGAGCTACCACCATTTCATGCACGAGCATCTGTTCCGGCACATCAACGTCGCGCCGCACAATATCTATATCCCCTCGGGCACCACGGACAACTTCCCGGCGTTCTGCCAATGGTATGAGGACCGGATCCGCGAGAGCGGCGGGATCGACCTGCAGGTGCTGGGAATCGGCACCGACGGCCATATCGCCTTCAACGAACCCAGCAGCTCGCTGGGATCCCGCACCCGCATCAAGACCCTGGCACGGCAGACGATCGAGGACAACGCGCGATTCTTCGACCGACCCGAGGACGTGCCCGTGTACGCGATCACCATGGGCGTGGGGACGATCCTGGAGTCGCGCAAGATCGTGCTGCTGGCCAGCGGGGCATCGAAGGCGAAGGCGGTGGCAGGTGCCATCGAGGGACCGGTCACCAGCATGAACACCGCCAGCGCGCTCCAACTGCATCGCGAGGTGGTCTGCCTGGTCGATCGCGCAGCCGCCGGACAGCTCAAGATGACCGACTACTACGAGTGGATCCAGTCCAAGCAGCCGACCGCTCCCGGCGTTATCCCCGCCCCCCACTTCGCCCGCGCCGCGGCATCGACTCGTCGCCACGCTTCAAACTGAGGCCGAGGCAGTGACGATCCGTAGTCGGCACACGCCGTGTGCCGAACGGGTCGTCGTT
>CAZUJM010000049.1:22547-28543 GCA_964620405.1 uncultured Pirellulaceae bacterium | reverse complement strand
CCCGTGACCCCGACCGCCCCGCGCTCGCGAGGGTCCGCGCGGTGTTCGACGGCAAGAAACGTGGCTCGTTTCGGTCAACAGCCCGGCACACGGCGTGTGCCGAGCTGTCTCGAAACCGCGGCTAACGACCTTCTTCGAGCAGTTGGCGAAACCGAGCGGCAGAGGGTGCGCCGCCAAGTTCTGGATGGGCGGCTCGCAGTTCGGCGAACTTCTTCTCTGCGTCGTCGCGTTGTCCGGCGCGAAGCATCGCCCGGATCAGTTCATAGTGGCCGTCGTACCAGTCCGTGGAGCCATCGTCGCTGGCCTGGACGAACGCCTGCCAGTTCCGGATCGAGGCCTGTCGTTCGGCATCGGTCGTGGCGGTATCCAGCAGCGTGGCCATTTCGCGTCGCAGGGACAGGTTGCGTGGCAGCTTTTCGAGAAGCCGCTCATAGATGCGCAGGGCCTCGGCACGCTCCCCCCGACGTTGATGCATGCGGGCTGTGAGTTGCCAGGTGCGAGGATTGTCGGCCCACGAGGGAATCCGCTGCAGTTGCGCGAGGATCTCCGCTTCGAGTCGATCCCATTCCGCTGCCGTCGACTTTGGGGCCAGCGCATCGCTGGCGAACTGGTCGAGTTGCTCCAGCAGGGGAAGCGTCAACTCCAGTGAATTCCAGTCCAGTCGCGGGTTGCTGCGAAGTCTCCGTCGCGCGCGGCGGCGTAGCCCACCAGGGCCTGGCGTAACGCCAGGAGATTCGCGGGGCAGCCGTTGTCGCGAGCCACGGTATCCAAACGCAGCTTCACTGCTCGCAGGTCCGCCGGTGTTTGCGTGAGACTTGGAGCGGACAGCAGGGACCATTCGCTGCCGTAGACAATCGCCGCGACCCGCTCGGCGTTTGGCGACTTGGATTCTGCGTTCGCGTCCCAGCGACTCCAGTATTCGGCAACCGATCGGACGAAGTCCTCGCGTGACGGACTGGACGGTTCCATCGTCTGGAGTTTTCGCAGGAAGGACGATCGAAGCAGTGCCCATTGTTCCGGCCAGTCGTCGCTTTCGCCCTGTGCCTGCATCCAGGTCGATAGCGCTTCGTCGAGGTCGCCTTGCTGGTCGAGGTAACGTCCGAGTTGCAATCGGCAGCGGTTCGCGGTCGCGCCCTCCGGCCAGTTTTGCAGATGCTCGCGCAGCAGGGCATCCCAGGCGATGATCGACTGGGTCTGCTGGGGTGCTACGGCGGCGTGTCGGATCGCAATGGCATGGGCCTCGGCCGCGCGAGCGTGTCGGGGAAACTCCAAAGCCAACTCGCGGAACCGCCGCAACGACTCCACGTGGTCCTGCTGCTGGTGGAAGATGGCGGCCGCTTGGAAGGTCAGTTGGAAGCAGAGGTCGCTCTCGCCGATCTTTCGTGCCAGCGTGGCGGCCTGTTCGCAGGGGGCCAGCGCCGCGGCGAGGTTGCCCTGCGCCTTGCGTTCATTGATGGTCTGGATGAGCGAGTTCAGGAGAGTGCGTTCCGCGGCGGTGGCGACGGTGGGTTGGGGGGTGGCCGGTTTCGAGGCGGGTGGCTTGGTCTGTTGCTCACCGTCTTTGGGAGGTACCGTTGCTCGGGGGGCGGGGGACGCGGGAGCTGGCGACAATTCCTGCCGCGGCGATGCCTCTCGGAGGATTCGCTCCGCCTGCAAAGACCGCCATCGTGGATAGTGCGTCGACAGATAGTCGCGCTGATGCTCGATCTCGGCGCGCCATGCATCGCGTTCCTCCTGGATGCGTTGGGGTGCGTCGGAGTTCTTGTCGAATTGCTCGGCGTCTGTCCTGGCGAGTAGCCGGGCGGCACTTCGGATCAGGGCCAAGCGAGCTGTCACGTCGAGCTCAGGATCCAGTTCCTTGGTCTCCCGTACCGCATCCCGTAGCCTCCGCCATGATCCTGGTTTCGGGGAACTCATGGGGGTGCCCTCCGCGTCGAGCTCGGCTGTCAAGACTCGCAGCGACAGCAGCTTGTCTGCTTGCGATGCGGCGCGGTCCGCCAGTCGACGCAGTTGCTCCTCCGCTTCACGATCCTTGCCCAGCAATCGCAGGCAGGCGACCTCCAGCAGCCGGCTGGAATCGGCCAAGGCCGGATCACTCGTGATGCGCGTCAGGGTGCCGATTCGCAGTTGGGCATCGCGAGCCTGTCGTTGGCGGGTTTCGGACGCGCCGGAATGCATCCCCGCGAGTGCCAGGCGTGTGGCGGCCTCTTCGTAGGCCAGTTGATACCGCAGCAACTGGCTCTGTCTGGCAACCTCCCTGCCTGGCCGTGGTGGATCGTCGGGTGGAGCTGGGCGTTTCGCGCCGGTCCGCGCCCCGGCAGGAGACCGGGGGACCTGCTTGGCGAGGCCGGCAAGGCGACGCGCGGCGGTGTCCAGCAACTGTTCGGCCTGCCGTTGCTGGTCGCTGGACCGATGGGGCCAGTCGCCTGTCGCGAGGATGGCCTGGGCATGCGCCCGTTGGGAGATTCCGTGCTGCAGGTCGACGCGGATGTCGGCGAGAGTCGGTGGCGACCGGCGCGGGAACTGGTCGCGCAGGGAGTCGATCGCGGCCCATGCAGTTGGTTCAAGAAACTCGTCCCCGGCCAAGATGGCTTGCGTCTCCAACTCGATCTGCCAGCGCGTCCACCAGCTGCGCGCTTCATGGTCGAGGTCCTGGCGAGCCAACGTTTCGCGGCAGCGCGCAATGGCTTCCTCGTACTGGGTCGCGTCGCGCCATCGGCGCATCGTCCGCTCGTCTTCGGCCGTTTGAGACCGGGCCGGCGAGGCGTAGACGCCGATCCAGACGAGGCCGACCAGCAAGATGCGGAACAAGCGATGGGCCGGACGCGATGGATGTCGGTGCATCGGAGATCTTGGCGGCCGGCCTTCCGATGAGCTGCAGGAACGAGACCAAGATCGAGCGGGCATGCGGGAGGCTCCCCCTTTTCCCGAGCGGCGATCGGTTCCCGGGCGGCGATCGCGTGGCCCGGGGGAACGGTCCGCGGCAAGGAACGGTCACTGGACGCAGTCGCTTGACCTGTCGAAGTTGGCCGCGAACGCGATCGGGCCAGCACGGTCTGGTTCCTCCGCAGGTCCAAATCTACCACAGGCGGTCAGTGTCAGGAAAACTGTCTGCGTCGGAAAACCCCCGCGAAGGCCAGAGGCTGCGGGCGAGCTTGAGCCAACGAACGTGCGGCTAACGGAGGGCGGCTTGAAGTTCACGCAGATCGCGCGTGAGGTTGGCCATTTTCTCGCGCAAGGCCTCCACCTCCGAACGCAGCGTGGCGAACTCTTCCGCGGAGACGCCAGCCGGAGCGGCCACGGCCGCGGGCCGAGGGGCCACCGGCGTCTCGTCGAGCTGCCCAGCGTCGGTCGTGGATTCCGGCTCGATCGTTTCCAGGCTACGCGCGGCCGCGCGCACCTTGTCCCATTCCTCGGGCAGGTAGAGGCCGTGGGTGACCACTTGTCCGCGGCCCGCGGGCGTCAGCGCGACGACCAGCCGACGCTCGATCAGTTTCTCGAGAATGGCGTGGAGCGCCGGCAGGTCCTTGATGGGTTGCATGCGCGAGGCTCGCCCACGCAGTTCGCCAACCGTCTGCGTGCCTCGCAGCAGCAGTTCGGTCATCACCGCCGCTTCGTTCGTGTCGACTCCCAGCCATTCGTACATGCGATGCCGGTACTTGGCGACTCGGCCACTCCCCGCCACCTCGATCACGGCCGACGCGTGGCGCAGTTTCTCCAGCGCCGACTCGACCTGATGGGGCTCGAGCGTCATCACGGGATCGCGGTTGTTCTTCTGGTTGCAGCCGGTCGTCAGGCCGTTCAGCGTCATCGGGTACGCTTCTGGTGTCGTCTTGGCTTTTTCGACGAGCACTCCGAGCACACGGCGTTCGACGCGACCGATGGGCGTCCACTTCGCAGCTTCCGATGGGGGCGTTGATCCTTCGTTCATGGAAGATGGCTCCTAGGTGAGCGATGGGGCCTGGTCCCGCGGAACGGGGGCCGCAGGGTACAGGGAATGGACGTGTCGGGATACCGACGGGTGGACTCTAAGGCGGCTCGGTTCCGCGAACAAGCCCAGCGGCCGGGATTCCCGGTTCCCCGGCGTGCAAGGAAGGCGAATGCCGACGCAGGCGTGGCCCGCGGCCTCGCCGAGGCAGGCTTTGCAGTGCGATGGTTGCGCGCGTCGGTTTCGAGAATCATGCACGCATCGGTCCGCAGGCACTGCTTTCACGACGGCCGCCAGCATGCGGGCTTGGCGGGCATGGTGCGTGGGTACTATAAAAGGGGGGTATCCAAGGGCCGGTCTTGCCGCAGGGCAGTCCGGTCGGCCGAGACGCTCGCCTGCCGCCTGCCCACCATCACTCCGCTCCTCAAGATTGGACAGCCATCATGCCCGCTGGTTCCGCGAATGCGCCTCGCCGCATCGTCATGCTCACCGAAGGATACCCCGAGCCGATCACTGCGAAGACGGGCGTATCGGTGATGCGTTATTGCCCTGAGGATGTCGTGGCCGTCTTCGACCGTGGCGAAGTAGGGAAGACTGCGGGGGATCTGTTCGGCGTGGGAGGCTCGATACCGGTGATTGGCCGGCTGGAGGATGCTCCGACCGCGAATACGCTGATGATCGGCATCGCGCCGCCGGGAGGCAGGATTCCCGCCTCGTGGCGGCCAGTCATCCTGGAGGCCATCCAGCGTGGCATGCACGTCGTTTCGGGGCTGCATCAATTCCTCGCGGAAGATCCTGAGTTCTCGGAGGCGGCGCGGCAGCATGGGGCGAAGCTGACCGACGTGCGCTACAACGAAGAACGCGATGTGGCGAACCGCCGTGGGATTCGCGAGGACTGCCTGCGGATTCACACGGTGGGGAACGATTGCAGCTGCGGCAAAATGGTGACGTCGATTGAAATTGCCCAGGGCCTGCGTCGCCATGGCCACGATGCGCAGTTCGTGGCCACCGGGCAGACCGGCATCATGATCGCCGGCTCCGGGTGCCCCATCGACCGTGTAATCTCGGACTTCGTGAACGGTTCCGCCGAGAAACTGGTGCTGGCGAACCAGCAGCACGATATCCTCGTTATCGAAGGGCAGGGGACGCTCGCTCATCCTCGTTATTCCTGCGTCACGCTGGGCCTGCTGCATGGTTCGATGCCGCACGGACTGATCATGTGCTACGAAGTCGGGCGGACCCACTTCCATAACATGGACCAGATCTCGCTGGTGGGCATGAAGCACCTGATTCATGTCTACGAGACGATGGCGAACCTGATGAACCCGTGCCGCGTGATCGGCGTCGCCATGAACAGCCGGTTGGTCAGTGCGGAGGAGGCCGAGGTAGAGCGGGCGCGGGTCAAGGCCGAGTTCGGCCTGCCGGTGTGTGACGTCTATCGACATGGGCCGGACGACCTGGTTCATGCTGTCCTGGATCTTCGCACGGAGCTCTTCGGTTGAAACTCAAGATTCACCACTTCGCCCTGCCGTTGCGACACACGTTCCGGATCTCCCGCGAGGCGATCGCGACCCAGCCCACGGTGATCGTGGAGTTGGAGTCGCATGGCCAGCACGGGTTTGGCGAGGCGACGACGAACTCCTACTATGGCGTAACTTCCGAGAGCCTGTCGCGGTCGATCGAGTCGGTGCGCGACATGGTGGAATCGTGGAGTGACACGGATCCGAAGGGCCTGTGGGAGGCGCTGCGAAAGCCGTTGGCCGACCATCCCTTCGCGTTGTGTGCGCTCGACGAAGCGGCCCATGACCTGGCTGGCAAGCGTGCCGGAAAGCGATGTTTCCAGCTGTGGGGCCTTCCCGAGGGCGATCGCCCGGCTTCGAACTTCACCATCGGCATCGACGATGTCGACGTGATGATCGCGAAGCTCAAGGAGATGCCGGGCTGGCCCGTGTACAAGATCAAGCTCGGCACGGAACACGACTTGGAAATCATCCGTCGTCTGCGCGAGCATACCGACGCGGTGTTCCGCGTCGACTTCCTCAGCGGGGATCCCGGTGTCCAACTGCAG
>CAZUJM010000049.1:22276-22535 GCA_964620405.1 uncultured Pirellulaceae bacterium | reverse complement strand
CCGACGCGGTGTTCCGCGTCGACGCGAACTGCGCCTGGTCGGCGGACCAGACGCTACGCAATGCCGAGGTGTTGGCCGGTCTGGGCGTGGAGTTCATCGAGCAGCCGCTGCCCGCTCACGAGTGGCAGGCGCAGCAATACGTCTATCGCCGCAGCTGCCTGCCGATCATGGCTGACGAGAGCTGCCAGGTGGAATCGGACGTGGCCTGTTGCCTGGGGTTCTTCCACGGAGTCAACATCAAGCTGGTCAAGTGCGGCGG
>CAZUJM010000049.1:11839-22266 GCA_964620405.1 uncultured Pirellulaceae bacterium | reverse complement strand
GTTTGACTCCGGCGCTGCGGATGATCGAAGAAGCCCGGCGACTGGGGCTGCGCGTCATGGTAGGCTGCATGACCGAGTCGACGGTGGGCATCTCGGCGATTGCCCAGTTGCTGCCGCTGCTCGACTATGTCGACATGGATGGCGCTTGCCTGCTCGCCCAAGATATCGCGTCCGGCGTGCGCGTGGATCGTGGCATCTGTCACTACTCGCATGAGAGTGGAACGGGAGCCCGGTTATTGGCTGCGGATTGAATGCCCCAGGAACTGGCCCCGGGGATGATTCGCTCATTTCCTTGCCTCGGGGAGTTTACCAGTGCATTTCGGTTTACCGGTTCGAACCTCGTTGATCCTGCTGCTGGGCTGGCTGTTCGCTTTCCTTTCCACGTCCGAAGTCCGTGCCGATTCGCTTGCCGACCGGATCCTGCCGCTGGTCCGGGCCCATGCGGGGAAGGTGGCCGTGGCCATCAAGGACCTGGGAAGTGGCCAGGAGTTCTATCACCAGGCGGACGAGCCGATGCCCACGGCCAGCCTGATCAAGTTCCCGGTGCTCGTGGAGGTCTACCGACAGGCTCGCGAGGGCCAGCTTGACCTCCAGCGTCGCATCGAATTGCAGGAGGAACACAAAGTCCCGGGCGCGGGTGTGTTGACGCCTCACTTTCCCGAGGGCACGGAATTGCCGCTGCGCGGATTCGTGCAGCTGATGATCGCCCATTCCGACAATACGGCCACCAACCTGGTGCTCGACCAGGTTGGGTTGGAGGCGACGACGGCCACGATGGCCAAAATGGGTCTTCCCGAGACGCGCCTGAATGCGAAGGTATTCCGGCGTGACACGTCGATCGATCCGCAGCGCAGCGAACGCTTCGGGCTCGGCAGCACCACGGCGCGGGAGATGCTGCAGCTGTTCGAGAAGCTCGCGCGCGGAGAATTGGTCGACGAGGAATCTAGCAAGGCGATGTGGAAGCACTTGGCAGCGTGCGAGGACCGGACGATGCTGGTGCGGTTCCTGCCGCCCGGTCTGCAGGTCGTGCACAAGTCTGGGGCTGTGTCGCAGGTGCGTTGTGACGCGGGTGTGATCCGGAGTTCGGCGGGTGACCTCGTGATCTGCGTGCTGACGGCCGAGAATCGCGATCAGTCGTGGGAGGATTCGAACGAGGCCCAGGTTTTGATCGGGCGGATTGCGGAAGCGGCTTGCGCGGTATGCCTGCCCGCGGAGGCAAGGGGAGGCGTCGCGCCCTTGCTGGCGGAAGGTGCCACGGGGCCGCTGGTCGCGTCCCTGCAGCGGACGCTCAACGCCCGCCTGCAGCCCTCTCCCAATCTCTCCACCGATGGCGACTTCGGACCGCGGACGGCGGAAGCCGTTCGTGCGTGGCAGCGAGCGCAGCAGTTGGAGGCGACGGGCAGGATGGATGCCGCCACGTGGGCCGCTCTGGGAACGCTCGTGGAGGAAGGCCCGCCGCCTCCGGCGCCGGATGTCGTCAATCGGGAGTCGTTGTCGCGCGAGCCGGCTGAGTCGTTGGAGGGACCTCCGATCGTGACCGCTGCGGCGTGGGGTATCGCGGACGCGGCAGCCGGTGGGCTATTGTGGAGCCACGCGGCGAATGAACGACGTCATCCGGCCAGCATCACCAAGGTCATGACGGCCGTGGTGGCCTGCGAGATGGTGAAGGAGCATCCCGAGTGGCTGGAGGAGCCCGTGGTGTTCTCACGCCGCGCGGACGAGACGCCCGGATCGACGGCGGGGATCCGCGAGGGCGAGAGTGTTCCGCTTCGCGAGGCCCTCTATGGACTCATGCTGCCGTCGGGCAACGACGCGGCCGTCGCGATTGGCGAGCATCTGGGCACGCGTTGCCCGGTCGTCGAGCCACGATCGGAGGAAGAGGGCGGCGCTGCGCCGGAGCAGGGGGAGTCGTCGAAGGATCCGCTCGACCGATTCGTCGCCCGGATGAACCGCACCGCGGTTCGCCTGGGAATGCGGGATTCGCAGTTCCGCAATCCGCATGGCCTGACGCATCCCGAGCACCTCTCGACCGTCCACGATCTGGTGCGGCTGGCCACGCATGCCCTGTCCCTTCCACTGCTCCGTGATGTCGCGGGAACGCGCCAGCGCGGATGCGAGGTGGTGTCGAAGGCGGGCTATCGTCGAAACCTCCTGTGGAAGAACACGAATCAACTGCTTGGGCTGGACGGATATGAAGGGCTGAAGCCGGGCACCACCGACGCGGCGGGATCCTGCCTAGCCGCTTGCGGCACCCGCGGTGAGCATCGTTTGGTGGTCGTCACGCTGGGGTCCGCCTCCGACGCGGCCTGCTATGCCGACTCGCGAAACCTATTTCGCCATGCGTGGAAAGAACTGGCAAAGTCCGATCCGAGAACGTTGGGGGGTGCAGAAGCCCCATCGCTCCGCCGGTCCCTCGTGGTGGTGTCGCCGGCCGACACGGCCCAGTCCGGGAAGGCGCTGCTGACGACGCTGGAGCAGATCGATCTGGTGCATGCGATGGTGGAGCGATACCCCGAGACGTTCCAGTTGGCACTCTCCAGCGAGGATATCGAACGCAGTCGTCGCGAGGGGAAGATCGCGAGCCTCATCGGGATGGAGGGGGGACACAGCATCGAGAATTCGTTGAACGTGCTGCGGCAGCTCTACCAGCGCGGCGCCCGCTACATGACGCTCACCCACTCCGCGACCCTGGATTGGGCCGATTCCGCCACGGACGACGCCCGGCATGATGGACTGACGGCGTTCGGCGAGGAGGTGGTTCGCGAGATGAACCGACTCGGGATGCTGGTGGATCTTTCCCATGTCTCTCCGGCGACCATGCATGACGCGCTGGAGGTGACCGTGGCACCGGTGATCTTCTCGCACTCTTCAGCGCGCGCCGTCGCCGACCATCCGCGGAACGTGCCGGACGACGTGCTGCGGCGGGTCACGAAGAACGGTGGAGTGGTCATGGTCAACTACTATCCCTCGTTCGTCGTGCCCGCAGCCGCCGAGCGTTCGAAGGCGTGGCTTGAGTTGAAACGCCGCTTGACCGACGAGGGACTTCCGAAGCAGGAGGTCGACCAGCGGCTCAAGGTTTGGCAAAACCTGCATCCGATGCCGCGCGGGACCATTCACGATGTCATCGACCACATCGACCACATCGCGAAGGTCGCGGGGATCGACCATGTGGGACTGGGGTCCGATTACGATGGGATCGATGCGCTGCCCGAGCAGTTGGACGACGTGTCGACCTACCCGAAAATCACGCAGGCACTGATCGACCGCGGATACTCGCCTGACGATATCCGCAAGGTGCTGGGTGGCAACATGGTCCGCGTCCTGCGCGAGGCGGAACGGGTGTCGCGAGAGCTGGCGGACCAGTGATTCGGCCTGCAGTGGACCATTGATTCGAGCGCGTGTTGGCTTTGCAGGCCTTGGACACGCACCAGGCTGGAACAACGCGGCTGGCGATTTTCGCGACCGGCGTGGGGCCTGCAGCTCGACCGGAGGTTTCGACGCTGCGTCGGTGATGGCGGCCGTTCTTTTCACCACATCAGCGACGCGCCCGGAACGCGCGGGTCGTGAACGGCCTTGAATATGCCATCCCCCCGCAACTCGATGGCCTGGGATACGCCGGCGGTCGTCGATGCCTCGACGACATGGCCTCGGCCTCGCAACGCATCGACGAGGGCCGGCGGCATCTCGGGCTCGACCAGCACTCGGTCAGGCCGCCACTGATGGTGCCAGCGGGGAGCGGCAAGGGCTTCGTCCAGCGGTTGCTGCAGGTCGATGAATCGGATCAGAGCGATCACCACCTGGCTGATGATCTTGGGTCCGCCCGCGGCTCCCAGGGTCAGCACGGGGCGGCCGTCGCGAAGCACGATCGTGGGACTCATGCTGGAGAGCGGCCTTTTGCCCGGCGCGATCGCGTTTCGATCGTTGCCGACCAGCCCGAACGCATTCGGCACCCCGGGTTGGATCGAGAAGTCGTCCATCTCGTTGTTGAGGACCAGGCCTGTCCCGGGGATGACCACTTTGGAGCCGAACGAGGTGTTCACGGTCGCGGTGAGTGCGACCCAGTTGCCTTCGGCATCGGCGGTCGCCACGTGGGTCGTGTGTTTGCGGAAGACATCCGTCTGCCAATCGGGCGGCAGGTCATGCTGCTGCACGGTGGACGCCTGCCGCAAGTCGATCTGCGCCGCCAGCTTCGCAGCGTAGCCGGGGTCCAGCAGGCCGCGCGGCACGGACGCGAAGTCGCTGTCCCCCAGCCAGTGAGCGCGATCGGCGAATGCTCGCTTCATGGCTTCCACCACCACGTGAATCATGGTGGCCGGATCCTCCCGGTAGAGCGCGGCGAGGTCAAAGCGTTCCAGGATGTTGAGGATCTGCGCGACATGCAGCCCACCGGAACTCGGCGGTGGGAAGCCGACGATCGTGTATCCACGATAGGTCGAGTAAACCGGCTCGCGGTCCACCGGTTCGTAGCGTGCCAAGTCGTCGGCGGTCACCAGGCCCGCGTTCGCCGTCATCCAGGATTCCAACTGCCGGGCGTACTCACCGCGGTAGAACCAGTCGGTTCCCTGGTCGGCGATGGCGCGATAGGTTCGCGCAAGGTCGGGTTGTCGCAGCATGTCGCCTGCGTTGGGAATGCGGTCCTCGATACCGAAGAGCAGTGCCCGCGTAGCCGGGAAGCGGCGGATGGTTTCGGACGAGTCGCGGAGATTCCTGGCGAGGATGCGATCGATGGGGAACCCTTGTTCGGCCCTATCGGCGGCGGGCTTCAGCAGGTCCGGCAGTTGCAGTCGACCGGCGGATTTCAGGAGTCGTTCGTAGGCGGCCAAGGCTCCGGGCACCGCGACCGCCAGGGCTCCCGTCTGGCTCCACGATCCCACCGCTTCTCCATCACGAAGGAACATGTCGCGATGGGCGCGAGCAGGAGCCGTTTCGCGGCCATCGACGGCCTGGACGACACCGTCCGCTCGTCGGACCAGGGCCAGGCATCCGCCCCCCAGTCCCGAGTTGTGGCTGTCGACGACGCCCAGCATGAGCGCTGCGGCGACGGCCGCGTCGATCGCGTTGCCACCCCGTTCGATGGCCGATCGAGCTGCCTGGGTGGCGAGTGGATGAACGGTGGCCACGGCGCCCCGGGAAGGCTCGCGGGCGGGAGCCGCCAAGGCCTGACGAGGGTCAAGCAGGCAGGGCCAGAACGCCATGGCGTTGGTGGCGATCCGCCGGTGAAAGGCGCGACGCGAGAAGGTGGGATGATCCATGACGGGACTCCGACGCGAGGAACTTGACCCTTCGCCGAACGGGCGATGCCGGCGATTGTAACGGCCAGAGAAAGTCCGCGAAAACTCGCGGACGGCCGGTTCCCACCTCCGGCAGGCTACGAGAGAAGGTCTCCGGAGAAGAAAGCAACGACCGCATCACGTGGCCGCCAGACGCTTGCGGAGTGCCTGCCGGGCGGACAACTACTCGTCACGCAGGCGGTAGCCGACGCCGCGCACCGTTTCAATCAACTGGGCGTAGTCACCGAGTTTCTTGCGGAGCGACCGGATGTGCACGTCGATGGTGCGATCGAGCACGACGGTGTCGACGCCGATGGCGGCATCAATGAGGTCGGACCGTGTGAACGCCCGGCCCGGCTGGCGGATGAAGACGTCCAGCAGCGAGAACTCGGTCGGAGTCAGGTCGATCGGCTGTCCGCCCGCGGTGGCGATGTGCCGCATGCGATCCACGGTGATTCCGTGGCGCGACGACATGTCGCGTTCTCCCGGGGGAGCTTCTCGGCGACGGAGCAGGACGCGGATGCGTTCCAGCAGCACCTTGACACTGAAGGGCTTGGTCACGTAATCATCGGCGTTGACGGCGAAACCAACGACCTGGTCGTTCTCCTCGGCCTTGGCGGACAGGATCAGGATCAGCACATCGCGGGTGGAGGAGTTGGACCGCAGGCGACGACAGATCTCGATGCCGTCCATGGACGGCAGCATCAGGTCGAGGATGACGAGGTCAGGCAGTTCGCGCTGGGCGGTCTCCAGTCCTTCCCGTCCATCATGGCAGATCAATACCTGATAGTCGGCTTGCCGGAGGTTGTAATGGATCACCTCGGAGATGGAGGGGTCGTCTTCGATCAGCAGGATTTTCGCGCTGGGCATGCATCTACCAAATCAAAGGTGCCTGATTACGAAACGGAGGTGGCTCCGTCCGGGGAGCCTGTTTCGCGTGGCCAACGTCGGGGACGCCATGAGCGTCATCGACGTTATCGGCCGTCCGCGATCCACCCCGCCGCCCAGGCTGGACCGGGAGCCGCTGGACTCAGCGGGACGCGATGCTGGAGGACCCTGCCACGGAGCGATGCCGGATGTCGTCGCCTTTCACCATGTAAACGACCTCTTCACTGACATTGGTCGCCTGGTCGGCCATGCGTTCCAGGGAGCGGGCGATCAGTAGCTGGGCAAGGGCGGTCGCGATGTCTTCCTCGCCTTCAAACGCCTTGCGCATGATTTCCACCCGCAGCAGTTCACTCAGTACCTGGTCGTTCAGGGCGTCCACCATGTTGTCGTGCGCGATGGTGGCATGAGCCTTGGCCACGTCGTTCTGGGCGAATGCGTTCAACGCCCCTTGGACCATCTCGTTGACGATGCCCGCCATGCGGAGGATCGAGGGCAGGACCTCCAGTTCTGTCTTGGAGGCCATGAGCTGCAGGCTCTCACAGAGATTCACGGCATGGTCACCGATGCGTTCCAATTCCGCCGTGATCCTCGAGATCGACAGCACCGTTCGCAGGTCGCCGGCCACCGGGCTGTAGACCGTCAGCAGCCGGACGGCTTCACGATCGATCTGCAGTTGCATCAGGTCGAGGCGGTTTTCTTCCTCGTTGATGACACGATCCAGTTCGGCGACTCGCTGATTGGATAAGGCCGCCGTGGATTGCAGGACCATCTGCTCGGTCAGGTTTCCCATCTCGACGAGCTTCTGTCGCAGCAGCATCAGGTCGTTTTCGAGTTTTTTCATGGTGGGTGCTTCCTGTTGCACGCGGAACTGCCGGGGAAGGTTATGCGACGAATCCCCGGAGCGGGAAAAAGGGAGGGCGAGGATCGTGGGAGGATCGTGGGACGTCGAGGCGGGCAAATCACCCGTAACGACCCTCGATGTACATCTCCGTCTCCTTGTTGCGTGGGTTCAGGAACAGTTCCGAGGTCGTGTTGTGTTCGACGATCTCTCCGAGCAGCATGTAGATGCACTCGTCGGTGGCCCGGCGAGCCTGGGCCATGTTGTGCGTAACGATGACGATCGTGTACTTCTCGCGCAGGTTGCTGATCATCTCCTCGACGCGTTCAATGCCTTCAGCGTCGAGCGCGGAGCAGGGTTCGTCCATCAGGATGACCCGCGGTTTCAGGGGAAGCAGGCGGGCGATGCAGAGCTTCTGCTGCTGCTCCAGCGTAAGGCTGGTCGCGCGACGGTGCAGCTTGTCCTTGACGGCATCCCAGAGTTTGACCTCGCGGAGCGCCGATTCGACCATCTCGTCGCGGCGCGACGCCTTGATTTCGCCGCGGCGCGAGTGGACGCGCAGGCCGAACGCGATGTTCTCGTAGACGGAGATCGGTAGCGGGTTGGGCCGCTGGAAGACCATCCCAACCGACTTCCGCAGTTCGCTCAGGCAGACGTCTTCGTCATAAATGTTCTTGTCGAGAACGCGGATTTCGCCCGTCGTGGTGACGTTGCCGTAACGTTCGTTGATCCGGTTCAAGCAGCGCAGCAGGGTCGTCTTGCCGCATCCCGAGGGACCGATCAGCCCGGTGATCACGCCCTGGCGGATGTTCACGCTGACGTTCTTCAACGCCTGGAAGGTTCCGTACCAGAGGCTGACGTCCTTGACGACGATGCTGTAGTTGGGCGAGTCGCCGGTCTCAGGCGCCGGCTGCTGCTTCGGCGCGGGCGGGTCCACGGGCCGCGGAGGCGGCGCATGGGAGGACGGAACCGCCGGCGCGTCGGCCGCGGGGCGCTTGGTGCTGGAGGGGGAGGGAGTCGCCATGATTAACCGAAGCCTCCGGTAACATACTCGTACGTAAGGGGCTGGTCGGGCTGCGAGAACACCTTCTCGGTCTCGCCGATCTCCACCAGTTCGGAGCGATTCAGGAACGCGGTCTGGTCGGCCAGACGCCGGGCTTGCTGCACGAGGTTGGTGACGAGCACGATCGTCATTTCCTCCTTCAGCTTCAGCAGCACGTCCTCGATCTTCATCGTCGTCACCGGGTCGATGGCGATCGAGAACTCGTCCAAGCAGAGGATGTCCGGGCGATGAGAGAGGGCGCGGGCCAGCGTCAGCCGTTGTTGCTGGCCTCCAGAAAGTTTCGTGCCCAGCGAATGCAAGCGGTCCTTGACTTCGTCCCAGAGCATCGCCTGGCGAAGGCAGAGTTCGACGAGGGCATCGAGTTCATCCCTCTCGTAGAGTCCCGCGCGTCGGGGCGCGTAGGCCACGTTCTCGTAGATCGACATGGGCAGTCCAACCGGCAGCGGGAACACCATGCCGACGCGGCGCCGCAGTTCGTAGACGTTCCGCATGGAACGCACGTCCTGGTCACCAACCTTGACGATCCCCGCGACACGGGCCGAATCGACGAAGTCGATCGTGCGGTTGATGCACTTGAGGAAGGTGGTCTTGCCGGAGTTCGCCGGGCCGATGACGCCCAGGATCGTGTTCGGCTGCACCTTCAGGCTGATGTCACGCAACGCCACGTGGTCGCCGTAACGAACCGTGACGCGGTCAAACTCAATCGAGGCGCCGGGCATGGCGAGGGTTCCCGTTCCTGGGGGAGACTACCACTTCTTGTTCGAGCGGAGGTAGACGCGGAGGGCGATGGAGACGCTGTTAACGGCCAGGACCAAGCCGATCAGCACCACCGCCGTCCCGTAGACAATCGCCTCGGGAGCGTTGTTCACCTGGGTCATCAGCGTGTAGAGGTGCATGGAGAGTGCCATGACCTTGTCACGCAGGCCGTAGGGGAAGTAAGACTCCCAGCCCGTGTCCGCGACGCGTTGGTAGAAGGTCGCGCCGGTGAAAAGAATCGGAGCGGTTTCGCCAGCCGAACGAGCGACCTGCAGGATCACACCCGTCAGGATGCCGCTGATCGAGTTCGGCAGGACAATCGTGCGGATCGTCTGCCAGCGGCTGGCTCCCATGTTCCAGCACGCCTCGCGAAACGATTGCGGCACCGCCGCCAAGGCTTCGCGAGTGCTGGTGATGATCACCGGCAGCGTCATGATCGCCAACGTACAGGCCGCCGCCAGCAGCGACTCCCCGATCTTCGCCGCCAGCACGAACGCTCCCACGCCGAACAACGCATGCACGATGCTGGGCACGCCTGCGAGGTTCACGACGGCGAGGTTGATCATCCGCGTGAACCAGTTGTCCCGCGCGTATTCGTTTAGGTAGACCCCGGCCAGGATCCCGATGGGGGCGGAGATCAGCAGGGACATGAGCACCAGGAAGAAGGTCCCGACCAGCGGAGCCCAGATGCCGCCCGCCGTCATGAAGTCTCGCGGGTTCTCCGTAAGGAACGCGTAGCTCAGGGCCGGCGCCGCCTTGTACAGCAGGTAACCCAGGATGCTGACCAAGGGCACGACCAGCAGGGCGGCCATCAGGCCGAACACGACCTGGGCGATCCGCTCATGGATCTGCTTCCGCCGTTCGTGGTGGGTCGCCGTGAAGATTTCGCGCCGCTCCAGCAGGATCCCGTCGCCATCGCGGGGCTTCAGCTGTCCGTCCTCATAAAGCTGCTGGATGCCTCGCAGGGCACTCGGCATGTCCGGCCAGGGATCCCGCTCGGAACCGTCGCCTGTGGAGCCCAGCAGGTGTGTATCGTAAAAGAATCGGTACCGGGGACGCACCTTGGGCGTCTCCGAATCCACCCGGGGAACAAAGCCGATTTCGAAGCGTTCCGGCCCATCATGCAACTGCGACTTCGGGTCACTCGGCGCCGCGGGGACTCGCTGCGAAACTCGATCCACCGCTGCTCGCTCCCGACTTCCCGTCGACTCCGCCTCTCGTTGGCTCAACTCCGACGCCAAGGCCGTCTCCAAGGAGGGGTAGACGAGCATGGCCCCCGCCTTTCCCAGGTGGGGTTGGCCGCTGCCTGCCTTGCAGACGAAAATCCGCCGCGTCGAAATCTCCGGCGTCCGGACCTGATCAATCATGGTCTCGACCTCGAATGCCTTTCACCACAATGTCCGCCGTCAGGTTCACCAGGAACGTGATCGCGAACAGCACCACGCCGATCAGGAACAGCACCTGGTAGTGCTCACCCCCGCGTACAGCTTCGCCCAATTCGGCCGCGATCGTCGCGGTGAGCGTACGGGCCGGATCGAGCAGGCTGTCGGGAATATTCACGGCATGGCCCGTGCACAGCAGCACCGCCATCGTCTCACCCGGAACCTCGACG
>CAZUJM010000049.1:0-11822 GCA_964620405.1 uncultured Pirellulaceae bacterium | reverse complement strand
CAGCAGGCCGTTCTTCGCCGCTGGGAACAGCACCCGGTAGACCACCTCCCAGCGACTGGCGCCCAATGCCATCGCCGCCTCGCGGTAGGAGTCTGGCACGGCCTTCAACGCGTCTTCGCCCACCGAGACAATCACTGGCACGCTCATCAGCGCGAGAACGATGCTGGCGTTCAGCACGTTCACACCCACCGGAGCGCCGGTCACCTTGACGATCAGCGGCCCCAGGACGACCACACCGATGAAGCCCCAGACCACCGACGGAATCGCTGCCAGCAGTTCGATCACGATCTTCAACGTCTCTCGCATTCGCTTGGAGCAGAATTCGGAGAGGAAGACCGCGGCACCCAGGCCCAGGGGGACCGCAAGTACCATCGAGCACAGCGTCACCGCGCCCGTACCGGCCAACAGCTTGACGATCCCGTACTGCGGCTTGATCCGCGAGTCGGGACGCCACTCGGTGCCCGAGATGAAGGCAAGGAAGTCGAAGTCTTTCGTGACGAGCGGGAACGCCTCACGAAAAACGAAGGCGAAGATCGCCAACACAAACAGAATCGCACTCCAACCACACAGCCGGATCACCCATTCGATGAGCGGCTCGGCCGCGTCTTGGCTCGCATTCAGCCAATGACGAAAGCCCGCCGGCTTGGACTTGCCGCCGGGCGATCGGGACGACTTCGTCGATGAAGAGAGCGAACTACTGGCCACTTTTCGCCGAGCCCCCAAGCTGGGACCAAAGAGTGAGCGTGCCGCCATCCCCGTAGATTTCGGCCAATTGCTTCATCGAGATCGACGTCAGCGGGTTGTCCTTGTGGACATAGATCGCCAATGCATCCATGGCGACAGAGAGACCTTGGACCTCGCCGCGCGCCTTGAGCTTCTCGATCTCGTCGGGCTTCACCTCACGACTGGAGTTGGCCAGGTCGATGGTGCCTTCGGTCAGCTTGGCGATACCCACACCCGACCCACCGCCCGATACCTGGATCTGGACGTTCGGATACTTCTTGCCGTACTCCTCGGCCCAAGCCTGCGCCAGATTCACCATCGTGTCGGAACCACCGACCTTGATCACGCCGTCCGGGGGAGCCGCCGCATCGGCCATCGGGACCGGGTCCACGGGAACGTAGCCCATCTTCGCCACGATCGCCTGGCCCTCTTCCGACTGGGTCCAGCTGAGGTAGTGCTTCAGCGTCGGGCTCACCTCGCCCGCTGAGTACAGGTAGAGATAACGAGCGAGCGGATAGGACTTGTCCTTCGCGTTTTCGATGGAGGGAGGAACCCCCGGCTGACCATCCTCCTTCGACACCGGCAGCATCTTCACTTCGGAAGTCGCATAGCCCATGCCGCTGTAGCCGATCGCACCCGTAGTCTTCGAAACCAACTCCACGACGTCCTTCGAGCCGCTCTGGTCGTAAGAGCCGCTTTTGAACTCGCGGTTCTTGCCGAGTACTTCCTCGCGGAAATAGTCGTACGTGCCGGAGTTGTTTTGGCGGCCCACCCGGATGATCTCGTCGCTGGCAGCACCGCCGCCTGAACCGCCCGAGCCACCACAGCCGACCAACACCAGAAGAGAGCAGAGAAGCCCCCCGAGAACAGTTGCTGACAGACGACGCATCATGCCTTCCTCCGCTGAACTACGTGGATCCAACATGAGATCAGAGCAGCCTTGGGTGCTATACCCGGCCTGCCCGTCTCCGACTCCGGGACGCTTCCCGTCTTGTTTCCCATGAGCACGATAGCAGTCGATTGTGAAGAAAGCGTGAAGGACTCTAGTGCGACCGAAGAAGAATGAAAAAAACTTCACTGTCGTCCAAATCATGGAACGTGGAGCTTCACTTTCCTCGGTTTTTTCAGGTGAATGCGACTGAGAATCGCGTGGCGTACCGCAAGGCGGAACTTGGAGATACTGGATCGCGTTTTCTGGCGTTCGTTGTCAAATCTTAACGATTCGAGGGGTGGAGGAGACCGAGTTCCGCCCCGCCGCTCAGGAACCCTAACAGGTGGATGCCGCTGCGAGTTCCTTTGGCGGGGGTGGAGGGGACTTGGGGGTTATTCGGGAATGGGCCAAGCCCATCCGGCTGTGAAGCCTCCGTCGACGTACAGCACCTGGCCGGTCATGAATTGGGACGCCGCAGAGGCAAGGAAGATCGCGGTGCCCACCATGTCTTCCGGTACGCCCAGTCGGCGCATCGGCGTATTGGCCTTGCCCCATTCCAGCATCTGGGGATCGGACCAGAGTTTTCGTGTGAGGTCGGTGAGGATGAAGCCTGGGGCCAGCGCGTTGACGCGGACCCCACGGTCGCTCCACTCCAACGCCAACGCCCGGGTCAGGGTGGCAAGGCCGGCTTTGCTCATGGCGTAGGGAGCGACGTTCTTCAGCGGCCGATCGCTGTTGAGGGAAGCGATCTGGATCTGGCTGCCCGCTCGACGTTCCAGCATGTGCCGCCCCACGGCTTGCGACAGCAGGAACGCGCCCTTGAGGTTCGTGTCGACCACGAAGTCATAGTCTTCTTCGGTGACCTGTTCCGTCGGTTTCCGTCGATTGACCCCCGCGACGTTCACCAGGGTATCGATGCGTCCCGCAGCCTGGACGATCTCCTCCACCAGCGGCCGGATGCGATTCGCTTTTGAAACATCGCAGGCGACTCCGGTGACCGATCCGCCCGTCTCCTCGCGCAACTCCTCGGCTGCTCGGAGAGTCGGGTCTTGTTCACGTCCCGTGACAAAGACGGAAGCGCCGCGCCGTGCGAATCCGGCGGCGATAGCGCGGCCGATGCCGCGGGTTCCGCCCGAAACGAGCACCACCTGGTCGCGGACCGAGAACAGTTCGTCGTGCATGGGTCAGGCTGGCTGCGGTTCCAGCCCCTTCGATTCATGGTAGGTGGGTGATCCCGTCGCGCACGCCTTGTCGAACTGGGGCATCGGACTGGATGCCGGAACTCGCAACCTGTCGGCACGAGCGCGGCAGCGTGCATCACGTCCAGTTTAGTCGGTCGTCCGGCGATGGGGTACCGAGTGCCGCGGGGCTTGGACCAGCCGAGGGTGTCCCGGGAGTGCCGGCTGTGAGGATCAGGCAGAGTTGGCTTGTGGCTTGCGACGAGGATCGAGGAGGCGGACCCCTGGGCTGGGGCCGAGTCGGCAAACGCAGGGGCCACTCAACTGCTTGTCTGGCGGGCAGTTGCCTTGAGTGCTGTGCGAGCCTGCGAATGCGGACCGGCATTTGAAATCGGTATCGCGAACCTGCATAATGACGAACCCAAGGTCACGATCGGGCCGGCCGTTGGCTGCCGTGTCGGCCCTTGTTCACGCGTTGCAAACGCCGCCCGCCCGAGGCTACTAACTCCCCGTGAGTGAACGGAGATTTTATGATCGCAGTTTCGATGCTGGCCCGTTCATGCTTTCGACCAGGCGACGCGTGCAGTCGCGGCGGCGCGCGGAACGCCGCTCGGCTGCAATCGGTTGGCCGAGTCGCCTTGCCCGGGGCGTTTGCCGCGCGTTGGCTTGGAGGCGAAATCCGGGCCTGCCTGCTGTGGATGGCTGCGGGTGCTTTCTTGCTTCTTTGCGCGGGCATGGTCTCCGCGCAGGAGGCCGGAAATGCAGCGGGGCAGGCGGAGGGGAAGTCCGTTTCCAGCGTGCAATGGATTTGGGGCAGCGCCGAAGCGGCGCGGGAGACCGAGGCGGGACGCTGCGACTTTCGCAAAACCTTCACGTTGCCGAAGGCGGTCGCCGGGCGTCTGGAAGTTGCTTGCGACAATCACTACGTGCTGCGGCTGAACGGTCGCTTGATCGGCATGGGCGGGAAGTTCAGCAAGTGGGATGCCTATGACGTGACCGCGCTGCTGGTCGAGGGCGAGAACTCGCTGCAGGTCCGATGTCGCAACGAGGGGGGACCGGCGGGGCTGGCCATGCGGCTGGTCGTGCAGAAACAGGAAGGCGGCGAGACGCCCGAGGTGGAGATCGTCACGGACGCCAGTTGGCAGGCTCGGTTGCAGCGGGCGGGCACCTGGGATCCGTCGATTGAGGCCCGCACGCCTTGGGAGTCGGCCGTTGTGCTCGGGCCCCTGGGATGTGCTCCTTGGGGGGAAGTCGCGGCGGCCACGGAGATCACGGCGTTGCAGCCGGCGCGAAGAACCGGCGATGGCCCGCTCGCGGTCCAAGCCGGCGACCGCGTCCTCTGGCTCGGCTCAACCCTCATCGAACGCATGCAGCGACACGGCTACTGGGAAGCGGTCTGGACCACCTCGCTTGCCGATCGACCGGTGATCTTTCGCAATCTGGGGTGGAGCGGCGATACCGTGTTCGGACACGCGCGTGCCCGCTTCGGTTCGATCGCCGATGGCTTTGATCACCTCGAGACACACGTTTTCGCGGAGCGTCCCAACTGGGTGCTGGTCGCATACGGCACGAACGAGTCGTTTGCCGGCGAGTCGGGGTTGGAGTCGTTTCGCGAAGGCCTGCTGAATCTGCTCGATACCCTCGAAGGCACCGGCGCGCGGCTGGTGCTGGTGACGCCACCGCCCCAGGAACCGACCTCCGCCGTCCCCGATCCCTCGCCGGCCAACGACAACCTGCGCCTCTACAGCCAGGCGATCGCGGAAACGGCCAAGGCGCGCGGCTATCCGCTGGTCGACCTGTTCCACAAACTGCCTGAAATGGCGGCTCGACAGCCCGAACTGGTTCCCTGGACCGACAATGGCCTGCACCTGAACGATCGCGGTTACTGGCTGACAAGCCAGGTGCTGGCGTCGGAACTGGGATTGCTGCGCGGTGGCGTGCGGATGGAAGTGGATGTCGCCAACCGGACCATGAAGACCAGCGGCTGCTACGCGGACCAGTTGCAGATTACTGGCAATGAAGCGAGGTTCTCGGTACGAGACCAGACGCTGCCCATCGCCGCACCGGTCGCGACGGCCAGCGCCGCTCGCTGGCTGCGCGTCACGGGCCTCAAGCCAGGCAACTACCAGTTGCTCGTGGATGACAAGCCGGTGGCACGGGGCAAGGCCGAGGAGTGGGCCAATGGATTGGCGATCCGGCGCGGACCCGAAGCGGACCAGGCCGCCTCGCTGCTGCAAGCGATCGGCAAGAAGAACGAACTCTATTTCCATCGTTGGCGGCCGCAGAACGAGACCTATCTCTTTCTGTTCCGCAAGCATGAGCAGGGCAACAATGCGGTGGAGATCCCGCAGTTCGACCCCTTGATCGAGGATGTCGAAAAGCAGATCGGCGAGCTGCGCGTGCCGCGGACGCGCACCTATGTGTTGCGCGCGGAGTCCTGATGGGGTGGGGCGGTTGCCCGCGGGCCCGTCATGGGAGTCCGTCCTGAGGGAAGCCGTGATCGCGCCGGCGTTTGTTCAAGATCCTGCGTGTCCTGGGTGCTGGCCGTGTTGCGGCGCAGCCCCCGGAGCGAGAAAGCGTTTGTGGCCGTGTTCCCGGCCCGTTGAATCCAACTTCGAGAAGGATGTCTTCCATGCTGGTGCGACTGATGAAGAGTGACGCGACGCAGGGACTGCGCGGAGAACGCAGGGGCGTACCGCACCTGTTGGTGGCGTTCGCGTTCGCGGTGCTGCTCGCCACAGGCAACCAGGCCAGGGCACAACGTGACCTGCAGGACATTCCTGACCCGGATCCGGAGCTGGAGCGGCGGGAGCTGGAGGTGGCGGAGGGCTTTGAGATCCAGCTCTACGCGGCGGATCCGCTGATGGCCAAGCCCATCCAGATGAACTTCGACGACCAGGGGCGGCTGTGGATCGCTTCCAGCGAAGTCTATCCGCAGATCAAGCCAGGCCAGGTCGCGGACGACAAGGTCTTGGTGCTGGAGGACTCCGACCACGACGGCAAGGCCGACAAGACGACCGTTTTCGCGTCGGGCCTGCTGATCCCGACGGGAGTGCTTCCCGGCGACGGCGGTTGCTACGTCGCAAACAGCACGGAACTGATCCATCTGGCCGACACCGATGGCGATGGCAAGGCCGATCGCAACCGGGTCGTGCTGTCCGGATTTGGCACGGAGGACACGCACCATATCCTGCATACGCTCCGCTGGGGACCCGACGGTGCGCTCTACATGAACCAGTCGATCTACATCCACAGCCATATCGAAACGCCCCATGGCGTAAGGCGGATGAACGGTTCCGGCGTATGGCGTTTCCAGCCCGAATCGCTGGAACTGGAAACCTTCACGCTGGGACTCGTCAATCCCTGGGGACACGCCTGGAACCGGACCGGTGCCTCCTTTGAAACCGACGGCGCGGGCGGCGAAGGCATCAACTATGTGTTCCCCGGCTTCGTCGGCCTCACCTCGCCGGGGGCCGTTCGTATTCTTCCCGGCCTCAATCCGGGCAAGCCGAAGCTGTGTGGGCTGGAGATCGTCGAGGGCTCGGCCCTGCCCGACGACTGGCAGGGCAACCTGGTCACCAACGACTTCCGCGCGCATCGCGTTTGCCGTTATGTGGTCACCGAGTCGGGTAGCGGCTACGCGTCGGAAGAGAAAGAGGAGCTCGTCAAGTCGCGGCATGTGGCCTTCCGGCCAATCGACGTCAAGCAAGGCCCGGACGGCGCGATCTACATTGCCGACTGGTACAACCCGATCATCCAGCATGGAGAAGTCGACTTCCGAGATCCGCGTCGTGACCATGTGCACGGACGGATCTGGCGCGTCACGGCCAAGGGGCGCGCGACGGTTCCCCATGTGGACCTCAGGGCGATGTCGGTCGAGCAGTTGGTGAAGCAGCTGGATTCGCCCGAGACGTGGCGCCGCGAACAGACTCGCCGCGTCCTCAAGGAACGCGGCGCCGCCGCCGTGGTACCGGTCCTCGACCGGTGGGTCGCTGCGCTCACCGCCCCGTCGACGGCGGGAACCAACGTCGACCAAGGGCTGCTGGAAGCACTCTGGATCTACCAGTCGCTCGATCGGATTCCCGCGTCGCTGCTTGGCAAGACGCTCGCGGCCGACGACCCAGGAGTGCGGGCCGCGGCGGTTCGAGTACTGTATCACGAGGGACATCGTTTCCCCGAGACGCTCGATTGGCTCAAGGATCGCGTGGTCGATTCGCACGCGCGGGTGCGGCTGGAAGCGGTCCGGGCGCTGGGACGCCAGAAGGCGCCGGAGGCCTGTGAAATCGCCATGCGGGCTCTCGACCTGCCCCAAGACAAGTTCCTGGAGTTCGCGACGTGGACGACGGCGCGGGAGCTGGAACCGATCTGGTTGCCCGCGCTTCGCGAGGGCCGGATCTCCTTCGCGGGCAACGCGGACCACCTGATCTACGCGCTGCAGGCCGTCAATTCCTCCAACGTAGCCGAAGTGGTGGCGGGAATGTTGGACCATGTGGCAAAGGAGGACGTCGCTCGCGAACAGGCGATCCTGGCGATTCTCGGACGCATCGGCGACGCGTCGCAGCTTCGCCGCGTGCTGGACGGCGCCCTGCGCGCGGAACGATCTGCCGAGCAACGCGAGGAGCTGCTGGCCCTGCTGGAGACGGCGGCGCGAGAACGCAAGGTGCAGCCTGCGGAGGGACTGGAAGCTGTGGGACGCCTGCTGGCGGATTCGTCTCCGGCGACGCGGCGGCAGGTCGTGCGTTTGATCGGTGCTTGGCGCGTGGCGAGCGAGCAGCCCGCGGTGGCCGCCATCGCAAGCGACACGCAAGCGGCCGAGGATGATCGCGCCACCGCGATGCTGGCCCTGGCCGACCTGGGCGGTCCCGAGGCCTTGCAAACACTCGAAGGCCTCGCTCGCTCCGGCGAACTCGCGGCCAACCTGCGCATGCGCGCCGTGGCGGCGCTGTTGCAGGGCGACGTGTCGCGCGGCGTACCCGCGATGGTCGATCTGCTGTCGGAAATCGACGCCTCGGCCGACCCATCGTCGGTGCTGGAAGCGTGCTTGGCCGTGAAGGGAGCTCCCGCCCTGCTGGCCGCGGCGATCCAGGAACGCCAAGTCCCCCGCGATGTCGCCACCCGCGCCCTTCGCGCCGTCGAACGTTCCGGCCAGTCGCTTCCCGATCTCGTCGCGGCACTGGGCCGCGCGGGGCAGTTGCAGCAATCGCCCTGGAATCTCTCGGAGGAGGAGAAGCGACAGCTGCTGGCCGATGCACTCGCACGCGGCGATGCGGCTCGCGGACAACTGGTCTACCGACGCGCCGCACTCACCTGCCAGCAATGCCATGGCATCGGCGGCGCAGGCGGCCAGGTAGGTCCCGACCTCGCCAGCATCGGTGCCAGCGCGCAGCCGGACTACCTGCTGGAATCCATCCTCGAACCCGGCAAAAAGATCAAGGAGAACTACCACTCGCTGATCGTCGAGACCGAGGATGGCGACGTGGTCACGGGGATCAAGGTCCGCGAGACCGACCAGGCGCTGATCCTGCGCGACGCGAAGAACGTGGAGCACGCGGTTCCGCTGAACGCGATCGCGGCACGCACCGACGGCGGCAGCCTCATGCCGAACGGACTGCTCGACCAGCTGACACGCGACGAGCTGCTGGACCTCGTGCGGTTCCTTTCCGAGCTGGGCAAGGTAGGCGGTCCCTACAACCTGCCTCGCGAGACATACGTTCGCAGTTGGCAGGTCCTGCTGGCCTCCGACGCCAACGCGGACCAGTTGTCGTCACTCGGAGTAGCCCATGCGGCGGGCAAGCCGGAGGAGTTTACCTGGGAGCCGGTCTATTCGCTGGTGTCCGGCGAGTTGCCGATGTCGGGACTGCCCGACGTACCCGTCGGTCCTGGGCAGCGGGTCGTCGTGCTTCGCGGCGAAGTGGAACTGGCTGCAGGCGATGCAACCCAACGGCTGTTACTGTCGCCGTCCTCGGGCGTATCGGTCTGGGTGGACGGCCAGCCATGGAAGGATGACGCGACGCAGTTGCCGGCCGGACGCCATGCGATCCTCCTGGTGGTGAAACCCCGCGAGGCGACCGCCGTCTCGGTACAGCTTCCCTGACGTCGAGGACCGAGCATCGCGCGGTCAGGGTCGCTTCGCTCCAGTACGGCGCGGGCGGCGGGTCGCACGCTCCTTCGATCTTCCTGCGGAGGCGTGACCCGCGCGGCCGCGCGCCGCGGGAGCAGGGGCATCGCCTGTAGCCGGGACGTGAAACCGATCGGCGGTTTCCTTTTGTCACTTGCGACACCCTCGTCGGGCGGACAGAATCGCGAATTCGCCAGGATTCCCGGGGCAGGGGACGGGGCTTGAGATTCGGTGTGACGATTCAGGAATTTGACAGGAAAGCGATGCAGATGACAAAAGTAGGCATGATCGGCTGGCGCGGCATGGTGGGTTCGGTCCTGATGGATCGGATGCGGACCGAGGGAGATTTCGCCAGCATCGACACGACCTTCTTCGCGCGGCCGCTCTGCGACGCTTCCGATCTGTCCGCGCTGGGTTCGATGGATATTCTCGTCTCCTGCCAGGGAGGCGACTATACCAAGGACGTGCACCCGCGACTCCGCAAGGCCGGCTGGCAGGGCTACTGGATCGACGCCGCGTCCGCGCTGCGCATGGCTGACGACGCGGTGATCATCCTCGATCCGGTGAACCGAGATGTGATCGACCGCGCGTTGTCGGCCGGCAAGAAGGATTTCATCGGCGGCAACTGCACGGTCAGCCTGATGCTGATGGGCCTGATGGGTATCTTCCAGCAGGGATGGGTCGAATGGATGTCGACCATGACCTACCAGTCCGCTTCCGGGGCTGGTGCGCAGAACATGATCGAACTGGTCCGCCAGATGGGAGAACTTGCCGGATGTGCTTCGCCAGGCCAGACCGCCCTGCAACTGGAACGGCTCGTCACCGCCCGCCAGGCCGCGACGGATTTCCCCGTCGACCAGTTCGGCGTTCCGCTGGCTGGCAGCCTGATTCCCTGGATCGATCGCGGCATGGAGAACGGCCAGACGCGCGAGGAGTGGAAGGGCGAGAACGAAACGAACAAGATTTTGGAAACGAAGCGATTCATTCCGATCGACGGGCAGTGCGTGCGCGTGGGGGCGATGCGGTGCCACAGCCAGGCGATCACGGTGAAGCTCACGCGCGCGGTGCCCATGGCTGACATCGAAGCGACGCTGGCGTCGGCGAACGAATGGGTTCGGCTGGTTCCCAATGAACGCGAGCAGACGATCCGCCAACTGACGCCGGCGGCTGTCTCCGGCCAGCTGCACATCCCCGTGGGCAGGCTTCGCAAGATGACGCTGGGTCCCGAATACCTGACCTGCTTCACTGTAGGCGACCAGTTGCTTTGGGGAGCGGCGGAACCGCTGCGGCGCATGCTGCAGATCGTGCTGGGAAAGCTCTAGGCGATCGCGGATGAAGCGGCGTCCGGTGGTGTTGAGTTGGTGCGGTGAATTTCGCTTCGAGTGCAGGGAGGTGTGCGTGCGGCCGGACAGGCCTGGGTTCCATCGGTTCCGACCAGAAAGGTACTTTGCGATGCGACTGAGAGTGATGCTGGGGTGCGGGGTGTTGCTGATGGGATTGGCCGGCAGGTCGTTGCAGGCAGTTGTGTTGCCAATCAAGGGAGTGACCGGGACGAGTCAGTTCGGAGCGGTCGACGTCTTTGGCGACGGCAATTTCTCGGACGTGTTCGTGGACGACCTGATCAGCGGCAGCGGTTTGAGCGATGTGAACGGCACGCCCGCCGATCCGTTGGACGACCTGCATGACAACGATATCTTCTCGACGAACGGCTGGCATTCGGGCGATTTCGCGGCCGGCCTCGCTGGCGCGGCCGGCGCGCTGGATGGCGACGCCGATCCCTTCACGGCGGGGCTGGTCGACCGGCAAGTGCTGCAGTTCGACCTGGGCAAGAGTTACCAACTGACGAAGGTCCACATCTGGCAGCAGAACCAGGGTGGTTTCTTCGGACCCGCCGCCGCGCCGTTTCGCGGAGTCGACGAGATGGAGGTCTTTGCCAGCAGTTCGGAGTCTGCCGACGACTTCACGCTGGTCAGCAAGCTCCGCCTGCAGCCCGAGGATGGCTCCGGTCCCGTCGCGGCGCAGGTGTTTGATTTCACGACGAAGCCGTTCAGCGCCCGTCGCGTGCGGTTCGACCTGATCTCGGCGCTGAGCGGCAACCCCAACGAGTTCGTTGGGTTGTCGGAGGTGCGTTTCGAGGGAACGGCGATCACGTTGGCTGGCGACCTGGACCAGGATGGCCAGCTGTCCGCGGCCGACATCGACCTGCTCTCGGCGGCCGTTCGCCAGGGATCCAGCGACCTCGCGTACGACTTGGATCGCAACGGTCGCGTCCAGAACGAAGACCGCGTGTACTGGGTCGAGCAGCTCAAACGCACGTGCTTCGGGGACGCGAACCTCGATGGTCTTTTCGATACCACCGACTTCGTGCTGGTTTTCCAAGCGGGCGAGTACGAGGATGCGGCGGCGGGGAATTCCAAATGGGCGACGGGCGACTGGAATGGCGACGCCGACTTCAGCAGCAGCGATTTCATCACGGCGTTCCAAGCCGGCTGCTATGAGCGGGGCACGCGGGCCGCAGTCGCGGCGGTTCCTGAACCGACGTTCGGCGGCGGCTGGCTGATCGGCTCGCTGGTGCTCGCCGCCCGTCGCGCGACGCGCGGCCGGCGATGCTCGAGGTGAACGCGCCCAGGGAACTGCTGGCCGAGTTGAGAGGCGGCTGCGATACGCGATGCTGCTTCAGGCGGCCCCTGGTGGGACATCTTCGCTGGCGACCGGTTGGCTGACGGCTGGACCACGGGACGTTGTACGCGTGGTGGGCTGGCTGCTGACGTGCCTGGGCAGGGGGCGGGTGTCGTCCCGCGCCTCGCGACTGTTGGGAGCGCCGCTGCTGCCCCGGGCCTGCCAGCTGGAGCCGCTGGAGCGCGACTTGGCG
>CAZUJM010000048.1:0-28609 GCA_964620405.1 uncultured Pirellulaceae bacterium | reverse complement strand
ATCGCTCTTCCAGAGTTCGTAGCCGCTGCTGCCATCGGAGGCGCGGAAGTAGAGTACACCGCCGACGTTGGTCAGGTACCGTGGGATGGATGAAGCGGAGCCGCTCCGGATGTCCCTGACACGCACGGTTCCGGCTTCGGTGCCGTTACTGCGCCAAAGCTCTAAACCACTGTCATCAGCGGCACTGAAAAAGAGCAGTCCGCCGACGTTGGTCAGATAACGCGGTGACGACGACCCGGAGCCGCTGACGATGTCCTTGACTCTCACGGTTCCGGCTTCGGTGCCGTCGCTCTTCCAGAGTTCAGTGCCGCCGCCGTCCGTGGCTCGGAAATAGAGCACGCCGTTGACGTTAGTCAGGTGGGTCGGCTGACTGCCGCTTGAACCTGACTGGATGTCTTTCACTCGGACGGTTCCCGCCAAGGAGCCGTTGCTCTTCCAGAGTTCCCGGTCGCCCGACGCATCCACGGCAGAGAAGTAGACCGTTCCGCCCACGTTGGTCAGATAACGCGGCTCGCTGCCAATCATGCCGGTGACGATATCCTTCACCAGGGCCGTTCCAGTAGCCGTGCCGTCCGTTTTCCATAGCTCCAAGCCGTTCACGCCGTCGTTGGCCGTGAAGTACATGGTGCCGCCGGCGTTGACCAGGTTGGTCGGCGCAGAAGCGAAACGGACCGTGCCGGCCTCGGTGCCATTGCTCTTCCATACGCCTGTCTTGCCACTGGAATCGGTGGCGTTGAAGTACAGCGTGCCGTTGAAGTTGGTCAAGGTGCTGAAGTTGATCCAGCTGCTTGGGTTACTGCTGCTTACTCCGGAACGAATGTCCTTGACACGAACGGTTCCGGCTTCGGTTCCGTCGCTTCTCCAGAGTTCTTCGCCGCTTACGCCATCATTGGCGCGGAAGTACAGCAGTCCGTTGACGTTGGTCAGGTAGCGTGGATTACTGCCGCTTGCACCTGCGCGAATGTCCTTGACACGAACGGTTCCTGCTTCGGTGCCGTTGCTCTTCCAAAGTTCATAGCCATTGACGCCGTCGTTGGCGACGAAGTACAGCAGTCCGTTGACATTCGTAAGGTGGCTTGGACGAGAATTGTTCGCCCCGACGCGAATGTCCTTGACGCGAACGGTCCCGGCTTCGGTTCCGTCGCTTCTCCAGAGTTCGTAGCCGCTTACGTCATCATTGGCGCGGAAGTAGAGCGTGCCGCCTACGTTTGTCAGGTGACGTGGCGCGGACGAACCGGAACCGCCCCAGATGTCCTTGACTCTCACGGTTCCCGCTTCGGTGCCGTCGCTTTTCCAGAGTTCGTAGCCTCTGTTGCCATCATCGGCTTGGAAGAAGAGGGTGCCGTTGATGTTTGTCAGGTAACGAGCCCTGCGGAAAAAGAAGGGCTCTGAGAGGATGTCTTTGACTAACACTGTGCCAGATTCAGAGCCATCACTTTTCCAGATTTCGTTACCGAAAATGCTGGAAGCGTTGAAAAATAACGTCCCGTTGACATTCACAAGGTATCGGGTGTCACTGTACGGCAGGCTTAATACCCGTACGGTTCCGGCTTCGGTTCCGTCACTTGTCCAAAGAGCTTCCTCAGTGTGACCGTCGTTGGCCGTGAAGTACAAGGTGCCCTTAAAGGACGTCAGGTTACCCGGGTAGGATGAGTAAGCTCCGACCCGGATGTCTTTCACGCGGCGGGTTCCCGCTTCGGTGCCGTCGCTTGTCCAAAGCTCAGTCCCAGTACTTCCGTCATTTGCGACGAAGTACAGGAGCGTGCCAACGACGGTGAGCTCTCTGGGCGATGAACCGCTTGGTCCCAACCGGATGTCCCTGACCCTGACGAGACCGTTTTCCGAGCCGTCCGTCTTCCAAAGTTCGTTGCCTCCTGCAGCGTCGGTACCCGCGAAGTAGTGCCAGCCGTTCATCTCCACCGCTGTTGATGCCATCACGGGGGTGGAAGCGCGGATGTCCTTCACGGTTCGGACGGCGACGGCATCCGGCTGTGGTGGCGTGGCCTGCCAAACGGTGGATCCGGTGCGTTCCGGGTCCTGGGCCGTGAAGAAGAGCGAGTCGTCCAGCACACGCAGGCCTGACGGCGAGTAGCTGAAGCCATCGACACCGATCTGCACCGCGCGGGTCAAGGTTGTCCCGTTGTATCGCCAAACGGCGGACTGGGCACTATTGTTCGCCACGAACAGCAGGTCGCCTTCGTACGCGACCAGTTCCGTGGGACTGGAACCGCTGGTGCCTGGCCAAAGGTCGCTCACGATCGACACATTCCCGGCGGCGTCCATCTGGAACACCTCCTGCCCGGTGGCTGCTGTCGTTGCCGTGAAGTAGAGGTTGTTCCCGATCCCGATCAGCCTCTCGATCCCGGTCACCGCCGTTTCCGTCATCGTGACCGGCGCCGCGACTCCGTTCGCGAAGCGATACAGCCGCCGTTCGTTCACGCCATCGACGGCCGTGTAGTACAGCACATTGCCAACGTTGGCCAGGTCGCGCGGCGCGCTGTCGTTCGTCGTCATGCGGAGGCGTTTGCCGGTGCCGACGAGGGTCGATGTCACCAGGCTATCCTGAGCCACCAGCAGGCGACTGGTCCCTTGGTTACCCGCTGCTTTGTGGCCAACGGTCGCGGTGTAGTTGTGTCCCGTGGTTGACAGGTCCTTGTAAGCGACCTCGATGGAGTTGTCCGCTTTGTTGAGGACGAGTTGGAAAGTGATCGGGTCGGTGAGGCTAGTATAGAGATATGGCAAGATATTGTTCCACTGCACGATCAATCTCTGGGATGCACCACTCCCTTTCACTTGCCAGTAGATCTTGTCTGCGTTGCCCTCTGTCGAGAAGTCGTCCCAATATGCGGCGATGGTTGGATCGGTAGGGGCAGTTTCTAGGCTGCCGTTATTCCAGATATAAGTTCCGCTGCCGAACGTGATCAGTCCTTTTGTACTGACGAATAGGTTGTGATAGCTGGTCCCATGGAAGTTGAAGTGGAAGTCGCCAAGCATCGCATCCGTGAGTTCACTGAACGCATCGAGGGTGTCCTCCAAGCCAACGATCGTGTACCCGGACGTACTGATATCGTCGAATTGGTAAGACAATGAACTGGCGGCCGGTTGGCCCTTGATATCCGCAGTTGCCTCGCGCAATAGGTTTGCCGCCGTCGACAGGCTCCACAACGAACGACCGCTGGTATCACCCGCGAAGAAGAACAGCTTGTCCTCGACTGCCAGCAGGCTGGAGGGGCTTGAGCCCGGGAGTCCGTCTTGCACGTCCGCAGCAAGGTAGACGGTCGTTCCATTGTATGTCCACAACTCCCGCCCTGTTTGCCCATCGTCCGCCGTGAAATACAGCTGGCCATTGAACTCCGTGAGTTCCTGGGGATCGAAGCCAGATGGTGCCGTTTTGTTTAAGTCGGTCAAGCGGCGGTGCGTGGTTCCATCCATGCGATACAGCTGTCGGCCTAAGCCCTCGGAGAACGCAGTGAAGTAGGTAGCGTTGCCGACCTTGACGAATTTGGACGGATCCGACGAAGCCGCACCCACGTTCAAGTCCTGGACGGAACGCAGGAACGTCTCGGGTCCGGCCGCGGTCATAGCCCAGTCTGGACTGAGCGGTTCCGCGACGACGATATGCTCCACGTTCGTCGCCAAGCCGACGAAGGAGTAGCTGCCCTCCACGTCCGTGATCGTGTAGATTTCGCCAGCGTCGTGCACGTCGTTGCGAATCCGGTCGAGGAACACTTTCGCGCCCTCGACTCGCGATTCGGAGCTTTCCCTGAATCCGTTCGTGTTCGCATCCAGATAGCGGACGCCCTCGATTGCGCCTGCATCCACGACCACGCGGAACCGCTGTTCAACGCTACGGCCCGCGGTCTGGACGGGCGTGCCGAACGAGCGATCAAAGGCGTTGACGGCGATCGTCGCGACGCCGCTGAAGGTCGCGGCTGGCGTGATCTGCAGCACATCCTTGCCCGACACCTTGGCCACCACCACCGGTACCTGTGACACGTCGCTCGTGGCTGTCCAGACCAGCGCGTCGCTATCCGGTTCGGTGACGTGGGTGTACGGTGAACTACCCACGGACGCGGTGGTCGTCACCAGGTCGACGGTGGTGGTGACGCCCTTGGTCGCGGTGATCGTGCCCAGGGGAGTGGTCAGTGTCGGTTTGGTGTTCGAGCTGAATCGCAGCCCCTCGGCGGCCGCGTAGCTGTTGTTCGCCAGCAGTCCGGCGTACGCTCCCGGCCGCGTCTGCTGCAGTTCGCTGAGGATGTATTCGTGCGCCGCGTTATCCAGGGGGTTGTTGGTGACCTCCAGGGTCCGCAAGTTCGGCAGCACGCCGCGGACCACGCGCACCGCATCGGCCGCCAGATTCCCGGTGCCGTTGTTGCGCACCGTGACATTGATCTTCCGTTCGCCGTCGCGCGTCACCTCGACGTCGTTCTTCAGCAACGCCCAGTTCTGGCCGCCCAGCAGCCCATCTGTGCCGGAAGTCGCCTGGTTGTAGGTGACGGCCGAGTTGCTGTCGACGAGGAACAGGGCCTGGCCATCCTCCAGTTCACCTGCGGCGCCGATCGTCGAACCCTCGATCTTGCCATTGATCTTGAACTCCGTGGAGCTTTCTGGAACCAGGGTCACATACACCTGGTACGGCTCGAGGCGGCTGATGCTGATGTCCCCCGAACCACCGTAGAACGGATCGCGGGCGAAGCCGCCCGACCGCAGGGGAGAGATCGCCGAGCCAACGCCCATCTGTGGACTGTCCAGGCCCGCGCCGGTCAGTTCGGCGAAGAGCAGCATGTCGTAACCGGCGAAGTCCTGGTCGAGCCCGATCGGTCCGCGATCCATCCGCACGAGCATCGCCTTGGCATTGCTTGGCGCGTGCTGTGCGCGCAGGGCCGCGGAGAAGAGCTCCGTTGCCGAGACGGGCAACAGGCCAAAGGCCTCGGCGCCGCCCAGAAGACCAGGAATGTTGGGCGTTGCTTCCGAGTTCGAAAGGAACGGATTGGCACTCATCGACCCGGCGACGGTCTGGGGCAACGTCTGCACACTTGCTCCCACCGCAAGGCCCTGGAACGATCGCGATGTGTTGTCTTCGTAGAGGAATCGACCTTGTCCGCCCGGCTGTCCGCCCTGCTGCGCGGCCGCACCGCCGGAAGTTTCGACTTTGGCTTGGGCGCTGACATCCAGATGCGAGGCGACCAGTTTCACGGTACCGCCCGCGCCGCCGCCGCCTTGGCCACCATCGCCACCCTTGCCGCCCTTGCCGCCTGCGGCGCCCGTGCCGCCCTTACCGCCGGGGCCGCCGTCACCGGCAGGCCAGGATGAGTCGGAGGAGCCCGACCAACCAGACCCACCGCTGCTGCCCGGCTGGCCCGGAGATCCATCAGTGCCCGACCCGCCTCCCGATCCCGCTCCGCCCTTGGCGAGCAAGTTGGCTGCCTCGACGCGAATCCGTCCGGCTGCAACGATTTCGAATGCGCCGCCGCCGCCGCCGCCCGCACCGCCCGCCGCGCCGGTTCCACCGGATCCGCCTCGTCCGCCGTAGCCGCCATCGCCGCCCCAACCGCCGCCCAGGCCGACTTTCCAGGTTGAGCCACAAGCAGGATGGTTGTTCGCCCCCTGTCCACCACCGCCACCGCCACCGCCACCGCCGCCTTGGCCGCCAGACCCACCCGCGCGGCCACCGCCACCACCACCACCGCTGCCACCACCGGAAAGAACGAACCCGGTCGCACTATTGAGACCGCCGCCACCCGCGTTGCCCGGCCCTCCTGGCTGGCCGTCGCCGCCTGGAGCGTTGGGCGAGCTTCCCTGAATACCTTGTCCACCCCTCGTGGCTTTACCACCAACACGTTCTCCCTGTCGGCGTTCGCCGCCACCGCCCGAGTCACCTCGACCGCCGCTGGGGCCACCGTCACCGCGGGTCTGGCCGCCTATGCCAGCCGACCCGCCGCCGCTCGGATTGTTGTAGGCTCCGTTACCAACGGTTCCGCTCCACCCCACAGCGCCCGCACTTCCGCCTAGTCCCAATCCGCCAGCCGCCCCGCCATTGCCGCCAACAGACCAAGGTGGGTTCTCGCCGCAATAGATCGTCCATCCAGAGAATGAGTAGTATCCACCGCTTCCGCCATCTCCACCGTTCCAGTACCAGTTCCCGTCCGGCCCGGATACGCTCGCCCCGCCCGCCGCACCCTGCGCGCCACCCGGCCCGGCCGCATGCAGGTTGGCCGAGGCGTCGATCGTGACATCGTTGCCCAGGACCACATCGTCGGCGACGATTAACGAGAGCGGTCGGGAACCGGTGACGGTGATCCTGCTGCCCGTACCAATCACCAGATCGCCGGCCACTCGGAAGGTGGCGATGCCATTCACCACCGATGCCGTGAACGGCGTCTCGAAGAAGGTCGTGGCGTTCTGGTCGTCCCCGCTGATCGTCAGGTTGGTTGTGTTGATGACCACCGTCTTCGCGACATTCGACGAGGGGAGCGAGACGACGTTTCGATCGGTGAAGACCGAGAAACCCTTGGCCAGCGAGTCGACAACGGCGGGGCCAGCGCTGAGGCTGTATTCGGCCTGGTCGGTGCGTGATTCCTGGTGCGGCCAGGTCGCGTAGACCGAGTACCGTCCCGGCTGCAGGTTTTCGAAGCGGTATTCGACGGCTCCTGACGTATCGTCGTCCGGCAAAATCCGGTAGTCGCCCTCGAAGGCCTGCGCGTGGCGGTTGCCGGTCCAGGACTGGCTCGTCTCCACATAACCCGGATCCCAGTTGTCGATGATCGTCGTACCCAGCAGCGCGTCGATGCTCTTCACGCGGTTGCCGGCCAGGTTGATCGTCTCCAACCTCGCCAGGTCGGCCAGCACGTCGACGTTCACCACTTCGTGATTCGCCAGGCTGAGCGCTTCCAAGGCCACCGTTCCGGCCAGGTCGCTGATCGATCCGATGCGCGGCATGCTGTCCGTGGGCAGCAGCGACACGGGCGAAGCGTCGAGGCTCAGGTAGCGCAGCCGCGTGAGGTCGGCCAGCGGTTCGACCGACGCGACGACATTCAGGTCGGCGGTCAACGCCACCATCTGGTCCAGCAGTCGCAGCGGGCTCAGGTCCATCGCCAGTTGCCAGTTGCCGGTGCCTGTCGTGTAAGACTTGTCAGCGGCTTGGGAACCATCCAGCGTGAACGTGGTGTCGGTCTTGACCGTCACCCTCCAGTATCCGCTCACCGGAGCGATCGCCTGCCACTTGCCGCCCGAAACGCTTACGCCGTTGCCGACGGAGGTGTTGAGCCGGAACTGGTTGTCGCTGATAACCGTGATCGTCCATACGTTATTGATCGCCGTGTTACCCTGGAAGTCGGACAGCAGCACTCGCATGCCGGTGGTTAGGCCATGGGCCGCCGTGGTCTTGATCTCGATCAGGCTGCCGTTGGTGTTCGTCACGGAACTGACGCCGCCCGGCGCGACGACCTGTTCGGCACCCTGGATTCCCGAAAGGAACACGCGAGCCCCCGTCCACAAACCATGCGGCACGGACGTGGTGATCTGGATCGGAGACACCGTGGCGAGATTGGCCGTGGTCGTGCTGCTGACGCTCGATACGCCGCCACTGAGCGGGCGCTTGAGGATCTGCCAGGTGCCGCCCGAGGTGTATAAGCCGTTGCCGGTCGAGCCATCCAATCGGAACTGATTGGTACTGATTTCGGTAATCGTCCACAGACCGTTGGCAGCCGTGTTGCCCGCCACGCCCGTCAATTGCACCCGCGTGCCGGTGGTCAGGCCATGGGCGGCGGACGTGGTGATGACAATCGGGCTGGCGTTCGTCGCCCCCACGATACGTCCGGAGACGACCTGCGCGAGAGCCTGCCAGGTGCCACCGGTGCCCACCGCGTTGCCCACCGAGCCGTCGAGCTGGATCAGGTTGGTGCCGGTGACCGTGATGCGCCAAATCCCATTCGCGGCCGTGTTGCCGAGCACTCCTGAGACCATCACGCGCATGCCGGTGGTCAGTCCATGCGGAACGGTCGTCGTGATGACGATCGGAGATGCGTTCGTCGCGCCGGAGATTCCGCCGGTTGCGAGCTGGGTGTTGGAGTTCAGCGACAGGTACTGCAGGCGTCCCATGCCGAGCGGAGTGCCCGCGTCCTCGGGACGCGTGCTCGTCTTCTTCTCCAGCGGACCCAGGTCGACGATCGAATTGCCGGCCAGGTTCAGGCTCCGCACGTTCGATGCGTTCTCCAAGCCCGCGATGCTGCTGATGCCGCGGTACGAGGCGTCGAGACGCGTCAGTTCCGTGAGGTCGCTGGCGAAGATGGGCCGCGACAGGACCACCGCGCCGTCATGTCGCTTCGTCAACGGGATCCCCACCGCCTCGGCGATCGCCCACCGCAGTCCGCTGTCGGCGATTGTGATCGGCCGATCCAGCAGCATCGTCTTGAACTGGCCGGAGGATTCGCTGGCCGGGACGCCGACGACAAACTCGTCACTCGCGGGCACGGGATTGGCCGGATCGCCCACCAGGTCGCGGATCTCCGTGGACAGGATCCGCTTCAGCGAGGTGCCCTGGAACACGGGCAGGACGTCGGAACTGAACATGTCGCGGCCCGACTCGCCCAGCAGCACGTCGAGGTCGCTGTTGCCGACCAGGTTGTCATCGCCATCGCCGCCACGCAGCGTGTCGCGATCCGGGTCGTGGAAGGTCGGCCGCGTCTGGCCCGCCAGCGGCGGCGCCATCTCGATCTCGAACAGACGCGCCGCGTAGGTCGCGCCCTCTGCTCCCGGCAGTGCATCCGGCCGGTAGACTCGCAGGTAGTAAGTGCCCGCGTCCATCCGCCGCCAGTCGACGATCGTCGCGGCCTCGGCGATGCGGCCCCCTTCGGCATCGACCAGGTCGAAGACGACCGAGTTGGTGGCCAGCGGCGTGACCAGGATCTGGGTGCCCGCGTCGTAGGTCGCTTTGGCGGACGCGTTCGCGTCGAAGGCCGGGCGTTCGCTGGCGAGATGGGGCGTGATGTCCAGACGCACGTTGGTCTGGAGCAGGTCGTCCCAGGTGTCGGTGGTCGATAATCCGCGCGTCGGCAGGTCCAGACGCATCGTGAGACGCGTTCGGCCCGCCTTCAGGCTGTCGATCACTGCCTGTCGCAGCGCCACGCCCACCGGGTCGCTGGCTCCCAACTGCAGGATGCCCGACTTGCCGCTGATGCGGTTCGTCGTCGCCACGTGCGTCGCGACGGCCAGTTCGGTGGCGTCCGCCGCATTCAGGATGCCGTCGGCCTCGGGGCCCAGGAACGATACCCGCAGCTCAGCGCCCAGGTCCTGATTCACCTGCACGGTGCGAGCTGCCAGGTCCGCGGCCGTCGTGGCCGTCGTGTCGGTCTTCCAGAGCGTCCGTCCGCTGCCATCGTTGGCCAGGAAATACATCCGGTCGCCAACCGGTATCAGCGACTGCGGATCGGAGCCTGCCGTCGGGTGGATATCGCGGACCAGTTCGGCGCTGATGGTTCCCGAAGGCAGAACCACCGTTCGCCACAGTTCGCCGTTGCTGGCCGCGTTCTCCGCGTGGAAATAGACGAGGCCGTTGGCGGCTGCGGTGAGTCCTGTCGGGTTGGAACCGGTCGCACCGAGGCGGATGTCACGCACCAGTTGCGTCGTGGTGCCATTGGTGGTCCACACCTCCAGCCCGGTGGACGTCGTGCTTCTGGCGCCTCCCGCGACCGCCTTGAAGTAGACACGCGATCCCGCCGCCACGAGCTCGCTGGGCGTCGCCGTTCCCAGGGGAGCTCCCGGGTACATGTTGCGGATGAGGAGTGACGACGTGCTCGTACGCCACGTGCCGCAGATGCCCGAGGAGCATGATCCGTTGCCGACGGAACCGTTCAGCGTGAAGGTGTTCGTCCCCGTCGAGGTGATGGTCCACTCCCCATTTGCCGCCGTGCCACTGGTGACCTCGGCCACGATCACCCGCTGTCCGGATGCCAGTCCGTGAGGCGCGGCTGTGGTAATCCGGATTGGCGACGTATTGCTCACGCCGGTAATCTCGCCCAGGCCGGTCTGGCCGAGTGCGCTCATGACGCTGTAGCCTGAGGCGAAATACAGCTTTCCTTGGGCATCGACCATCGACGACGGGCTGCCGACGGGCACGCCGCCCGACGTAACCGGGTCGGCCACGAAACTGTGACCTGCCTGGGGAGCCGTACGCAGAATGGCTCGCACCTGGTACAGCGAACTGGTTGTGGAGCCTTGCACGCGGGCGGCGAAGAACACGGAACTGCCGCTGGCCGTCATGGTCGTGACCGACGAATAGTCCAGCGACGGCGCTGCGTTGGCAACGCGCGTGGCCGCAGTGGATCCCGCGGTGCTGCCAATCTTGTACGCCCAGACGCCCGAGTCGACGGTCGAGTCGACGCCGGTGTCGGCGACCTGGGTGTTGCCGACGAACACCAGATGCGATACCCCATCGATGGTCACGGGCGTCAGCAGCCGGGGGCTGGTCAGATAAGCGTTGCTGCCGCTTGCGCGGCTGAGCATCCGCACGGCCGCGGCACTACCGCGTCTCTCCCACAGACGCGTCCGCGCCGCCGACCAGGTGGCGGAGGAGACCGTGTAGGTGCCGCTGCCCGTCGAGGAGTCGAGGGTAAACGTCGTGGCGCCGGTGACGGTGACCGTCCAGGTGGCGTTCGCGGTGGTGTTGCCCGTGACGCCCGAGATAGCCACGGTGTCGCCCGTGCTGAGGCCATGGGCGGACGACGTGGTTACCTGCAGCACATTGCCCGCCGTGGCGTAGGTCAGTGAAGCGATCGTGCCCGAACGCACGTCCGCCGTATCCTGCGCGCTGAAGAACAGGCTGCCGCCATGCACGAGCATGTTCGAGACGTTCGTCAGGCTGTTCGCAGGGGAGACCGAGATGCGGGAGGGAGTGGCGTTGGCGCGGTCGGCATTGGCGACAGTCCACAGTTCGGTCTGGCCGTTCGCGGTGAAGTAGAGGGTGGTGCCGGAGACATAGAGCCCATCGCGCGGCAGCATCGCGACCGTCGCGCCACCCGAAGTGTACTGCACCTCCCGCGTGCCTACGATCGTGCCATCGGTGCGCCAGAGCTTGCCGTCTGCCACGATGTAAAGCAGGCTGCCGGCGACGGCGCGCTGCTGGGCCAGCGTGCTGAAGACGGCGGGGAAACCCGTGCTGTTGGCGTCGTAAGCCAGTTTCAGCTCAAACCGCGTGTCGGGATGCTCGAGATAGGTATCGATGTCGTTCGCGCTGCCGTCATCGAGGCGATACTTCTCGAGCATCTGCAGTGCCGTCGAGAGATCGAACTCCATGATGGCCCGCTTGTCGGTCGTATCTCCCACCGGGATCTTCTCGGAAGGCGTTGATGACACATAGGTGCTCCCCGACTTCTCGAACGAGGCCGCGTTCGTGGCGTGGAACGGAATCGGGTCGGTCGATGTGGTGGTGACTCCCAGGTAGTTGCCGGGCAGGCCATCGCCGAGCGTCGTGAACTGGTACCAGGCTTCCTGCTTGCCGCTGGAAAGCAGACGCGTGAATCGCTCCACCTGTCCGGTCGCCCGATCGACGACGAAGTCGCCGCTTCCCGTGATGGTGCGGTTGGTCAGCACATCGTCCGGCGCGGGCAGCGTCACGCGCGGGCGGGCTCCCTCCACGAGGTAGACGCGTCCCGTATCGACGCGGGCGTTCCCCAGCGTGCCGTCGGCGTCCTGCGCTCCCACCAGCAGGTCGGCGATGCCGTCGCCACTCAGGTCGGCCGAAGGAGCGGTATTCAGGGCGCGAAGGATGCCCGAGATGTTGTCCGAACGCACGATGCGATCGGCGTCACCCAGCGTCAGGGTCCGGATGTTGCTGACGAGGGCCGCGTTGGCCGCCTTGTCGGTGATGCCAAAGAAGACATAGACGCGGCCCGTGATCGGCGTCGCGGGGGTGCTGGACGTGAGCAGGACGCTTTCCAGCACCGCGAGGTCCATGCGGCCGTCACCGTCGAAGTCCCCCGACGTGACCGAGAGCGTCACCTGCAGGCCGTCCGTCGGACCATCGCGGACGATGCGGAACGACGGGTTCGCCGCAAGGGTCGTCCCGCCCAAGTAGACGTCGACCTGGGTGTCGGCGTTGGCCAGTCCTCGCACCAGGGCGAGGTCGGCGTATCCGTCGGACCGCCCACGGTTCGCTCCGGTCAAGGAGCCGATATCGTCCAACCGGTAGGCCGATACGCTGTTGGCGTTGTAGGACCAAGTGGTCGGTCCGTTCGGGCCTGTGACGGTCGCTCGATTGTCCGTATTCGCCGCGTTACGATACGTCACCACATACTCATCGCGGCCGTCGCCGGTCATATCGCCCACGACCGTCGCCCGCAGGTTCTGGAAGCCGGTGTAAGAAGGTTGCGCGCTGTAGACGGCGGTATTGCTGTCGAGGCGTGATATGCCGATCTGCGGATTCGGATAGGGGTGGGTCGGCGTCTGGCTGGTGCGCTGGAATGTGTTGTAGCGAACCACCGTAGCCGTCGTGTCGCGAACCACAAGCAGGTCGGATCGCGCCGGAGCGATGACGGGTTTCCACTCGCCGCCGAACAGATAGGTGCCGTTGCCGGCCACCGCATTCAGGCTGAAGCTGTTCGGGCCGACGACGGTCACGGTCCGCGTGCCGTCCGCGTTGGTGTTACCCTTGACGCCGCTGATGACCACCTGATCACCTGTCAGCAGCCCATGGGGCGCGGCGGTCGTGATGACGATCGGGGTGGCGTACGTGGCGTTCACGATCGCGCCGCCAGTGGCCTCCACGCCGTCCCAGTTCATCACCTGCGCATCGAACGAATCCAGCCCGGCGATCTGCGTGGATTCGAAACCGGAAGTGCGCCCCCAACGCAGGCGATCGCCATCGGAGCTGTAGCCCGTCAGCCCGTCGAGGCTGCGGGGCAGCAGGTTGTGGCCAAAGATGGTGGTGACCGTCAACGCCTGCCAGGTGCCGCCGGAGGTGTAATTGGCGGCGCCGCTGATACCATTCAGCGTGAACTTCGTCGGACTGGTGACGGTGATTGTTCGCGATCCGTTGGCATTCGTGTTTCCTACGACACCATTGATTACCACCGTGTCCCCTGTCAGCAGGTTGTGGGGGAGGCTGGTGGTGATCTCGATGGGATTCGCGTTGGAGGCTCCCGTGATCGTTCCGGAAGCTCCCCGCACGAATACGAGATCGGTCTTGCCGTCGCCGTCGATGTCTCCCAGACGACTGGCCAGCCGGCCCAGGGGGCCAGTCTTGCTGGCGATGAGGTCCGCCCGCTCGGCGACATTCGCCACGCCGGATAGCTTCGCCGGGCCCAGCACTAGGTAGGTGTTCAGCGTGCTCTCGAAAGCGAAGTCGGGGAAACCGTCGCCGTTGATGTCGCCGATCGAACGTCCGGCCGACAGGCGTTCCGAGGTCGACACGCCCTCCAGGCTGGCATTGCCGCCGACGAGGAACGCCGTCTGGTCCTGCAGGTCGGGAGCGACGATCAACGCCAACTGGCCGGCCAGCAGCGGCGTGGCCAACTCGACCTGGAACAGCTCCGTCGTTTCGACATACCCCTCGATGGTCGCCTCGTTCGTCTGCACGACGCCACCCGGAATCACGTGCAGTTGCACGCCCGCCAGCGAGTCGCCCAAGCCGAGATCGGCACGACCGTCGCCGTCTACATCGCCCAGCGTTCCCAGCGGCAGCAGTCGGCTAACCGACGATTCGTACAGCGGGCGGCCCGTTTCAAGGAAGAAGTCCGGGGCGAACGTCGAGTTGAGGATCACGGGAGAGTCGGTTTCCTCCGTGGGCAGCTTCCTGGTCAGTTCGCTGCCGAGGTATACGCGTCCGACCGCATGTCGCAACTGCCCCGACTGGTCGAGCTTGTCGGTCGCGATGCTGCCGGCCGCGCCCAGATCGGCATGGCCATCGCCGTCGAGGTCACCAAGGGGTACCAGACCACCGGGACCGACGTAACGAATCACGTTGTTGCGGACCGTCACCGCCGTCGTCTGGCCGTAGCTCAACTCGAACCACGCGGTGGTCGAGAGATTCGCGGCGGAGGGTGCGAGCAGGACGTACGAGTCGGCATCGGTGACGAGCGACAGATCCGCGGGGCGTGTCAGCAGCAGATCCTCGCGGCCATCGCCGTTGATGTCGCCGGCGTTGGCGAGACGGTAACCAAGGTTCGCGAATCCAACCAGTCCGATACTGCCGATGCTGGTGCTGCTGAGCGATTCGCCACCCGCGTAGAAGCGAATCGCAGACGAGGTCAACGCCGCGTAGTCACGCCGACCGTCGCCGTTGAGATCGGACATGCCCACCAGCTCGGTAGCCGCCACCGTGGCGATCGATCCCGTTGTCTGGAAGGCAGCCGATCGGGTGATTCGCAGGTCGTCGATGTACCAGCCTTCGTAGTTGTTGGTCTCGTTGTCGACCGAGTCGAAATGCAGCACGATGCGGATTGTCTTGCCGCGGTAGTCGGCGAGATTGAGCGCCAGGGTACTCCAGTCGGTCGTGCTGGACACCGCCCCGTCGGGGGATCGGCCGACGAGGACCGCCTGTTTGCCAGCCGTGATACTCGCGCTGCTCAGCGAGGCCTGGCGATTCGAGGCGACTGTCGTGGGGGTGATCAAGCCGTTGGGTGCGATCTCCTCGATCGCGATCGAGGCGATGTCGAAGTCGGTTGCCGCGATCGATTCGGTCTGCAGCAGGTAGCTGAGTCGCAGGAAGAGGTCCTGGTCGTGGGACGCCTCGGCCGTGAGGTCGATGAGCGGGCTGACATACTTCCCCTCGACCGCCGAATCGGTGTTGTAGTCGCCGACCGCGTCGTGTCCGAAGTAGAGCGACGGTCCCTGGTGGTTGGCGCCTCCGGTCTGGCGGAGCACGGTGGTCACATGCCACAGGTTGGGTGTTGCCGAGTTGTCGTCGGCGAGCGTGAAGCCATCGGCGTTGCCCTGCGACGAATTGCGGGCCGTGCTGAAGTCCGCGCTCCAGAGCGTCGCTGCTGGGCGCTGCCGTACGCTACCGGCCACGACCTGCATCTCGACGTCGTCGGTCGCCGTCCCCTGTCGCGTGATCGTCACTTCGCCGGTCGGCACCACCTCCGTGCTCGCGTGGCGAATGCTGCCCGGAGTGGTCACGCCCACGACCGGTACTTCGTAACTGGTGACGAAGATGCCGTCAGGATCGCCTGGGCCAAATCCGCTCCAGGCCACCACGAAACGGCCTGTCTTGTCGACCGCGACGGAAACGACCTTGTCGCCCGGATAGCTGGTCGAATCGACGACGGTGCCGGCGGACAGTTCGACTCCCGTCGCGGAGAATCGCTTGAATTTCACCGGTCGATTGCCGGTGGCCTCCATCCAGGCCACGGTGAACTCGCCGCTGGCGTTCATCGCCAGCGCGGCGTTGGTGACTTCGTAACCTCCGTTAGCCATCACGTTGGTAGCGATGTTGTTGTCCAAGGCCAATCCATCGGCAGCAAAGCGACGGAAGACGTACTGGTTCGCGGTGCTGCGATACAGCACCACGAATTTGCCGTTCCCATCCATGGCTACCTGGGGTCGGTTGCTGGTGGCATGCACCAGGTAGTTGGACGTGGCGACGGTGGTCTTGGTGAGGTTCGTGGACGATCCGGACGTGTCGTATCGCTGGGCGTAGATGCCCGTCGACTCGTACCAGGCCACCACGCTGCGCGTATCCTCGGTCATGGCGACCGAGGGATTCACGGCTGTCGTCGCCGAGATCACAACCTGCACCGTGCCGCCTGTGCCTGTGGTATCGAAGCGACGGGACTGGATCGCGTTGGTCGCGTTGTCACGCCAGGCGATCAGGAATGCGCCATCGGTCTCCATCGAGAGTGCGGGGGCGATCTGGTCGCCGAGCTGGCTCGTGTTGACGCGGAAGTCATTGGTGGAACTAGCTGTCGAAAGTGGGCTGATCTGACCGGTCGTAGAGTCGATGGCGAAACGGCGTGCCATGATGTCCCAGGTGTTGGTCGCGTCGACATACGATGACCAGGCGACAATGAAGTTGCCATTGTCGGCCATCGCGATCGTCGGATTCTTCTGTTCGTTCGTGGTCGTTGTGTTGATCCGCGTTTCACTGCCAATTCGATTGCCACGCGCGTCGAAACGCTGGGCAAAGATGCCTTGGGCGTCGTCCTGTCCCGATTGCGTGCCATTACCACTCCACACGACGACATAGTTCCCGTTGCCATCGTAGGCCACCGTGCGCGGCGTCTCGACGCCGAACTGCTGGACACCGCTGGTTGTGGTGTTCACCCGTACCGTACCCAGCGTGGAACGGTTCGTTCGATACCCTCGATCATATCCCGTCACGATATTCAGCGACTGCGTGCCGGAAAGGCCCGTCGACCATGGGCTGCTCTGCCCGTCGGCCAGTCGCAGCGTGGTCGCCCAGGGGTGGGTGTCGGGGTTGTCGAAGGCGATCTCCAGCGAGCGACCGGAAAGCAGTGCGAGCCGGAATCGATCGTCGACGCCGTCGGCGAAGGACGCATCGAGCGTTCCGTTCGCGTGCAGGCGGGTCCAAGCAAGTTCGCTGGCGGACGCGGTCGACGATTGCCCGACCAGCACCAGTTGCCCTTGTGTATCGACCGTCGCACCCATCGCGGACTCGGCGGCACTCTCGCTGCCGGGCGAAACCACGGTCAGGCCGTTCTGGCCAAAGGTTGGATCCAGAAGGCCTTGGCCGTTCAGGCGAACTGCGGCGAACCCCATGTTGGTCTGATCCAGCCTTCCCGCGGTACCCGTGACCACGATCCGGCCATCGTCCTGCAGGATCAGGCTGTTTGCTTGCGAGCGACTGCTGACCGCGATGGGCACTATGCCATTCCGCGCGGGACCAAAGCTGTTGTCCAGCGTTCCCTGCTCGCTGAAACGGAGGACGAGGAAGTCCGAGCCGGTTTCAACTCCCGAGGTGCTGTAGTTGAATCGCGTCCCCGCGACCACGATCTTGCCGTCGGGCTGGATCGCCAGCGCTGCCGCCGCATCATTGCTGGGCAACTCAATGGTCCTCGAACCATTCCCCTCACCAAACGACATGTCGACGCTGCGGGTATCTTGGTTCAGCGTGTCCAGCGTCCACTGCGTGAGGAACAGGTCGTCCCTGCGTCCAGAGCCCATGGCCACCTGGCCAACCACCAGCACCTTCGTGATGTGCCCGACCTTCTGCACGGCGATCGCCCGCGCGTCCACCTCGAGGTTGCTACCCACGGATACGGACCACGACTGCTCCACCGTTCCGTCGGTCGACAGCAGCACGACGCTGGCCTGTTTCGAGACCGCGCCGGCCGCGCCCACCGACTCGGCAGTGACGAGGGCCAGGATGCGGTCATCTTCGAGGATGGCCAAGGACTGGACTTTACCGGGCATTCCGTCGGGGCCGAGGGCCTGTAAGTAACCGCGGCGCAGCGTCTCGTCGGCATCGGTGGACGCGAGAGCGCCGAAGCTGGTGTCGAGTGTTCCATCGGCCAGAAAACGGGCGATCGTGGCTTCGGAACGACCGCCTTGGGCCGTCAGGCTGTTGTAGGCGACGCCCGCCGCGAGGATCCTTCCCTGGCTGTCGATCGCCGTTGCGTGTAGCGAGTCGCTCGTGTCGAGGACCGAACGCGTCCCCGTCGACGTGCCGTCGCTGATCCACAGATACCGCCCCTCGTCACCGCCGTCGTGCGCAAGATACAGCCGGTTGTCGACGGCCATGATATTTCGCACGGAACCAGCAGGCAGCCTGGACGTGATGTCGGTGGCTTCTTCGTAGCTCGTGTCGCTGAGCTTCCAGAGTTGCTTGCCCGACAGTCCGGGCAGTTCGCGCAGGAAGTAGACGGTGTCGCCGACGACCGACAGTTGCGAGGGAGCGGAGGCGTCGGAGGTTGCCCACAGCAGCATGCTCGTGTCGCCCGGCTGTCCCTGCGACTTCCAGATCGAGTGACCGGCCTCGGTGCTCGAGACGACGAAGTAGATCGACCGGTTCGCGATCACAACCTCGCCGACCGAACTGCCGTCGGTGAGTGTGGCAACGAGCGAAGTCGTGGAGAGGCCGTTGACGAGTTCGGTCCTCCAGAGACCCAAGGCACCGGTGCCATCGTCGGCCGTGAAGAACAGGACGTCGGGACGTTGCTCCTGTGCGTCGCCTGTCGTCGCGCCGCCGGAATTGTCGGTGAACAGTCCGGAATTCACGGTCAGGATCGGCTTCGCCGTGATGTTGCTGGGAGCGAACGACTGCACAAGCACCGGATCCGTTGACTGGCCGTCGAGCCGCCGCAGATCGTAGCCGCCGTCTGCATCCCGCGCGGCGAAGTACAGATTGCCATCCGCGGCACTCATGTGGACCGGTAGGTCCGCCTCGCTCGCGAACGATTTCACGAGCACCGTGCTGGCCGCATCGCCATTGCTTCTCCAAAGACCATGGCCGTTGCTCTCATCGTGCGCGACGAAGTACAGTGAACCGGCACCGGTCGTCAGCCGCGCGTCCCAGGCGACACCCGAATCGGCCAGCACCTTCAGGGCCATGGTGCCACTGGCCGTGCCGTCGGAGGTCCACAGGGTATCGCCGTTCGTGCCCTGGTTCACGACAAAGAACAGGCGGTTGTCATGCGGCGTGAGTTGCCCGAAAGTCGCGGGGGAGGCACTTGTGCCGAGGGTGGTCAGGCGAGTCGTGCCCGCCTCGGTGCCGTCCGTGACCCACAACTGGTCGCCGCTGGTGCCGTCGTTCGCGATGAAGAAGATCTTGGAATCGACGAGCGTCAGTTGACGCGGATTGAAGTTGGCGGCGCTGGACGGCGGGGCCTTGATCAGGGAGGTCCCGGCCGGAGTACCGTTGCTTCGCCAGATGCCGAAACCGTTGTCCCCGCGAGCCGCGACGAAGTAGGCGGCATCGCCGACTTCCAGCAGGCTCGGTTCCTCGATCCGAAGCTCGAACGGATCCTGCCCGAAGTTCAATCGCACATCGGCCGCTCCCTCGCCGAACAGCGTGTCCTGGCTGCCGTCCGGCCGGAACCGTCGCAGCAGCCAATCGGAACTGCTGGGCCGCGACTGGGCGGTCCCTGCCATGATGATGCCGCCCTCCGCCTGCATCGCGACCTGGGTCAACTGCGTACCCGTCGCTCCGCCCATTCCGCGCTCGACCAACCCGTTCGTGACGCGCGACGCGGCCACGCGAGAAGACAGGTTCGCGGCGGCGAGCGCGCGGTTGACGTTCGCCACGAGATTGCCTGCGTTGCTCGCCGCCGGCGACACCTTCGTCCATGTGCCTCCGTCAACGCGCAGATAGAACTCGCCCGCCGTACCGCCGGGCAGGCTCATCGCGCTGGGAATCCCCCCCAGCGACTCCAACGCGAACGCATCGCGGCGACCCAGCAGCACATAGGCGCCCGAGTCGACCGTGCCGCTGACGCCCACGACGATATCGCTGAGACCGTCGCCGTTCACGTCGCTGCCCGTGATCGTGCTGCGCGTGGTCCCGGTGCCGTCCAGCGGCGCGGGAAGCTTGAGCGACAGTACATGGCGTCCTAGGCGCGCCGTGTTCCGCGCGACGCGGGCCGCGAACTCGCTGCTCGTCGGATCCAGTCCCTCCAGTTCGTCGAGCGGTCCACCCAGGTAGATGCGCGCGAAGTGTTCTGGCGGAGTGGTTGACGAGGAGAACGCGGCGCCGACGAAGTCGCCGTAACCGTCGCCGTTCAGGTCACCCAGGGGGATCGCGACGGGGCGATCGCCCGAGTTGCCGGGCATCAGATGCGCGGCCGCTTCGGTAGTCGCCGAGATGGCCGTGCTGGCCCGCAACTTCTCACCCTTGAACTTCAGCTCATAGGTACCCACACCCTCCGGCGGCGCATTCGCATCGCGCTGCTCCGTAACGATCGTTTGCCCCGCCACGAAATTCAGGTACACCGCGCTGTTCGGCAAGCGCGCCCAGGTTCCGCTGCCGCCATGAGCACCGTTGTATGATGCGTCGATGGTGAACGTCATGGCACTGAGGACGGTCACCTTGAAAGTTCCATTCGCATTCGTATTGCCCGTAATGCCCGAGATGGTCACCCAATCGTCTGTCGTCAATCCATGGGCCGCGGTGGTGGTGATGAGGATCCTCTGCGGGCTCGTCGAGTGCGAAATGGATGTAGACACCGCTCCTGACTCGCCCGTGGTCATGTGGAACGTCAGTGATTTGCCCGCGACCCCGGCCGAGTTCTTCATCCAAAAACCGATTCGCTCGTCCTGGATGCCAACCTTGGCGACCCTGATCTTTCCATTAAGGGATGACTTACCGTCAATGGCCGTTTGCAGGGCCGTGACGAGCCCCGCGACGCTGCGGCCCGCGCTGCCAGGAACCTGGATGGTTCCCTCGACGCTCTGCGTCGCTCCGGCCGAATCCACGTACGTCATGCGGAGAGTAAACACGGCTTGCGGATTGACCGTCCCGTACTGGAACGACGAGTTCGTGACTGCGGTGGTTCCCACCAGGGCGTAGTTGTTGGGATTGACGATGCGGATCAGGTAGTACTCGGGGACGCCTTCGAAGTCCTGGACGGGTACGACGGAGAGTCCCAGGGTCGGGTCGGTATCGCGCGCGGCGTAGAGGTAGAGCAACTGGCCTGGCGAGCCGGTGGCGGCGTCGTAGCCATAGAGCGAACTCAGCAGCCCCGCGAGCGGCCCCTGCACCGCCTCGGTATCCAGCAGCTTCAGCTGGATTGAGTCGCGCAGCACCTGGGCGGCACCGGCACCGTCCAGCGTTTTGAGCGAATCCGGAGTGCGCAGGACGTACCAGTCGCCGGAGTCGCCGAGGTTCATCGTGAGGCCGGAGATCGTGACGTCCTTCGGCTCCTCGAGTCGAATCGCCGAAAAGTCTTCCGTGAGAAGTGAAGCCCATTCGAGGTCGTTGTTGGCGCGACCGGACGCATACTCGTAACGGTCCGGTGCGATCCGCGGCGTGCCGCCGGCGATCCAGTCGTTGCCCGTACCGCCCTCCAGCTGGTCGTTGCCTCCTCCACCCATGAGCACGTCCGCACCAAGTCCACCATCGATGACGTCGTCGCCCGCACCGCCCATCAGCCGGTCGTTGCCCTCGCCGCCCAGGATGACCAGGTTGGGATTCGCACGCTGCGGACGATCCTCCGGGTCGATGCCCCACGAACTTCCCTGGATGCGGTAGCCGGGTTCGGCGTGCACGACGTCGTCGCCACGGCGCATGTCGAACAACGTGCGCGTCGTGCCTTCGCGGTCGATGACGTTGTAGAAAGCGTAGACCTGCTGGAAATCGGACAGTGCCTCGCCGCCCAGGAAGGGGGACGCGACGTCGGTGTTGGTCAAGCCAAGGTCGGACCCGGCGGTGGCGTTCACATTCGAGAGAAGGAGCTTGCTGGCGCTGCCGGTCTGGAGCGTCGAGAGGACGAGGTAGCCCTCGCTCAGGCTTGCGACCACCTTGCCGCGCAGGCCAGCCGCGCGCAAGGCGTCGTTCAGCTGCTGCACGAGCTGCGAGAGTTGCGAATTGAGCTGCGTCGTTTTCTGGGAGAGGGTTACCGCTACCGCGGTCGTCGCGTCGTTGACCTGGATGGAGAAGCTGACATCGCCCGACAGTTGGCCTAGGCGGAGGCCGGGTTTGGCCCGCGCGTTCTCGGTGTCGGTTGCGGTCAGCAGGACCGATCCCTTGATCGTGGCGGGCGTGGGCATCGCCAGCGGCTCATACCGCTGCTGCTCGAAGTTCCAGAGGCGGCTGCTGATCTCGTAGCGATGCAGGATCGTATTCCAGCGAATGGCGACATCGTCGGGAACAACGCGGCCGTTGGCATCCAAGTCGCCGCCCAGGTAGAGGACCTGATCCAACCCCTCGCCGCCATCGAAACGATCGGTCGCCGTGGGCAGGTAGGTTTCGCTCGCGGCCGCGCCGACGCGTCGCCGCGCGGCTTTCGTGGCCGGCAGGCGATCGGGCAGGATCTGGTAGCTGTCATCGCCGGCCTCACCCCACAGCAGGTCGGCCGCTTGGCGATCGTATCCGCCCGCCAGCACGTCGTTCCCGGGGCCGCCGAAGATCCAGTCCTCGCCCGGCCCACCCTGCAGCATGTCGTTGCCTTCGCCACCGAGGATGACGTCCTTGCGAATCACGATCGTCGTGTCGCCCAGGTCGACCTGTACGGGCGACTGGGCGTCGTCGCGACTCCAAGGCTCGCCCCCATCGCCAATCACCGTAGTGAGTGCGAATCGGCCGCGGCCCGCGGTGGAGATCTTGAGGAAGTAGAACTCGGAGCCGCCGCTGTTCGTCGCCAGGCCATCGAGGCTCAAGACCGCCGCTTCAGCGGACTTGGCAACTCCCGCGTCCAGCACCTTCGTTCCCGTCTGGTCGTACAGCGTCGCGTCGATGGGTTCCGTGGCATCGATGGCTTCGATCGAAATCGAATCCTTCGTCGCTCCGTCTTGCGGCATCTGGAACTTGAACCAGGCGATGTCCTGGTTGGAGTCGGAACCGCCACGCAGCGTGCGGCCCAGCAGTGTTCCCGAGGGGCTGCTGTCGGCGGATGAAAAGAGGAGTTGCGCGCCCGAGCGTTCGCGGTTCGCTCCGACGCCGAGCACGAAGTCGAGTTCGTAGCGCGTCGGCACCCGGTCGGTGGTCACGCGCAGCCAGTAGGTCGTGCTCCTGGACAGCCCGTCGAGGTTCAGGATCGCGGGCTCCAGCGGATTGTCCGGATCGTAGGTGAATTCTCGAAGAGGTTCCGCGCCGGTCTCGCTCGAATCATAGATCTTGAACGAGATGCGATCGAGCGGCGAGATGCTGGTGATGCGCAGGAAGTCGCCAGCCGACACCGAATCGAGTTCGAACTTGTACCAGTCCACGTCGTCCGGGCTGTCGATCGTGAGGCCGGCGAACGTGACGTTGCCCTTGAGCAGCGGCAGGGCGCTTGCATCGTTGGCCCGGACCGTTGTCTGGTAGGCTGCGCCCAGGTCGAACGCCTCGCTGGCCTCGCCGTTGCCCACGCCGTTCTCGGCGCGGCTGTCGGTCTGGTCGATGAGAATCGGCGTGCCCGAGATGTATTCGACGCGGTCGTTGCCGCGGCCCGCGTCGGTCCAGACGCTTTTGATGACCGTCGGGCCGACGGTGATTCTGTCGTTGCCGTCGAGGCCGTCGATCAGGATGGCGAGGAAGTCGCCTTCGGGCGGCAGCAGGTCGGTGATCGCATGCGAACGCACCGTGGTGGCCGTCGCCTCCTGCCCCTCCGCCAGATGCAGTTCGTCGCTGGCGATGTCGTTGACGTAGTGCAGGACCAGCGAAGTCTCCTCGCCCGCCGATGCGCCCAACCGCTGCAGGCTCAGTCGGTTCCCTGACGCTCGGGCCAGCACGCGATCGCCCAATCCGGCTTCCGCCAGCGCGTCGTTGACGTCGGCCACGAGGTCGCGAATCGACTCGTTGTCGGCACTCTTCTCGGCGGGAATCGTCACGCGCGTGATCACGCCGCCATCGACGCTGATCGTGAACTCGGCCTCGCCCGACAGACGCCCTACCTGCGCGACGCCCTCCACCTCCAGGCTCACATCGGCCGAACCGGTGAGCGCGAAGGCGTGGACGGAATCGTCGGGAGACCAGATCGGCTTGCCGCTGGCGTCCACCGCGTCGAAGGCGAGACGGACCTGCGCGTCGAAGGTGAAGTTGCCGTTGTTGTTCGTGCGGCGCGTGATCAGGTGCCGGCCGGACAGCACGCCGGGTTCCGTGACGTAGTCGACGTTGATCTCGTCGTCGCGGTTCGTGCCGCCGTAGTACCAGATCTTGTCGGTCTTCTTGGCGTACTCCTTCCACGCATCGCCGGCCGCGAGGCCCCGGGTGGCGAACTGCTGACCGGTGCGATCGAACAGCAGGTCGCCCTGGTCGCCCTCCGCGCCCGCGCCGTTGCCATAGAGGAAGTCCAGGCCCGTGCCGCCCCAGAGGGTATCGCGATACGGAGCGGACAACTGCTGCGCGCCCAGCACACGGTTCAGGCCGGTATCCTCCAGCGTTCGTGCCGGCAGCGTGATGGCCAAGTCGAGCTTGCCATCCTTGTCGGCGTCGCCCGAGTCGTCGTACAGCAGGCCGTCGTGCCCGACGAACACGCCGAACTCACCGGTGCGCAGGATCGTGAACGCGTTGCCGGACGTCAGCACGAGTCGGCCATGGTCGTCGACGGTCGGCTGGATCGCTTCGAGGCCAACCGCAACCAGCGACTGCCGCAGGTCGTCTCGCAGTTGCGCGCGGCTCTCGGCCGCATCCAGCTGTCCGATCAAGTTGCGGCGCACGTTGTCCGCCGTGGCGGTCGCGGCCAGCGTCACCGAATACGACTCGCCCGTATCCAGCACGATCGTGAACTTCGCGTCGCGCGTCAGACGCCCATCGACGGGCAGGGGCAACAGGCCCGTGTAGCTGGTGGCGACCTGCGCCGGATCGTGCACCAGTTGCAGCTGGCCCATGCCCTTGTCGGGATCGTAGCTCCATGCCGACAGCTGGTTCCAGCCCTGGCCCCCGAGCAGGTCGTCGTGGCCCTGGCCGCCGAAGAGTCGATCGAAGTCGGCGGGGTTGCCCATGCCGGGCCCGCCATCGCCCCACAGCTGGTCGTCACCGGCCATGCCCACGATCGTGTCGCTGCCGTATCCGCCATCCAGGCGATCGCGGGCGTTCGTGCCCTGCAGGTAGTCATGGCCCGGACCGCCGTCGATGACGCCGACCCAGTCGTCGCCCCGCGCGGTCAGCGCCGTGAAGTCCAGCGCCCGCGCGCCGGACTCGAAGAGGATCGTGTCGTCGCCACCCAGGCCCGCCACGCGAATCTGCTCCACCAGCGGCACGGACTTGTTGGTGCTGCCGAGGTAGTTCAGCCAGCGCGCGGACAGCGTACGGTTCGGGTCGGCCGGGAACACTTGGCCATCGGCCGTGCTGGTGGCGAACGTCGGGAAGAAGACCTCCAGCTGCGGCTGCGACCCGGTGGTTTTGCGGAGCTGGATGAGGTCGTTCTGGTCGATGCCATCGATCGACAGGCCTTCGATCTGCAGGATGTCGGTGGCGTTGTCGTCGGCCACCTGCTGCGAGTAGTCGTCGTTGCCGAAGTGGCCGTCGAACGACTCGTAAGTTCCTGCGGGCGCGAGCGCGTAGACGGGGCTGGTATCCATCAGCAGAATGTCGATGCCGGAACCGCCGTAGAGCGTATCGACGCCGTCCTGTCCTTCGAGGCGATCGGAGTCGGCTCCGCCCCAGATCGTGTCGCCGCCACCGCCGCCGTAGACCTGGTCCTCGCCCATGCCACCGTAGATGAGGTCGCTGCCGCCTTGCCGGCGATCGCCTTCGGTCGCGTCGACCCAAGTGAACGAGGTGCGGTTGTAGACGCTGAGCTGCACGGCGTTGCGGCTGCGCCGGGTGCTTTCGGCGTAGCCGGGGCCAACGAGCGCGTCGCCCTGGATCGTGTCGTTGCCATCGTCTCCATAGAACGTTTCGCGGCGCAGGTTGCCATAGATGAAGTCGCCGCCCGAACCGCCGTGGAACTCATCGCCGGCCAGCAGCGACTCGGAGCCGACGTGGTTCGCGGGATCGCCGACGCTGTAGCGGGTGGAGAACGAGTAGCCGTAGAGGTAGTCGATTCCTTCGCCGCCAAAGAGTCGTTGCCCGGCGAGCGTTTGCGTCGCGCCGGTGCCGTCGCCCGCGTCGCCGAACAGGCGGTCCGCGCCCGCGTCGCCAAAGAGCTGGTCGAGGCCAACGCCGCCGAGCAGGATGTCATCGTTGGACCCGCCGCGGACAATGTCGGCGCCGTCGCCGCCCTGGAGGTAGTCGTTGCCGGAACCGCCATCGACGTAGTCGCTGTCGCCGTCACCATCGAGGGTATCCTCGGCGCCGCCGCCAAAGAGCCAGTCGGTGCCGACGCCGCCGACCAGCGTGTCGGAGCCATCGTCGATCGTGCCTTCGACCGATTGGGAGGCGAGCCGCACGGGCACCAGTCGCGGCATCGAGGTGCTGTCGGTCCAGGCCGCGTCCTCGAAATCGGTCGGGTACATGAAATCGCCGGTCGCCGCCCGGTCGAACAGTTCCACCGGGATGATTTCGGTGCCGCCCCAGAGGACGTCGGAGTCGGCGCCGCCATCGAGGTTGTCGTCGCCCAGGCCGCCGGCGAGGAAGTCGTCGCCGGCGTCGCCCCGCAGTCGGTCCGCGCCGGATGCGCCGAACACCACGTCGTTGCCCGCGCCGGCGAGCACCACGTCGTCGCCCTCCTCGCCCCACACCCAATCGTTGCCAGCGCCAGCGGTGATCGTATCGTTGTTCTGGCCGCCATAGATCACGTCGTTGCCGCCGAGTGACAGGATGCTGTCATCGCCCCAGGCGCCACGGATCGTGTCGTTGCCGACGTCGCCGTAGATCTGGTCGGCATTGTCCTGGACGGAGCCGAAGGAGGCTTGGACCAGGACCGGGTCGCTCGTGTCGCCGTGGATGACGTTCTGGTCGTTGAGCAAGCCGCCGCCGAGGGCGTTGACGCCTGCATAGATCGTATCCGCGCCCCAGCCGCCTTCGATCGTATCGCTGCCGGCCAGCGCATAGATCACGTCGCTGCCGAATCCGCCGTGGATGAAATCGGCGCCGCGATCGCCGTACACAGTATCGGCGTGACTCTCCGAGCTTCCCGGCATGATCGAAGGCGTGTCGCGATGCAGGCCTTGCAGGCCGAAGGGCACGTCGCCGTAGACCGTGTTGGTTTCGAGGATCGCGCCGCTGCTGCCCGCGGCGTCGGCACCCGCGTACACTTCGTCACGTCCCCAGCCGGCGATCACGTAGTCGCTGCCGGTGCCAGCCGTGATCCAGTCGTCGCCTTCGCCCGCGTCGATCCAGTCGTCGCCATCCAGCGAGGTGATGCGGTCGTTGCCCGCACCGCCCCGGACCAAGTCGCGGCCCACATCTCCATGGATGACGTCGTTGCCGGCCCCGCCGTCGAGCGTATGTTCGCTGCCCACGTCGCCGCCTGCCTGCGAGATGCCGGCGACCAGCGTGTCGTCGCCGTCGTTGCCGTACGCTTCGTCGCTGCCTGGGCCGCCGAACAGCCGGTCGTTGCCAAGACCGCCGTGCAGGATGTCGTTGCTGCGCCCGCCGTCGATCTCGTCGTTGCCCGCATCGCCATACAGCAGGTCGTTGCCCAGGTCGCCCACGATGTTGTCGTCGCCGCCGCCTGCGCGAATGATGTCGCGGCCGTCACCGCCGACCAGCCGGTCGGCGTCGCCTCGTGACTCGTCGCCCTCCAAGTCGCCCCACATCAGATCGTTGCCGGCGCCGCCGTCCACGGCGTCCGTGCCCCAGCCGCCAAAGAGGCGGTCGTCCCCCGTTTCGCCCTGCAGCGAATCGTTGCCCGCGCCGCCGTCCAGCGTGTCGTCGCCTCCTCCGCCCAGCAGTTCGTCCTCGCCGTCCTGCCCCATCAGTACGTCGGCCCCCGATCGCCCCGCCAGCCGGTCGTTGCCCGCGCCACCCTCGAGCCGATCGCTGCGATTGAGCGCGTTGCCACCGGTCAACGTGTCGTCGCCATCGCCGCCATAGAACCTCGCCGTCCCCGAACCGTCATAGGTCATCACATCGTTGCCCGCGCCGCCGTGGATGGTGGCGTTGAGCGTCATGGAGGCGTCGAACTGGTACGTATCGTTGCCGCCACCGGAATCGCCGTCGAGGTTCGCGACGATGTCGGTGACGCCATCAAAGGTTTCACTGCGACCGCGGGCCGTCACGACGACCTGGTTGTCGCTGTTGCCGCGGCGGATGCGGAAGTTGTCGTCCTCGCCATCCAGCACATTCAGCACCAGCGTGCTGCCGTCCATCGACGCCAGCGGCGCGGGGGAATCGGAGCCTCGCTTGCTGGAAAACTCCAGCAGCGTGAATGGCTTGACGACATCCTTGTTGACGTTCAGGTAGATGACTTTCTTGAAACCGAAATCCTTGCCGACCTTTGCGAAGGCCCGCAGATAGCCTGCGATCTTGCCATCCATATCGAACAGCCAATCCAAGCCCCTGTCCAACTGCTGTTGCAGTTCGGGCAGGTGGAGCTTGTTGTCATGGTTGGGATCGTTCAGGTTGAAGTTGACGGTCGCCGCGAGCCCGCCCGCAGCGCCGACATAGACATCAATGCCGGGGAATCGCGGGGAAGTGACGCCGATCTCCACCATGCCCCTGATGAACAGTTCCGGTATGTCCTGGCCGCCACTGTCCACATCGCTGATGAAGAAGCCGTCCAGCGGCTTGCCGTTCGCGAAGCCGCTCGTATCGAAGCCGAACGTCAGGTCGGCACCCGCGATGATCCGGCCGCCGAAATAGCCGAATAAGAACGGCGGGAAGACCGGGAACTGCTGTTCAAACGGCGCATCGACATACAGCGTCGGCATCTTGTAAGTGAAGATGTCCAGCGACGTCTTGCCCATCAGCAGGGCGAGGGCAGCCTTGGGATTGTCGAGCAGCGGGAAGCGGAAGCCGCTGCCCTCGTCACGGCCTTCCATCGCCGATGTCTTCGACTTGAACTGCTCGATCTTCTGGCGAGCGGCAGGCGGCAGACTGTTGAGGTCGAGATTGCCAGGAATGGGGAGCGCATCGAGGTTCACATCGGCCAAGCTGGCCGAGCGGGGATCGATCCCGCCTCGCGCCGCCACCCCG
>CAZUJM010000047.1:27950-28827 GCA_964620405.1 uncultured Pirellulaceae bacterium | reverse complement strand
GCGGCGTACCTCGACCAGGGTTTCAGCACGCTTCCCCTGCCGGGTCGTGACACGGGGTTTTATTCTTGCTTCCGCGACCTGTACAGCGACCAGGACTGGATCAGCGATCACTGGCTTGGTCGCCTGCCCCAGGAACTGCGTCGACAGCGTGAGGCGGAGATGGGAGTCTATGCGAGCATCGTCGACTCCCTGGAAGCGTTGGGAGTGGAACAGGCGGAAGAGGACGTGTACATCACCAGCACCCTGCTGGCGCTTCGTGGCTGGGCCGGAATGCTCTGGCAGGCCGAAACCCGTGGTGATCGTGTCGTGCGGCCAGTTCCTCCCGAGACGCTGGCCGGCTTTCTCGCCGTGAGGCTGCTGCTGGATCGGTTATCGGCGGAGGATCTGTGGGCGGGCACCGCCGGATACCGGGGGCCGTTGTCGGAGGCGCGGCGAGCGGCAGGCGACGCGAACGCAAGGCGTCGCCCGTTGCCACCGCGGCAGCGGGCGTTCCGGGTCTTCCAGATCGCGCAGTCACTGGGCTGGAAGCCCGAGGACTTGCACTCCATGCCCTGCAGCGGCTGGGCTCAACTGCTCCGTGAGATGGACGATTTCCCGGAGCTGGCGCGTCGCCGGATCTTCCAGCTGGCGTATGAGCGGAGGTATCGCAACCAGGCGCTGGACGCCCTGGTTGTCCACGGTGAAAAGCATCCGGAGAGCTTGGCGTCGCGCACAACGTTGATCCCGGCCTCCGCGCCGCCACGATTCCAGGTCGTGTGCTGCATTGACGATCGGGTTGCAATATGTGTTGTCGGCCACGCGTTTTGGCAGCCGTTTGCGCGCCAGTGTGGATGACGCGCGTGCTGCGTCAGGATTGGGCATCAATGTGAATGTGGTG
>CAZUJM010000047.1:3167-27940 GCA_964620405.1 uncultured Pirellulaceae bacterium | reverse complement strand
GCCATCTGGAGGAGGTCGCGCCCGACTGCGAAACCTTCGGGGCGGCCGGCTTCTTCGCGGTGGCGATGTACTATCGCGGTGTCGCCGATGCCCACTTCCAACCGCTCTGCCCCGCCATCATGCAGCCGCGCCATTTCGTCCGGGAGGAGGTCGCCTACCCCTTTCAACTGGCCGATCGGCTCAAGGCCCGAACCCGCCGCGTGCTGGGCCGGGCGACGCACCAGGTGCATGTCGGCAGCCGCACGCTGGCAGGCGGCGTGCTGACCGCTCTCTTCGGCAGCCTGGCGTCGATCCCACTGGTCGCGCGCGTCCTCATGCCTCGTCTCACCTCGCAAGTCCGCGGCCTCATCGGCCAGATCGTCCAGCCCCCTCCCATCACGCAACTGCTGCTCGAACGACTCGATCCCCAACCGGGACCCGCGGACCGGCAACTCGGCTTCAGCGTGGACGAAATGTCGGCCCTCGTCGAGCGCCTCCTGAGGGACCTGGGACTGACCACGCGGTTCGCGCGACTTATCGTCGTACTGGGACACGGCTCCACCAGCTTGAACAATCCGCACTCGGCCGCGTACGACTGCGGCGCCTGCGGAGGCGGTCGGGGCGGCCCCAACTCGCGGGCCTTCGCGCAGATGGCCAACGACTACCGCGTGCGGGAGCAGTTACGAGCCAGGGGCATCGACATCGGACATGAGACCGTCTTCCTCGGCGGTTTCCACGACACGGGCAGCGATGCCGTGACGTTCTACGATCTCGATCGCCTGCCGGTTACGCACCGGGGCGAGTTCGAGCGGATGCGGGCGGAGATCCAGGCGGCGCGCGAGCGGAACGCGCACGAGCGATGTCGCCGCTTCCAGTCCGCCGACCTGGACCTTTCGCCCGAGTCCGCGTTGAGGCACGTGGAGGCACGTTCGGCGGATCTGTCCCAGGCCCGGCCCGAATGCGGACACGCCACCAACGCCGCCTGTTTCGTCGGCCGCCGCTCCCGCACCCGCGGTCTGTTCCTCGACCGCCGCGTGTTCCTGACCTCCTACGATCCGCTGCAAGATACGGAGGACGCATCGATCCTCATGCGACTGCTGCAGGCCGTCATCCCCGTCTGCTCCGGCATCAACCTCGAATACTACTTCTCTTACGTCGATCCGACCGGTTGGGGCTGCGGCACCAAGTTGCCGCACAACGTCACCTCGCTGCTGGGAGTGATGGACGGAGCGGCCAGCGATCTGCGCACGGGCCTCCCTTGGCAGATGGTGGAAATCCACGAACCCCTGCGGCTGCTGTTCATCATCGAGACGACGCCTGAAGCGTTCGAGTCGATCCTGGACCGCAACCCGCCGCTGGCGCAGATCTGTCGAGGGGAATGGGTCCAGATCGCCTGCCTCGATCCGCACTCCAGTTCCCTGCAGGTCTGGCACCTTGGACGGTTCGAACCCTACTTCCCCGAGTCACACCAGCTACCCTCCGTCGTCGACTCCCTGTCGTGGTATCGCGGCTGGCGTGACTGCCTGGGATTCGCCGAGATCGAAGGGCCGCCCGGGGAGCCATTCGCTTCCAAGAAGCCGACGCGCGTGGCGGGCCCCGTCGACTCGCAGGTCGACAAAGAGACGACGGGGGAAGCAAGCCCCGATCACGTGCGTGCGCGGAGAATTAAGTGACCATGGGCACCGCAATCTTTGACTGGCTCGGCATCCTCGTCGTCACCAGCCCCGCGCTGCTGCTGCTGGTCCTGGGACTCGCGGCCCTGCTGGGCTGGTCGCTCAGTGAGCGGATCATTGTCCGCTGCACGCAGACGGCCGTCGCCATCGGCCTCCTGTCGTCCATCGGCATTCTCTTCCTGATGCTTGCGCTGGACGATCGCCACGTGACCCTGGAACTCGGTCAGTGGGTGCTGATTCCCCAGCAGCATTTCCATTTCACGCTGAAATTCGTCTTCGACCGCCTCTCCGTGCCGTTCGTGATCCTGTCGTTCCTGCTTTGCGGCACGATCGGCGCTTTCGCCCGCAGCTATCTCCACCGCGAGATCGGCTACCAGCGATTCTTCATCTTCTACGCCTTGTTCCTGCTCGGGATGGTGATGAGTTCCGTGGCGGGAACCATCGAGACGCTGTTCATGGGCTGGGAACTGGTGGGCCTGTCCTCGGCACTGCTGGTCGCGTTTTTCCACGACCGACGCTCGCCCGTGCGCAACGGACTGCGCGTCTGGGCGATCTACCGTTTCGCTGACGCGGCTTTCCTGATCGCGGCCCTGACCATGCATCACATGACGCATGGCGGCGACTTCGAAGTCATGATGGGCGAGGGGCCTTGGCCGGAGGGACGGGCGGTGGCGATGTCGAGCGGCCAGGCGACGTTTGTGGGACTGCTGCTGCTGGTCGCGGCGGCGGGCAAGTCGGCGCTGGTGCCGTTCTCGGGCTGGCTCCCGCGCGCGATGGAGGGCCCCACGCCATCGAGCGCCGTTTTTTATGGAGCGTTGTCGGTCCACTTGGGCGCGTTCCTGCTGTTGCGGGTGAGCCCGATTCTCGAGCAGTCGCTCTGGCTGAGGATGGCGGTAGTCGCGTTGGGCGTCACCACGGCCGTGCTGGCCAGCGCGATGAGCCGTGTGCAGAGTGATATCAAGAGTGCTCTTTCCTTCGCCTCGCTGACCCAGGTCAGCATCATCGTGGCCGAGATCGGCCTGGGTTTCCGTTATATCGCCCTGATCCACATGCTCGGGCATGCCTGCCTGCGGACGTTGCAACTGCTGCGAGCTCCCTCGCTGTTGCAGGACTACCATCATCTGGAGAACGCGATCGGCAGCCACCTGCCGGGCGGAACTTCGGGCCTTGCTTCCTGGATCGGCTCGGACTCCTATCGCCGCCTTTACCGTTTCTGGCTCCAACGCGCCTACCTCGACACCCTGCTGGATCGATGGTGCGTGCAGCCCTTCGTGCAGGTGTTCACCGCCTGCGATCGCTGGGAACGCGCCTGGACCCGTTTCTTGTCCGGCCCGGCAACGCCCGCGAGTACGCAGCCGGAGAAAGAGCAGCCCGAGGCGGTACAGCCCGAGGCGCCGGTGCCCGCGTCCGTGTCGCGAACACCCCCCCGGGAAGTCGATCGCGTGCCCTCGTAGCCACCCACGACAGATTTCCCGCGTGCTTGGAACCTTCCCGTCCCCGCCCACTTACGGAAGCTGACGACCATGAGAGAACTGCACTTGCCCTGGCTGGAGATCTCAATTCTCCTGCCGCTGGCTGGAGCCTTCCTCGTCGGACGATTGCGCGACCCGGTCCGCGCGCGCCAGCGCAGCGTCCTGACATGCGGCCTGACGCTGCTTTGCTCCGTGGCCGCCTGGGAGGATTTCACCTCGCTGCACGCTTTCGAAGCCCACGACCGCTGGGACCTGGTGACCCAACTCCTCGGCCGCGACCTGCTAGTCATCGACGAACTCAGCGCGCCCCTGCTGCCGCTCGCCGCGTTGCTCTACCTGCTCACGGTCGTCGCCACGCTGCGCACCCAGGTCCGCCGCTTCACCTTCGCCGGCGCGCTCGTCTCGGAATCGATCCTGCTGGCCTCGCTCAGTTGCCGCGACGCTTGGATCCTCGCCGCACTGCTCGGCCTCGGCACGCTGCCACCCCTGCTGGAGATGCGGCAGCGAGGCCAGGACACGCGAGTCTTCACGCTGCACATGGGCCTGTTCCTGTTCCTGCTGGTTCTCGGCCTGGCGTTGCTGCCGGCAAACGCCTCGGCGAATGAACCCCCGGCGACACGGGAACCTGCGCCGCTGGCCGCGGTGCTGCTGCTGACTGCCGCCGTGCTCCTGAGGTCCGGCGTGGTCCCCGTCCACTGCTGGCTCACCGACCTGTTCGAGAAAGCCACCTTCGGCGCAGCCCTGCTCTTCGTGACCCCGATCCTCGGCGCCTACGCGGCCATGCGGCTGGTCCTGCCGATCGCCCCCGACTGGATCCTCCGCGCCATCGCCCTGCTCTCGCTCGCCACTGCCCTGTACGCCGCCTGCATGACGCTCATCCAGCGCGACACGCGGAGGTTCTTCTGCTTCCTCTTCCTGTCCAACTCGTCGCTGGTCCTGGTCGGCATGGAGACGGTCACGCCAATCGGCTTGACCGGCGCGCTGTGCGTCTGGCTCTCCGTCGGCATGGCCCTGGCGGGATTCGGCCTGACCTTGCGATGCCTGGAAGCCCGCGTGGGACGCATGTCGCTCACCCAGTACCACGGACTGTACGACGAGATGCCCACGCTGGCCGCGTTCTTCCTGCTGATGGGCCTCGCCAGCATCGGCTTCCCGGGAACCATCGGCTTCATCGGCTCCGAACTGATTGTCGATGGAGCCGTGACAATCTATCCGCTCCTCGGCACCGCGGTGGTCTTCGTGGGCGCGCTGAACGGCATCGCCGTGCTGCACGCCTACTTCCGCCTGTTCACCGGCACCCGCTACGCGACCCCCGTCAGCCTGGTCGCCCGGCGTCCCGAGCGGTTTGCCGTGCTGACCCTGACCTTGCTGGTGATCGGCGGCGGCATCTATCCCCAGCCCGGCGTGGCCTCGCGCTACCATGCCGCCATGGAACTCGTTCGACTGCGGGGATCCCAGGGCGAGACTCCGACGACAACCTCCGGCTCGCAGCAGACCTCGACCAGTCCGCCGCCTGCCGGGCCGCTCGTAATCGACCGACCGTTCGCGCACCTGCCTTGACGTTCTCCATTCATGCCCTGAAAACCGACTAAACTGCCGCTCAGAGCACTTGAGAAGTATTCCCATGAAACCGGATCCGAACACCGTTCACGCACGGAACGAGCAAGTGGCGGAAATCCCCCGCGGAGACCTCGCCGGATTCCGCCGCTACTTCCGCCAGGACTTCACCTCCGGGTTGCTCGTCTTCCTGATCGCCCTGCCGCTCTGCCTCGGCATCTCGCTCGCCTCCGGCTACCCGGCCATTGCGGGCGTGTTCACGGCGATCATCGGGGCGATCCTGACGACGTTCATCAGCAATTCGGAGTTGACGATCAAGGGACCGGCGGCGGGGCTGATCGTGATCGTGATCGGCGCCGTGGAAAGTTTCGGAGGCGACGGCACGATCGGCGGCTTCACGGCGGCCGACGAAGCGGCCTATCGAATGGTGCTGGCGGTCACGGCGACCGCGGCCCTGCTGCAGATCGCCTTCGGACTCTTTCGCGCCGGCATCCTCGCCGAGATGTTCCCCCTGGCCGCGGTCCACGGCATGCTGGCCGCCATCGGCGTCATCATCATGCTCAAGCAGATCCCGGTGGCGCTGGGCGTCACGGCCAAGGGAAGTCCGCTGGCGATGCTGCTGAGCATCCCCGAATACTTCCGCTCCATGAACCCGCGGATCGCCTTGATCGGCGCGGTCGGTGTGGCCCTCATGTTCCTCTGGCCACTCGTGCAGAAACGCATTCCCGCCTTGAAGAAGGTCCCGGCCGCGTTGCTAGTGCTGATGGTCACCGTGCCGCTGGGCTTCTACTTCGACCTGCAGCACGAACATTCCTACAAGTTCGGCGGCCAAGAATATCCGCTGGGCGAGTCGTTCCTCGTGTCGATGCCCGACCGAGTGTTCGGCATGTTCGACTCGATCCGCACCCCCGCGTTCTCGATCCTCACCGACCCCTCCAAGGCGGCGAACGCCTGGAAGTGGGTGGCCATGTTCTTCATCATCGGCAGCCTCGAATCGCTGCTCTCCAGCAAGGCCGTGGAGCTGCTGGATCCGTGGAAGCGGAAGACGGACATGAACCGCGACATCCTGGCGGTGGGCATCGCCAACTTCTGCGCGTCGATGGTGGGTGGGCTGCCCATGATCTCGGAGATCGTCCGCAGCCGCGCCAACATCGACAATGGTGGCCGGACGCGTTTCGCCGACATGTGGCACGGCGTCTTCCTGCTGGTTTGCGTGGCCCTGATCCCCATGGTCCTGCACCAGATTCCCCTGGCCGCCCTGGCGTCGATGCTGATCTACACGGGCTTTCGGCTGGCCCATCCCCGTGAATTCTGGCATGTATGGCGGATCGGCAAGGAACAGCTGCTGGTCTTCGTTGGCACGCTGGTCGGCGTGCTGGCCACGGACCTGCTGATCGGCGTCTTCATCGGCATGGGCATCGAACTGATCCTCCACCTGCTGCACGGCGCACCGCTGCACAAAATGTTCCATGGCGTACCCGAAGTCCGGCACGACGATGACTCGACGGTGCGCATCGAAGTCCAGAATGTCGCCGTGTTCAGCAACTGGCTGCAGTTCCGTCGCCAGATCGTCCGCGAAGGACTGGAACAGGGCAAGAATGTGGTGATCGACCTGTCGAACGCCAAGCTGGTCGACCACAGCGTCATGACGAAACTCCAGGAACTCGCTCGGGACTTCCACCAGGCGGGCCTGAAGTTGAAGCTGGAAGGCCTGGACCAGCATGTGACGCTGTCCGCTCATCCGCTGGCCGCCCGCAAGCTGGGCCGCGGTTAGGTCTCTACGGCCGACGAGACCACCAGGGCAAGGCTTCCGCGGCGCGTCGCCGTTGAAACAGGCCTGCCGGTCAGTGCAGGCCGTAGCGGCTGAGCTTGTAGTGCAGCGTGCGGACGCTGATGTCGAGCATCTTGGCGGCGCGTTCGCGATGGTAGTCGCACGCGGCCAGGGCCGCCAAGATTGCCTGCTTCTCGGCCTCCTCCACCACCTCGGCCAGCGTCCTGTCGGAAGCGGCCTGTGTGGGCGCGGTAACCAGCGGCAGGTCGTCGCGTTCAATCACATCGCTGTCGACCGTCACCACCAGCCGTTCCACGACGTTCCGCAACTGGCGGACATTGCCCGGCCAGGCCTGCGCCGCGAGAGTTTCCATGGCAAGCTGGGAACAGCGTTTCGGCGGTCTCCGGTGGCGTCCGCTGAAGTATTCAAGGAAGTGGTCGACCAGCAGGGGGATGTCCTCGCGGCGTTCGCGAAGCGGCGGAAGTTGCAGGGGCACGACATTCAGGCGATAGAACAGGTCTTCACGAAATGTCCCCTCCTTCACCATTTCCTCGGGGTCCTTGTTGGTGGCGGAGATCACGCGCGCGTCAAGCTGCAGGTCGACGGTGCCACCCAGGCGCCGGAACTCGCGCTGCTCCAACACGCGCAGCAGGTCAATCTGGCTCTTGGCCGATGTCTCGGTGATTTCGTCGAGGAACAGCGAGCCCCCCTGCGCCGTCTCCAGGCTGCCCGCCTTGCTTCGCCGCGCATCGGTGAACGCGCCCTGCTCGTATCCGAACAGTTCGCTTTCCAGCAGCGAGTCCGGCAGCGCGCCGAGGTTGACGGCCACGAAGGGCCGCGACTGCCGCGGGCTCAACTGGTGGATGGCCCGCGCGACCAACTCCTTGCCCGTGCCGCTCTCGCCCAGGATCATCACGGTCGCGTCCGTCCGCGCCACCTGCCGCACCTGCCGCAACACCTCCTGCATCGCCGCGCTGCCGCCGACGATTCCGGGGACCTCCCCCCGCCCCGCCAACTGCTCCCGCATCTGCCGGTTCTCTTCCAGCAGCCGGTAGTGCTCCTGCGCCTTCTGCACTTGGTGCCGGATGACGTTCAGGTCGACCGGCTTGGTGACGAAGTCGAACGCGCCCTGCCGCATTGCCTCCACGGCCGTCTCCACCGTGCCGTAGGCGGTGATCACGATGATGTGCGTGCGAGAATCCAGGGCGCGGATCCGCCGCACCACCTCCATGCCATCCAGGCTGCCCGGCAGCCGCAGGTCCGTGATCACCACCTCATGATGGTCCTTCTCGAACGCACGCACCCCGTCCTCGCCCGTTCCCGCGCAATCGATGCGGGTCGCCTCGCGCTGCAGTCCCTTGGAAAGGCCCGTGCGAATGTTCGGCTCGTCGTCCACAATCAGGATGCGGAATTCGCTCGGCTCCATCACTCTGACTCCGTCGGCAACACTACGCGGAACGTCGTACCCTGCGATCCCGTCTGCAGGTCGATCTGGCCGCCGTGCTGGCGGACGATCTTGTCGCTGACCGCCAGCCCCATGCCCGAACCGTTCTTCTTGGTCGTGAAGTACGGATCGAAGATGCGGGAGCGGACGGTCTCGGGAATGCCGGGCCCCGTATCGGCGACATCGACCCACACGGCGCCCTCGTGGTATTCGACCGTAAGCACCAGTCGACCGCCATCGGGCATCGCCTCCAGCGCGTTCATGGCCAGATTCACAAACACCTGCTGCAGTCGGGACGCATCGGCCGAGACGAGCGGCCAGGGAGTCGGCGGCAGGCGAGTTTCGATCTGCACCCGCTGTCGCGCGGCCTGGGGCCGGAGCAGTTCCACCGTCTGCTGCACGATGCGCGGCACGTCGGTCTCCGTGCGGTGCAGTCGGTCCATGGCCGCGAAGTCGCGGAACGTCTCCAGCACCATTAGGATCCGCGCCACCTCCGTCTTCACCACCCCCAGGTTCTCCACCAGCTCCCGGTCTCCGCGTTCCTCCAACGACTCCTCCAGCAGTTGCACATGCAGCGACAGGGCTCCCAACGGATTCTTGATCTCGTGGTGCAGGCCGGCCACCAGCGACCCCAGCCCCATGAAACGTTCCATCCGCCGCAAACGCTCCTCCATCAGCACGCGATCCGTCACGTCGCGCAGGTGCACGACAGTGCCCTTCACGTCGCCCCGGTCGTCGCGCAGCAGGTGCAGGTCGGCCCGCAGTTGGAGCCTCGCGTCGCGGCGATCCACGGTTAAGTCCAGGTCATGGATCGGTTCAAACCGCGTCAGCACCTCCCGACACCCGGCGGCCAATCGCACTTCCAGCTCCCCCAGCGTCTCCAGCGAACTGCCCTGGGCATCGCCGGTCCACTCCAGCATCGACGCCGCCCGCGGATTGGCCGTCGTGATGCGCGTCGCGTGGTCGGTCGTGATCACCCCCTGCTCCATGCTCGCCAGGATCTCGGCCGACAGCAGGCGTTCCTCGCGCAGCATCCGCTGGCTGCCTCCGTACGCACGCATCATGCTCCACAGGGCAACCGCCGCGGCCACGAGGACCAGCAGCACCAGCACGGTCAGCACCAGCTGCCAACGCAACTCCCCCGGCAGCGTCCCCAGCAGCTCCCGGTTGAGCACCGCGTCGCGACGGAGCAGTTCCGCGACGGCCCGCTGCTCCTTGCGGATCTCCGTGAGAATCCATACCGTCGCCGCCGTCGCCGCCAGCAGCGGCAGGAACAGAGCGGCGGCCGCCCAAGCCATCCAGCGTTCGACTCCCGCGCGCCCCAAGCCGACCATAGGCATTCCCAGCGAACGAAGTGGACAGTTCTTCTCAAAAGGCGGAAACCGTCGCCCCCCATCGGGTGGCGTATCCGCGTGACACGCCCCCGGGCAGTCCCCAGCGTGTCGGCACGTGACAAACGACTGAAACACCGAGTCGTGGACGCAGGCGGTCAGGCCCCCAAGCGGACCGTCGACCGTTCGCGACAGGCACGCCCGATTCTAATCGCCGGCCTGCGGGGACACCGAGCCCGCTCGGGCCGGGTTTGTCTGATTTTCTGGACGCAGGTTCGCTTGGCGGAACATCCACCGGTCGTTCGTCTGCCACCGACCGCAGCGACAACTGTGGGGTAGTTCATGGCGGTCCCATCCGAAGACAGTTACACTGAATCCAGTTGGAAACGTAAAGGCCGCCCGAGCGATCGGCCCCGATCGGGTCGCTGCAACAAGCCCCACCGTCCATCGCTGCGGCGGTGGACCCTGGCGGCCCGGCTCCGGATGCCCCCTTCTTCCGAGGACCTACCCCATGCTCGAACGCTGCACGCGGAGGAACGCTTCATCTTGTCAGTCGAGCTGGCGTTCCTCGGGTCGGCAACTCGAGGCCCCCGCCAACGCGGCTCACTCGGCCTATCCCATCGCCCGCGCCGATCGCGTCGCAGCTCGGGAAGCTGTTCGCGTTTGGCCCCAAGTCCTTCGCACGCTCGTCGCCATCCTGCTGATGGCAATTCCCTGCGTCGCGGAAGAGACTCCGGCAGCGACCGGCGTGACGGTGACTCTGGAACTGAAGGACGGCGAGGTAACCACGGCCACGATCGCGGAGCCGCCAGCGGCGCCGGGTCAGGCCGAGGAGGCTCCGCCGCAGGGCGACGCCATTCCGGCCGTACCCGTGCAGCCTGCCATTCCCCTGATCCGACTCGCGCCGGCCATCCGCGTGCAGGTGATCGGTGCCGCAGCGGCCGAGGCCGCGCCGGCCGAAGCGACTCCCGCGGCTCCGCCCTGGATTCCGCTCGGGCTGAAAACGTGGAAGTACTGGGACAAGCCCGAGGCTCCTGGCGATCGCTGGCTCGAAACCGACTTCGATGACCAGGCGTGGGCCGTCGGCGCTGCGCCCCTGGGCTACGGCGACCCCGACATCCAGGGCCTCGTCTCGTTCGGCGAGGACGCCAACGAGAAGCAGATGGTCACCTATTTTCGCGCGTCGTTCGAACTGGCCGAGAAACCGGACATCGCGTGGATCGCCGGCGGACTGATCTGCGACGATGGAGCGGTCGTGTATCTGAATGGCAAGGAGGTCGAGCGTTACAACCTGCCCGCCGACGACCTGGGCCCCGACACGGCAGCCACGGCCACGATCTCCGCCGAGCAGGAACGCGCTGTCTGGGACTTCCTCGCCAACCGCCGGCTTCTGCGCGAAGGCAAGAACACGATCGCCGTCCGCGTCCACCAAGCCGCCAAAACCAGCTCCGACATCGGCTTCGACCTGGAACTGCGTGGCGCCACGGAAGAGGAAGTGAAGCTCATCCGCGAACGCATCCAGAAGAAGGAGCCGCGTCCGCAACCGGCTGCTGCCGTGGAGCCCGTCGCAGATCCAGTCGCCAAACCGGAAGCGGCACCTGCCGAAGCAGAACCGGCCGAACCCGAGGGCGATGCCGCGCAGGAAGAAGCGGCAAACGACGAAGACGCGAAAGCGGAAGCGGCCGGGGACGAGTCGGAAGACGAAGCCGAGGAAGGCGAAGCGAAAGACGAAGACGCGAAGGAAGGTGCCAAACCGCGCAAGAAGGCCCGGGTGGCGCGGATGTTCAACCGGATCGTCCAGGCGGCGGTGGGCGTCGCGGCCGACGGCGAGGAGGCCCAGCCCGAACGCAGCTTCATGCATATCGGGGACAGTGAAGTCAGCTATTACCAGGGCGATGGCACGATGGTGACCCAGCGGATGGACGCCGTCGAGACGGCGAAGATGTATGTGCCGGAGGCGACCATGGCCCGCGCGATGGAGGGCGACACGCTCGCCAAGCTCGCTCGGCAACACGACCTTTCGGTGGAGCATCTGTCGCTGCTGAACAATCGCCCCGTCAACAAGCCCTTCGTCGACGAGGAGGTCTTCTGCATCGGCTGGAACTACAAGGCCACCAAGGAGGACACGATCGCTTCCGTGGCCAAGCAGTTCAACTCCCAGCCGGAGATCATCGCCAAGCTGAACCAACTCGCCCCGGACCAGGCACTGACTGAAGGCCAAGTGCTGCAGGTGCCCGGCGAATTCAAGTACATCCACGAGAACAAGTCGAACCGCTACCTGCAGATCGCCCAGTACCCGTTCTCCGAACAGTTTCGGGTTCATCGCATGCCCTACAACCCGCAGTCGGTCAAGATGCGTCGCGAACAGGTGCCCGAGAAGCAGACGCTGGCCGACTACGCGAAGGCCAACGAGACGACGGCCGAACAGCTGGTCGTGATGAACGGGCTCGACCCCAAGGCCGACCTGGAGAAGGGCCAGTGGATCCTGCTGGAATATTCGGTGGAGATCGCCGAGGAGCCGAACATCAAGCTGCTGGCCGAGACCTTCGGCATGGAGGAAGCCAAGCTGCGCGCAGCCAACGGGCTGGACGCGGACGATACCGTGGAGGCCGGCCGCCGGATGAACATTCCGATCGGCGACCGCATGAACCAGAGTCTCTCGGCCAAGCAGAACGCGAAGCCCGAAGAGTGGCCCGTGTTTGAAGTTACGCTCGGTGAGTTCAAGCCTGCCGAGCCACGTTAAGGAGACGAGGTCGCATTTTCGCCGCCGGTTGTTGCCAATGCTTTTTACCACAGAGGACACGGAGTTGATCGCGAGGAGCCTCTAGGCCCCCCGTGATCAACTCTGTTCTCTCCGTGGTTAAAGAAAACCATGTCCGTCACGCGACATACTCCGCCCCTATCACCCCAAGCCCTGCTGTCATCATTCAACTCCACAGGAAAGCCCCGTGAACTCAGCCTCGAACGCACCTTCCCGCCTGGGCGATGACGACGTCCGCGCGATCGACGACCTGCGTCAGTTCTATGACCGCCTGCGAGCGGAACTCTCCAAGGTGATTGTGGGCCAGGAGGAGGTGATCGAGCAGTTGTCGCTGTGCCTGTTCGCTCGCGGCCACGGCTTGCTGATGGGCGTCCCCGGCCTCGCCAAGACGCTGCTCGTCAGCTGCCTGGCGCAGACGCTGGACCTGTCGTTCAGCCGCATCCAGTTCACGCCCGACCTGATGCCGATGGACATCACCGGCACGGACATCCTGCAGGAGATCCCGGGCGGCAAACGGGAGTTCGAGTTCGTGCAGGGACCGGTGTTCGCGAACATTGTGCTCGCCGACGAGATCAACCGGGCACCGTCGAAGACACAGGCGGCGATGCTGGAGGCCATGCAGGAGCACAAGGTCACGGTCGTGGGCCGCCCTTATACGCTCAAGCCGCCGTTCCTCGTGCTCGCCACGCAGAATCCGGTGGAGCAGGAAGGCACGTATCCGCTGCCGGAAGCGCAGCTCGACCGCTTCATGTTCCTGATCCAGGTGGACTACCCCAGCCGCTCGGAGGAGATCCAGATCGCGCGTACCACGACCGGGTCGGCGCATTCGCGGCTGGATTCGCTCATCAGCGGCGAGAAGGTCATCGAGTACCAGGACCTGATCCGCCGGCTGCCGGTTCCCGAGCACATCTACGAGTTCGTGGTCGATCTGGTGCGGATGACGCGTCCGCAGCATGAGGCGGCACCGGACTGGATCAAGCCGCTGGTCAGCTGGGGCGCGGGGCCGCGAGCCGTGCAGTACCTGATCCTCGGCGCGAAGGCCCGCGCGGCGCTCAAGGGTAGCTACATGGTGCGATTGGAAGATGTCGAAGCGGTGGCCGAACCGGTCCTCACCCATCGCGTCCTCACCACGTTCAACGCCGAATCGTCAGGCACCACCAGCCGCGACATCGTCCGTCGCCTTCTCAAGGAACTGCAGGGTGGAAACAAAGCATCCTGATTTCCTCGATCCGGCGGTCATCACGCGGCTCGGAAACCTTACGCTCTTCGCCCGCAAGCCGATGCTCGGGAACGTCTCCGGACGCCACCGCAGCCCGCACCGGGGGTCGAGCGTCGAGTTTGCCGAGTATCGCAAGTACGTGCCCGGCGACGACACGCGGCGGCTCGATTGGCGCACCTACGCGCGCACCGATCGATTTTACGTCAAGGAGTTCGAGGCCGACACGAACCTGCGGCTGGTCAACGTGCTGGACACCAGCGGGTCGATGGGCTACGGCAGCGGCGACGAGACCAAGCTGGACTATGCGCGCAAGCTGCTCGCGCCCCTCTCGTACCTGGCGGCGCAGCAGGGCGACGCGGTCGGGCTGGTGTGTGCAGGCGGCGAGGGCGTGGAGCGGCAGATCCCGCCGCGGCGCAGCGGCGCGCACCTGCGGCACGTGTTCGAACAACTGGGCCAGATCCGCGCCACCGGTTCCACGGGACTCGTCGCCGCCCTGCACGCGGTCGCCGAACAGACGCCGCAGCGGGCGCTGATCGTGATCCTCTCCGATCTCTTCGTGCCGCCCGCGTCGCTGGCCGACTGCTTCCAGCACCTGCGTTACCGCAAACATGACGTGGCCCTGTTCCATCTCTGGGACAGCGCCGAATGGGACTTTCCCTTCACGCGGCCGACGCGCTTCATCGACCTGGAAGGCGGATCGTCGCTGCTGGTGGAGCCCAGCGCGATCCGGCGCGAATACGCCCAGGCGCTGCAGGATTATGTCACGGGCATCGATACGGCGGTGAGGGACGCGGCCGTGGACTACCATCGCGTCCGCATCGAGGAGCCGGCGGGAGAAGTGCTGGCCCGCTTCCTGCTCGGCCGCACGCCGCGGAGGCCCCGCCGATGAACTTCCTGCAGCCCTGGATGCTGGCCGGCCTGCCCATTGCCCTGCTGCCGATCTTGATCCACCTGATCAACCTGCGCCGCCATCGCAAAGTCTACTGGGGCGCGATGATGTTCCTGCTCGCCGCCACCCAGCAGCGGCGCGGCCACACGCGGCTGCGCCACTGGCTGATCCTCGCCATGCGCGTCCTGGGACTCGCCGCCCTCATCTTCCTTGTCAGCCGTCCGCTCGCCGGTCGCTGGTTCAGCTGGTTCAGTGGAGCGCCCGACACGATCGTCGTGGTCCTCGACCGGTCCGCCAGCATGGATCAGCAGGACCTGCAGCGCGGCGTGTCCAAACGCGAACTGGCCCTCGAGCAGCTTGCGACCTCGCTGGAGCGTACTGGCATGCCGCGCCAGTTGGTGCTCGTGGAAAGCTCCGGTCGCCCTCCCCAACTGCTGGAATCGCCGCAGGCGCTGCGCGAGCAGCCCGACGTCGGTGCCACCGACACGACCACGAACCTGCCCGCGCTGCTGCAATCCTCGCTCGATTATCTCGTGGCCAATCGCGCCGGTCGCACCGACATCTGGGTCTGCTCCGACCTCCAGACCGCCGACTGGAACGCGGAAAGCGGGCAGTGGGCGGCCGTGCGAGCGGGCTTCCAGGACCTCAAGTCGCCCACACGATTCCACCTGCTGACCTATCCCCAGGCAGCTCCCGACAACGCCAGCGTGCGCGTGACGCGCATGCAGCGGGAACGCACCGGGCAGCAGGATCGATTGCTGCTGGACCTGGAGGTGCGTCGAGCGGCGGGCGCGGCGGACGCGAAGATGCCGATCGAAGTCGTCGTCGATGGTGCACGATCGGTGCTGGAAGTCGCGTTGCAGGGCGAACAGACGCGCGTGCAGAATCATATCGTCCCGCTGGATCGTCAGCGACCGGCCGGCTGGGGCAAGGTGGAACTGCCCAACGACACGAATCCGCGGGACAACGTCTTCTTCTTTGCGTATGGCGAGCCGCTGCAACATCGCACGCTGATCGTCTCCGAACAGCCGGGGACCACCTGGGCCCTGCGTCTCGCGACCGCACCGCGCGGCAGCGGGGCTGCCCCCTCCAACGCTGACGCCAGCACCAGCGCCGCGGAAACTTCGGAGGCCAACGCGCAGGTCGTGACGCCGCAGGACGCCGCCGCAGCCGACTGGTCGCGTCTGTCGCTCATCGTCTGGCAGGCGCCGCTTCCCGCCGAGGAACTTGCCAAACGATTGGAAGCCTACGTGGCCGGTGGCGGCCAAGTGCTGTTCCTGCCGCACGATGCGGCTGACGCGCAGGCGATCTTCCAGACCCGCTGGGGTGCCTGGGAGAAGCTGGCGGAGGAGTCGAGCCAGCCGAGCATCGAGAACTGGCGCGATGACCGTGGCCCCTGGATGAAGACGGATGCGGGCGATCCGCTGCCGGTCAACTCGCTGGTCATCAGCGACTATCGTCGCATCGAAGGCAACGGCCAGGTGCTCGCTCGTCTCCGGGGAGGCCAGCCGCTGCTCGTTCAAGTGCCCACCGATGCCGGCGGTGTCTACTTCCTGGGTACCCTGCCCCAGGCGCCGTTTTCCAACCTCGCGCGGCAAGGCATCGTCTTCTTCGCCGGCATGCAGCGTGTGCTGCGCGAGGGCACCCAGCGTCTGCTGCAGGAACAGTTCGGCGTGATTGGACAGGCCCCGACGCCCGCGAGCGCGGCCCGGTGGCAAGCGTTGGAAGGCTGGCCTGAGGGCCGGCTCTCGACGCAGCAACCTCTGGTGGCCGGCATCTACGAGGACGAAGCCAGGTTCGTCGCCCGCAATCGCCCCGCGTCCGAAGATACGATCGGCACGGTGACGCGTCCGCAACTGGACCAGTTGCTGGCCGGCCTCAACTTCCGTCTGGTGGAAGATTCGCTGGAAGGTGGCCGCGGACTGATCACGGAAATCTGGCGAGCTTTTGCCATCGCCTTGCTGCTGGCTCTCCTGACCGAAGGCATCCTCTGCCTGCCCGACGCGCCCGCGAGCCCGGGACCTGCAACGCATGCCGGGCCTCTCGCACGATCGGAGGTCCAGGCATGAACCGCAAGACCGAACTACTGTTCGATACGTCGCCCCTGATTCTCAGCCTGGCCATCGCGGGCTTCCTGGCCATCGCCGTCGTGGCGTACCTCGGCTGGCGGCGCAGCGGCTACGCGCGCGGCGTAGGGCTGCTGGAACTGCTGCGCACTCTCGTCGGCCTGATGGCCGCCATCACGCTCTGCCAGCCCGAGTGGCAGGAGACCTTCCAGCCCACGCGGCGGCCCGTGCTGGCCGTGCTGCGCGATGAGTCGCGGAGCATGGAGACACGCGACGTCGTCGATCCCGCGCAGCCCCAGTCGGCCGTGTCGCGCGCGGCCTGGGTCGAAAGCCAACTGCCGCGTCTGCCGTGGGATCGACTCCGCGATCGCATCGACGTCGTGCAGGAATCCTTCGCCTCGCGCGAATCCGGCGACCAGCGCGCCCTGGGATCCAACCTCGACGCCGCCCTCGCCGACACACTGCAGCGGCACGAAAACCTCCGCGCCATCGTCCTCGTTTCCGATGGCGACTGGAACGAAGGGGAGTCGCCCGCGAACACCGCCACGCGTCTCCGCATCCGCCAGATCCCCGTCTTCGCCGTGCCCACTGGCAGCGAAGAGTCGCTCCCCGACATCGAAGTCGCTTCGCTGGAACCGCCCACCTTCTCCGTCGTCGGCAAGGCGATGCAGGTTCCCTTCAGCCTTCGCAGCACCCTGCCCACCGACTACGAAGTCGAAGTCGTGCTGGAAGTCGACTCGGGCGCGCGTCTGACGCGAAAGGTCGTGGTGCCCGCCATGGGCACGGTGCGCGACATCTTCTTCTGGACGCCCGACAAGGTCGGTGACGTGCAACTGACGTTGCGCGTCCCGGAGCATCCGCAGGAGCTAAATCGCGACAACAACCAGGGCGTGGTGCGGGTGGCGGTCAAGGCCGAGTCGCTGAAGGTGCTCGTCGTGGAATCGTATCCGCGTTGGGAGTACCGTTACCTGCGGAACGCGCTCGACCGCGATCCCGGCGTCGATGTCTCGTGCGTGCTGCTGCATCCGGACAATACCAAACGCGGCGGCGGGCATGGCTACCTCGATCGCTTCCCCGACAGCCCGGAGGCACTCGGCGAATTCGATGTCGTGCTGCTGGGCGATGTCGGCATCGGTCCGCAGCAACTGACCTCGGAGAACTGTCGCCAGCTGCGCAACCTCGTCGAGAAACAGGCCAGCGGCCTGATCTTCCTCCCGGGACTCCGCGGCTACCAGAACAGCCTCCTCGGGTCGGAACTCCAAGACCTCTATCCGGTCGTCCTCGACGTCAACTCGCCGCGCGGGTTCGGCACCCAGACCCCTTCGCACTTTGTGCTGACCGACGAGGGCCAGGCCAGCCTGCTCACGAAACTCGCCGACCAGCCGCGCGAAAATGGAGCGGTCTGGCGAAGCCTGCCGGGGTTCCAGTGGCGTTCGCCGGCCCTCCGACAGACGGCTGGCTCGGAAGTGCTGGCGATCGACGAGAAGTCGCGGGCGCCGGTGCTGGTCACGAAGACTTTCGGCACGGGCAAGATCCTGTTCATGGGAACGGACGGCGCGTGGCGATGGCGAGAAGGCGTGGAGGACAAGTACCACTACCGGTTCTGGGGCCAGGTGGCCCGCTGGATGGCCTACCAGCGGCAGATGGCGGAGGGCGAGATGATTCGCGTCTTCTACACGCCCGACCGCCCCACGCTGGGGAATGTGCTGACGCTGAACGCCACGATTCTCGACCCGTCCGGCGCTCCCCTGAGCGCGGCCGAGGTGCAGGGCGAACTGACCGATCCGTCCGGCCGCCGACAGCAGATGCGGTTCCTCCCCAACGGCGACGAAGGCGGCCTCTACACGGCCCGCGTCACCCCGCAGCTCGTGGGCTCCCACCGGCTGACGCTGCGGTGCCAGGAGACATCGGCGACGCTGGACGTTACGCTGGACGTGCAGGGGAAGCAGAAGGAAAATGTCGGCAAGCCGGCCCGCGTCGAAGTGATGCGGGAGATCGCCAAGATCACGCGAGGCGAGGTCGTGCCGCAGGATCAGTTGCAGACGCTGTGCGACCAGGTGCTGGAACTGCCGGAGCCCGAACCGCTAGTGCGGCGAAAGCCGATCTGGGCCAGTCCGGCCTGGGCCGGACTGCTGGTCACCTTGCTGGGCATCTTCTGGATCGGTCGCAAAGCCATCGGAGCCATCTGACGCCTCGCAGGACAGCCCCGTTTCAACACATGCCGCGTCGATCACGCGCGGAGGAGCAGGAATCTTCCGAAGCAGGAAAGGAAGAGCACGATCATGAAAATCCAACAAGGACAGCACGAGTACGAACTGTCTCGAGTTGGATCCGTGAGCGGTGCCCTAATGCAGCAGCGCGTCTGGTCGGTCAAGACCCTGGAGGCCCTGGGCGTGGCGCTGGCCGTGCTCGTCGGCTCCTACCTGCTCGTCTTCGTGCTCGATCGCCTCGGCGAGACCCCCTCGACCTTGCGGGGTGGTCTGCTTGCCGTCGGACTGGCCGCCTGCGTCGGCTACCTGCCCTGGAAGTTGTACCAGTGGGTCTGGAGCCTGCGGCAGTTGGCTCCGCTCGCGCGTCTGCTGGCGAAGGACCAGCCGCGGGTGGGTGACCGGCTGTTGGGGGTGATTGAACTGGCCGAAGCGCGGGGTGACCAGCATGCGTCACCGGCTCTGTGTCGCGCGGCGATCCAGCAGGTGGCCGACGACACGCGCGATGTCGACTTCCTGCGATCGGTTCCCGCGCCGCGCCATCGCCGCTGGCTGGCAGTTGCGGGCGGAGCCGCCTTGCTGGCCTTGGCCGCGTTGCTGGTTCCCGGTGCCGGCTGGAACGCGCTGCAGCGCTGGGCTCGTCCGTGGGCCTCCGTCCCGCGCTACACGTTCACGCAACTGGTGTCGTTGCCCGATCGCCAGGTCGTGCCCATCGGCGAACCGTTTGAATTCACCGTGCAGCTGACCGACAGCAGTCCGTGGCAGCCCGCGCGGGGTTCGGTCCGTTACGGGAGCCAGCCGCGGTTGCACGCCGAGCAGACGGCGCACGAGAAGTCGGCCGGAACGTATCAGTTCACCGTGCCCGCCCAGACCGAACCCTCCACGCTGCACGTCGCCATCGGCGATGCTCGGCATGCGATCCAGATTGAACCCAAACCGCGGCCTGAACTGACGGCGCTCGTCGCGAAGATCCAACTGCCCGACTACCTGCAGGCGGCTGCTCCCCTGGAACGCGATGCCCGCAACGGCGTCGTCTCGGCCGTCCGCGGCAGTCGCGCCCAGTTCCAAGCCACCGCCTCGCGCGAACTGGCCAAGGCCAGCGTCAACGGGCGCCCGGAAGAGGTACGCGTGCAGGGCGCGCAGCTGGAGTCGGGCGCGATCGCGGTCGACGAGGAACAGCCGCAGGAACTGCAGTGGACCGATGTCGAAGGCCTGTCGGCCAAGTCGCCGTTCCGCCTGCGGATCCGCGCCGTGGATGACCGAGCGCCTTCGGTCCAGACCGCGCGGCTCGCCGGCGAACAGGTACTGCTGGACGAACAGGTGCTGGCGTTTGACGTGGAATCATCCGACGACTTCGGCATCCGCAGCGTGGGCGTCGAGTGGTCGGGCATCGAGGATCCGCGCCGCAATCCGCAGCCGCCCAAGGGCGAATATATGCTCGCGCAGGGCGCTCCGGACAAGGCGGCCCTGTCGATCAAAGGCGACTTCTCGGCCAAGCGACTGGGTATCGAACCGCAGCCGATCCATCTCCGCATCTTCGTCGAAGACTATCTGCCCGGCCGACCGCGTGTCTATTCGCCCGTCTATCGCCTGTATGTCCTCAATCGCGAACAGCACCTGATCTGGATCACGGAACAACTGGAGCAGTGGGAGCGGCAGGCGTTGGAGGTGCGCGACCAAGAAAGCCGGCTGCTGGAAGCGAACAAGGAACTTGCCCAACTGCCGCAGGAGGAGTGGAACAAGGAGGCCACGCGGCAGCGACTATCGCGACAGGCCGCGGCCGAGCGTGCGAACGCGCAGCGGCTCGCTTCGATCTCGACGGCGGGCGAACAGCTGATCAATGAAGCGGCTCGCAATCCGGAATTCAACGCGGATACGCTCGAAAACTGGGCGCAGATGCTGCAGGTGCTCAAGCAACTCTCGCAGAAGAGCATGCCGTCGGTGGCCGAGCATCTGAACCAGGCCGCGAACGCGCCGGCGGCATCGCCGGGCAGCAGCGCTCCCAAGGTCAGTTCGGGCAACTCCAGCGCCAAGCCGGGCCAGCCCGGCAGCGGCGCGCCGTCCAAGGCGCCCAGCGTCTCCGACAGCGTGCGCGGCGCGGAGACCGATCCGCAGAAACAAAACGCCGCGCAGCAGGCCGCATCGCAGCCTAGCCCTTCGAAAGGCGGCGGTTCGCTGCAACTGCCCACCACCACGCTTCCCGGTCCTCCCAGCGCCGGCGGCGGCGGTTCCCCGTCGGCCAGCAACAGCACGCAAGCCGCTGTCGAGGAGCAGGAGCAGCTGTTGGCGGAGTTCAACCGCGTGATGGGCGAGATGGCCAAGATCCTGCAGGGGTTGCAGGGCAGCACGTTCGTCAAACGCCTGAAGGCCGCCGCCGACGCGGAACTCGCCCTGGCCTCCAACCTGCACCAAGGCCTGTCCAGCCAGTTCGGCGAGGAGACGGTTCAGCTGGAAGAGAACGACACTCGGCGGCTGGAACAGCTGCAGATGAAGCAGGTCGAGACGACCAACGATGTGCGTCTCATCCAGGACGACCTCAAGGCCTACTTCGAGCGCACGCAGAAACCAAATTTCCAGCAGGTGCACAACGAGATGAAGGAGACGGAGGTCGTCAGCGAATTCAAGCAGATGGCCAACGACGTGACGACCAACCTGGCGGGTGAAGTGGTGGCGCATGCGGAGTTCTGGTCGGACAAGCTGGATCGCTGGGCGGAGATCCTCGTGGGCCCGCCCGGCCAGAGCTGCAGCCAGTGCAAGGGCGGCAAGGGAGACAGCCTGCCGCCGCAGGTGGTGCTGGAGGTGCTGCGGATCCTGAAGGCCGAGGTGGAACTGCGCGACAGCACGCGCGTGGTCGAGCAACAGCGACCAGCGCGGAAAGAGGCGGAGCACGCCGAAGCCGCCGCGACGCTGAAGTCGACCCAGGAACAACTGGTCCACCGCACCAAGAGCGTCGTGGATACGCTGCTCGACATCCAGGCGCGCGAAGGCAAGAACTACGGCGAGGCCCTGCAGCGACTGGAGAAGGCCCGCACCGCGATGGCGGATGCAACCGAACTGCTCGCCGCCACCGAGTCGGGTGGACCGACGATCGCGGCCGAGACCGAGGCGATCGAAGCGCTGCTGATCACCAAACGCGGCAGGAGCGGCGGTGGTGGCGGCGGCGGCAATGCACCCGGCGGCGGCCAAGGACGCGGAGCGGCGGACGAAGTCTCGGCGCTCGCCGGACTGGGCGAAGCGCCGACCACCGAGGCACGCGAAGTGATGCAAGCGACGGGACAGGAACGCGGTCAGATTCCCGAGGAGTTCCGCGCCGGCATGGACGCGTATTTCTCGCAGATCGAGGGGCAAGAAGGTGGCTGATTCTCAGATGCAGGTAGTTCGACTCGCCTGGGCGATGCTCGCCCACTGCTCGCGGCGCGCGCTGCTGTTGACGATCCTGGTCGTCTCGACGGGAAGCGTCCACGGACAGGCGCTGCAGGTGCGGTTCGGCACGCCCGTGCCCTCGGAAGTGCGGGCGATCTACGACGCGGGGCTCAGCTACCTCGTCAAGGAACAGCAGGCCGACGGCACCTGGGCTTCGTCGCAGTATGGAACCGGCCCCGGGGTCGACGGTCTCTGCTGCCTCGCCATCCTCTCCTGCGGTGAAGACCCGAACTTCGGCCTCTACAACGACGCGGTGCGGCGTGGACTGCGGGCGATCATTCGTCGCCAGCTTCGGCACGCTTACGCTGGCCGAGGCCTACGGAGCGGTCGACGACGACCGGCTCTGGGAAGGCGACGCCTCGGAGCAGCGGCGGACCCTGGGCCGCGCCCTGGAACTGGCCGTCACGCGCATCGTCGAATCCCAGGACCAGAATCCCCATGGCGGCTGGCGATACACGCCCGACGCCAAGGACGCGGACACCTCCGTGTCCGGTGCCAACCTGGTGGCACTGCTGGCCGCGCGGAACGCGGGCATCGAAGTGCCCGACAAGAATATCGACCGCGCCATGGAGATGCTGGAAAAAGCCACCGATGCCTCCGGAGCCGTGGCCTACCAGGTCGGCGATGTCGGGTTCGCCTTCGGCGACTCCCAGGCCCGCTCGTCGATCGCCTGCCTGTCCTTGGCCATCGGAAAACGCAAGGAGTCCGAGGCGTTCCGCTCGACACTCAAGTATCTCGTCGACCGTTCCGATCGCGCCGGCGTCAGCCAATGGCCCGAATACACTCGGTACTATATGGCGCAGGCCCTGTTCCAAGGCGACTTCGAAGCGTGGTCCAAATGGAATCAACTGACGATCGAAGTGTTGCAGGAGCAACAGCAGGAGAACGGTTCGATCGGCGATAGCAGCTACTCGACGGCCATGGGCCTGCTCTCCCTGGCTCTCAACTACCGATTCCTCCCGATCTACGAACGGTGACCCATGACGCGCAGCGTGCGTTCCCTGCTCGCGGCCAGCTTCGGCCTGCTGTTCGTCTCGATCGTCCTGGAAGGCGCGCTCCTACCGCCCTGCATCCATGCGGCGAAGGCGGCGGAAGCGGCCGGCGAATCTTCGCGAGCTGAACAGGGCAAGTTGACGCTGCGCAACGGCGATTTCCTGCAAGGTTACTTCGCGCCGTCGTCCGATCCGAGCGTGATCGCTTGGCAGTCGTCGATCTTCGCCGACCCGCTGCTGCTCGATCGACAGGCGATCGAGTCGGTCGACTTCGAGATGGCTCCCGCAAGCGAAGCCAAGCCCGCCACGCCCATCAACGCACCGCTCCATCCCGCCGCGGGTCTGCTGCGACTCCTGCAGATGATTCCCGATTCGGCCAAGCAGACCGCCCCGACGGCTTCCGCTGAAGCTCCCTCCTACCGGCCCGCCGGCGCGCGGATCGCCGTGCGTGGCGATAACGTGCTGTACGGCACCATCACGGGTATCGACCGCGAGTCGGTACGGTTCGCCAGCGATCGGCATGGCGAAGTGACGTTGCGGCGTGAAGCAGTGCTGGAGATCGAAGGCATTGGCGAACGGTCGAGTCTGATTTTCGACGGCAGTACGCAGTTGCAAGGCTGGAAAAGCCTCGGAGCGGACGATCGTTCCACCACGGAATGGCAGCGATCCGGCAACGGCCTGCGGACGGAGAAAAAAGGCGCGAACCTCTACCATGAAACGGGACAGGTCGAACCCTGGCTGCTGGAAGTCGCGTTGTCCGGCGAAGGCAAGCCGCCGGAGTTCCAGATCGCTCTGGGTCTGGGTGCGCAGCTGAGTGACCTGCCGCACGCGGTGTGCATCGACAACTGGGGCGCCCGCCTCGTGGCCTATCGCGAGGGCGAAGAAGAGATCGAACTGGTGCAGTTGGACTCGCCCACGCCCGAGGACGCGCCGGCGGAAGAAAAACACCGAGTGACGTTGCGGATCTACTTCGCACCCGAACAGCGCGAACTGACCGTGTACGCGGGCAACAAGCGGCTCGGCCAACTGCGACTGGTCGCGACCGAGCGTGAACTTGGCAAGGGCATTTTGATTCGCAATCGAGGCAATGCGTTGCGAGTCGAGCAGGCGCGGCTGCGCCGCTGGAACGGTCAGTTCCAGGAAGAGTCACCCCAGGCCGGCATGGACCAAGTCCAGCTTGTCGATGGCCGGATCCTCTCGGGTCGGATCGTGGAGTATGCACCGTCGAGTGGCCGGCTGAAGATCGAATCGGTGGCGAGTTCGGAGACAGGCACGGAAACCGACACGGAGAAGCCTGCCGCGGCGCCGGAGGAGATCGACTGGTCGCAGGTGGATCGTCTGGTGCTGGGCAGCCTGGTGCTGGGCAATGTGGAGCAGGCGGCAGGGAGCGAGGCGAACGGCGAGGCGGCGACGGCCGACCTGCAGGTCGATTATGTGGATGGCGAGATCCTTTCGGCTCGCTATGCGGGCGCCACCGAAGAGGGACTGCTGCTGGAGATGGCGCAGGCGCGGGGCACCCTGTTGACGCGTTGGCCGGGCCTGCGCCGAGTCCAGGCCCTCGCCAAAGCCAGCCCTGATCCGCGGGCCGCCGGTGAGCAGGCCACTGCGGCATCGCACGCGGATGCGCCGGCCCTGGTTGAAAGCCCGACCCATCGGCTGCACGGTCGTGTCGTCAACGCGGCCACCGCCGATCAGCTCCTCTGGCAAAACTCCTTCAGTCGACAGCCGGTGCGGTTCGTCGGCGCGATGGGAGCCCATGTGAGCTTTGAGCCGGGCCCGTCGCCGATCGACACCGAGCAGGCCTGGGGCGACCTGACGCTCGTCACGGGCGAAACGATTCCCTGCCGGATCGGCACGGTGGACGACATGGCGCTGCAGGTGACCTTTCCGGGTGGACACACGGCGTCGATTCCTCGAGACCAGATGCGGGCGGTCCGCCTGTACTCGCCGCGCACTTGGATTTATGCGGGTTTTCAGAGTGTAGATAAT
>CAZUJM010000047.1:0-3143 GCA_964620405.1 uncultured Pirellulaceae bacterium | reverse complement strand
GGCCATCGCCTGGCAGCCGGAGCGACTGGAGTTCTACAAGCCGGCGTTGCTGGCGCGGGAGATCCCCGAGAAGACGCGCCTCGCGGTACAGTTCGACCTGCAGTTCCACGGGATGCTGAATTCCAACGTGGTGGTGGGAATCGGCGCGGATGAACCCCAGCACGCGCTGCGGCGACCGAACGACCATGTGGCTTCCGAGGAGGCGTTGCGGGAGGCGGCCAAGGAGCGTCCCGATTATGTCGTGGAAGTGATCATGACGCGTCACCGCAACTCGCTGACGGCCCGCGGTGTCAACAAGGCGGCGGGCGTGCTGGGCATGATGTTCGAAGCGAACCCGTTCGCGGCGGAAGAACGCATTACCCCGTTGGCGTTGGGCGAGAACTACGCGGTACACGTCGAGATCCGCATCGATCCCATCGCCCGCGAGTACGCGATCTTCGGCAACGGACAGGAGATGCATCGCTGGCGCGATACTTCGCCCCTGGAAGGCAAGTTGCTGTACTTCGGCGCCACCGGCGAACAGGACTCCGTCAGCCGCCCCGCCCAGCCGGGCAATCCCCAGGATGCCAACCGGCCGCTTGCCACCTTCCACAACTTCCGCATCCAGCGCTGGTCGGGCGACATGCGATCGGATGACCGCGAACGTTTCCTGACGCGTCGCGTGGGCGCGAGCCCGAAGGCAGTCACGCACGTACTGCGGGCGTGGAATGGCGACAGCCTTCGCGGCCGCCTGGTGGGCGTGACGGCCGACCATGTGGAGTTCCAGTCGCGGCTCGACACGCTGACGATTCCGCGCGAGAAGGTCGCCGAGATCATCCAGCTGCCGCCGCCGGCTCCCGATTCGCCGGCCGGTGGCGGAGCAACATCAGGCGGCGACTCGGGAGCCGCTGGCGGGGGCAAGTCAGGCAGCGACTCGGGAGCCGCGACGAAGCCGCAGGAAGCGGCCGCCGATTCGGGCCGGGTTGTCCTGCGTCGTGGCGGATCGTTGATTCTTCGCAAGATCCGCGCCACCGACCAGCTGCTCCAAGGAGAATGCTCCGTCGCGCCGATCTCCATTCCCTGGCCTGAGATCGCCGAGATCTACTTTGCCGTTACCTCGGTGCCGCAGCCGCCTTATTCTGACTGGGCCTTGCGGAACCCGCCGCCCTTGCCGGAGATGCCGGCTTCGGCCGGTGCGCAGGAGCCATCGCCGCTGCTGGGCAAGGCGGCACCTGAAGTGCGATTGGAAATGCTCGACGGCCAGCCAACGACTCTCAAGGACCTGCGGGGCCGTGTGGTGATCCTCGACTTCTGGGCCAGCTGGTGCGGCCCCTGCCTGGCATCCATGCCTTCGCTCATGGAGATCGCGCAGGATGAGGCGCTGCGCGACAAGGTTTCGTTGATCGCGGTGAACCAGCAGGAGGAGCCCGACGTGGTGCGCGAGTTCCTCGCCAGCCAGCTCTGGAAGCTGGACGTCGCCCTCGACCGTGACGGCGAGTTGGGCAAGCTGTTCGGGGCCGGCGCGATTCCGCACACGGTGCTGGTCGATCGCGAAGGCGTCATCCGCCATGTGCACGTCGGCGCGACGCCCGACTTGAAGCAGGATCTCCTGGGCAAGATCCAAGCGTTGCTCGCCGACCCAAGCCCTGCGGCGCCCGAAAAGGAATCTCCCTGAAGCAGGATGCGCGTGTGACTCCACTGATCCAACGTCCGGCGACGGAACTGGTCGCGCAGCTGCGCGCCGGGGAACTGGCGGCCGTCGAAGTCTTCGATGCGTTCGCCGAGCAGGTGCGGCGCGTGCAGCCCAAGATCAACGCGCTGGTGTGCGATCGGCTGGACGAAGGACGACGCGAAGCGTTGGCGGCCGACGCGGCCCGTGCCGCGGGCCAGACGCTCGGGCCGCTCCACGGACTGCCGGTGAGCATCAAGGAGATGTTCGATGTCGCGGGCACGCCCACCACGGCGGGCCTGACGACGCGCAGACGCAACCTCGCGCAGCAGGATGGCATCCTTGTCGCGCGACTGCGGCAGGCCGGCGCCATCGTCCTGGGCAAGACCAACGTGCCGCAACTAGGCCTCTATGCCGAAACCGACAATCCGCTCTATGGTCGCACGAACAATCCCTGGGATCTGGAGCGTAGTCCGGGCGGTTCGAGCGGCGGGGAGTCGGCGCTGATCGCCGCGGGCGGATCGCCCCTGGGCCTCGGCAGCGACGGCGGCGGCAGCATTCGCCAGCCGGCGCATGTCACGGGCATCTGCGGACTCAAACCCACGGGCGGACGCCTGCCATTGCTGGGTCACTGGATGGTGTCGAACTGGCCCGCAGACTGGGTGCAGCCCGGGCCCATGGCGCGGACCGTCGATGACCTCTGGCTCGCCCTGCAGGTACTCGCGCAGCCCAACTCGGAGCGTCCCCAGTACGGCGAATTTCCGGAGCCGCCCGGTGATCCGGCGCGCGTGGAAGTAAACCGCCTGCGCGTGGGCTTCTACGAACAACTGGGCGACCTGCCCGTCGTGCCCGCCGTGCGTCGCGCGATCCAGCAGAGCGTCCGGGCGCTGCAGGACGCGGGCGTGGAGGTCGTTCCCTTTGAGCCGCCGGTGCCGGAGGCGATGTGGGAGTGTTTCCAGGTGCTGCTGTATGCCGAGGGACTGACGGACATGCAGCGGCAGCTGCGAGGATCGGTCGTCGATGCACGCATCCGCGACTATCTGCGCCTGGCCAAACCGCCCGCGTGGTTGCGTCCCCTGGCCGCTACCGGCGCGCGGGCCATCGGGCAGCCGCGTGTTGCCCGGGCGCTGCGCATGATTCGACGGCCGGTGCTGACCGGCGCGGAACTCTCGCAGTGGACCTTCCGCATGCACGGACTGCGGATGACAATGAGCCGCGCGCTGGACCGCCAGGGACTCGACGCCCTGCTGGGCCCGCCGCATCCCTTGCCCGCGTGGCCGCACCACGATTTTTACGCGAATGCGACGATGGCCTACACGGGCATCTACAACCTGCTGGCGATGCCGGCCGGCGTCGTGCCCGTCACCCGAGTACAGCCGGGCGAACATCGGACGCCCTCGAACAGCCGTGACTGGATCGATCGCTCGATCACCCGCGCGGACACAGGCAGCGAGGGCCTGCCGATCGGCGCCCAGGTGATCGGCCGCTGGTGGCG
>CAZUJM010000046.1:5085-29302 GCA_964620405.1 uncultured Pirellulaceae bacterium | reverse complement strand
CGCCAGCAGACGCAACGTCTCCACCAGACCCGGAAAGCGGTTGATGCCGCGCATTTGGGAGTACAGATTGACGAACTCCGCCACCTCCCGCGCGTACTTACTCACTCCCTGCAGCCCGTAGTACTGGATGATCCGGGGGATGAAGCACTCCTTGTGCTTCAGCTCCATGGTGTCAAACGCGCAGCCGTCGGAGTCGATCCCGACCAGGAAATCGCGTTCGCGTTTCAGCGAGTCCATGGCAGCCGTACCTCCGTCAGCGTTCGTTCCGCAACAGCTCTTGAAGCCTGTGATTCGGTGGCCTGTGATTCGGTGACCTGCAGTCGAGGCAGGTTCCCTGACGCTCCCTCCGCGTTCGGGCCCGTGGCATCAGGGCTAAGCGAACCCCAAGTTCGTTCGAAGGCCCGGATCCAGAGGTTTGCCGCGCTGCTCCCCCGACCCCAGTTCGAACGCGAAGCGGGTCGCCCCAGGTAACGCGCCGTCCAGTTTGGAGTCCGCGCCACTGCGTTATCTGGCAATGAGCGTTATCTGGCAATGAGCGTTATCTGGCGATGATTGTTCCCTGGCAAACGGGCACCGAGGCCTGCGGCGAGAGTATCGGCAAGCAGCGTGTCGGCGACCATCCGTCACGAGCCGCAGCAGCCCGGGCGAGTCCCATCTGTCGAAGTGCCCTCGCCGAGACAGATCGTACCGCAGCGAGCCTCATCGGCCTCCCGGCGGGTCCCGTCCCCAGGCCCGAGGGCACACCGCGTGTGGACAGCTCAGCCCCGTCGAAACTCCGTACACCGGACCGCTTTGGATTCGCCCCAAAACGCCCGGATTCTACCGAAAGGCGGGCTTCGCCAAAAGGGACCCCTGGAGCGTGCCGCAGGCCCAAAAGTCGCCTCGGCAGGCTCCCGTCCGCCAACAACGGACGACCAGCGGCGCGGACCGATGCCCTCGTCGCGAAACGACGTCGGCGGGAGGGCAGACCACGACGGGCTCCACTTCAGTCCGCAGGCTTCACGCGGCCAGGCGTCGCGTCCGCGGTTCGCCGAGTTGCTCCAGACGGACGTTCTCCAGCATCAGGCGGCGAATCACCCGCTGACGGGCAGCCTCCAGGATCGAGCTGCGATCGGCCTCGGTCAGCCCCTGGACCTCGGCGACCACGATGCCCATCTCCCGCTCCAACACGGCCGCGGCGCGGGCGCGAACATAGCCGCGGGCTTGGTGGACGTTCATCGAAGGCAGGCGGTCTTTGACACGCGCGTGCACCGCATTTTGGCTACGAGCGGCCACTCGGTCGACCAGGGTGGCGAGGCGGGTGCGCTGGAGGGAGGGGAAGAAAAGATTGAGAATCGAGACCATGGGGGGAGTCCTTTCCACAGCGGCCCGACCCATCCAAGCAGATCGGGCAGCTTCGCATCCGAGGCGATCACGGGCGGCGACGAGTTCGTTCCCAGCGAAACGCTGCCACGGAACACGGCCGCTGGAGGGTGAATCGAATCGCAAGGGACAACCCCTGCAGCTAGCAGCCCATGAATTCCATACATGCGGACTGCGTAAAAAGAGGCACGCATCGCGAGCTGGTAAGGCAAGGGAAATTTTGAGGGATGCTGGGAGCCGAAACCGACCTTGTCAACGCGAGGCATCCGGGGTATCGTACGCCCACGTTTCGGGGATAGGAGCTGCCTGCACGGCTGGCGCGTACGCGTTTCAGCGGGAAAGATTGTCCTCCTCGAGCAGATTGGCGCCGTAGCCAAGTGGCTAAGGCAGCGGATTGCAAATCCGCCACCGTGGGTTCGACTCCCACCGGCGCCTCTTCTTTTTCTCTTTGGGTCCCCCTTGCTTCTCTTTTCCGGGGACTCTCGTTCGAGCAACCAATGTCCGAACCCTCTGATCTCCCTGTTGCCGCAGAACTCCAGCGAGTGCTCGACGCCTCGCGTTGCGGTCGCGTCGTCGTGACCGCTCCCCCCGGTTCGGGCAAGACAACCCTGGTGCCGGGAGCGATCTTGGACGACCTCTCCCCGGACCGCACGGTAGTGCTCGTCCAGCCTCGCCGCATGGCGGCCCGCGCGGTGGCTCGACGCATCGCCGCGCTGCGGGGTGTGAACCTGGGCGGCGAAGTCGGTTACCAGGTACGCTTTGACCGACGCAGCACCAGCGAGACGCGACTGCTCGTGGCCACGACGGGCATTCTGCTTCGGCGCCTGATGGACGACCTCGAACTGCCGGAGGTGGGGGCCGTTGTCCTGGACGAATTCCACGAGCGGACAGTGGAGATGGATCTGGTGCTGGGACTGCTGGTGCGGATCCAGCAGACGATCCGCGCCGACCTGCGAATCGTGGTCATGAGTGCCACGCTGGATGCCGCGCGCGTCGCCGCGTTCCTCGACCATTGCCCGGTAATCTCCAGTGCGGGGCGGATGTATCCGGTGCAGATCCACTACGAGCCGCGGCGTGAACTGCGTTGGCTGCCGGAGCGCGTGGCGGCCGTCGTTCCGCAGGCGTTGCGGGCGACGGACGGCCATGTGCTGGCGTTCCTGCCCGGCGTGGGCGAGATCCTCCGCAGCCGCGAATTGCTGGAGTCGCTGGCCGCGCGCGAGCAGTTGCAGTTGCTGACACTCTATGGGGACCTGCCGCCGGAGCAGCAAGATCGGGCGCTGGCCGACCTCGGCGCGCGGAAGCTCATTCTGTCAACGAACATCGCCGAAACGTCGCTGACGATCGACGGCGTAACGGCCGTCATCGACTCGGGGGAAGCCCGTCAGTTGACGGTCCACCCGGCCGTTGGGCTGCCGCGACTGGAACTGGCACCGATCTCCCAAGCCGCGGCCGACCAGCGCGCAGGGCGGGCTGGCCGTACCGGTCCGGGCCACTGCTGGCGACTTTGGGAGCAAGCGGCCCACGCGGGCCGGCGAGTCAGCGAACTGCCGGAGATCCTGCGTTCCGATTTCGCTCAGCCCCTGCTGCAGCTGCTCCATTGTGGTGAGCGGGACCTCGTCGACTTCCCCTGGCTCGATCCTCCCCCCGCCGACGCCGTCGTCGCTGCACGACGCCTGCTGCTCGGACTGGGTGCCGTCGATCGCCGGGACCGTGTCACCGACCTGGGCGCGCAGCTGGTGCGTTTGCCGCTGCATCCGCGACTCGGTCGACTGCTGCTCTCCGGAGCCGCGCGCGGCGTGCTGCGCGAGGCTGCGTTGGCTGCGGCGCTGCTCAGCGAGCGCGATCCCTTTCGAGCGGGCGAACGAACCCGGAGCGGTCCCCGAGACCGCGACCTGGCGCGGACCCGTTCCGACCTCGTCGACCGCGTGCTCGCGCTGCAAGCCTTCCAGAACGGCCGGCCCCCCGGCCAGTTCGACCGTCCGCTGCATGCCGGTGCCGCGCGCCAGGTACTGCAGACCGCCCGACAACTGCTCGACTCCGTGCCCGCCCGCTCGGCCTCGTCGGCCGTCGGCGAAGAAGTCGAAACGGCCTTGCGGCGAACGCTGCTCGACGCGTTTCCCGATCGACTGGCTCGGCTGCGCTCCGGCCCGCAGGATCGCGGAGGGCTGGTGGGAGGACGCGGCGTCTGCCTGGACGCGGAGTCCCAGGTGCGTGGCGAGCCGCTGTTTCTCTGCCTGGACCTCAACGACGCCACCGGCGACGCCCGCGTGCGCATGGCGTCGTCGGTCGAAGCGGCTTGGCTGCCGGAGTCATTGCAGCGGACGGAGGATGAGCTGATCTTCCATCCTTCGCGGAAGCAGGTCGAAGCGCGGCGACGGATGTACTACGAGGACCTGTTGCTGGAGGAGACTCCCACGGCGATTCAAGACACCGAGGCGGCGGCCGCGTTGCTGGCTCGCCACGCCGGTCCGCTGCTAGAGCAGTTGCGTCCGGCGGACGATCAAGCGGCAGGCCAGTTTCGCCGCCGCGTCCAGTGGCTGGCCGCCCAGTGTCCCGAGCTGAACCTCCCGTCGCTCGACGACGAATCCCTCCGTTCGCTGCTGCCCGGCCTCTGCTGGGGACTTCGCTCGCTGGACGAGCTTCGCCGCGCCGACTGGATGTCCGCCTTCCACCGCGTCCTGGGCCACGAACGCCTGCGCGAGATCGACCGACTGGCTCCGACCCACCTGACCGTCCCGAGCGGCAATCGGTTGGCCCTGGTCTACCAGCCTCCGCAACCGCCCCTCCTCGCGGTGCGCATCCAGGAGATGTTCGGCCTGCCGGACACGCCCCGCATCGCCGGCGGCCGTGTCCCCGTGCTGCTTCACCTGCTCGGCCCGAACTACCGCGTCCAGCAGGTCACTCCCGACCTCGCCAGCTTCTGGAAGAACACCTATCCGGAGGTCAAGAAGGAGCTGAAACGCCGCTATCCAAAACACGCTTGGCCCGACGACCCCTTGTCCGCCGCCCCGCTGCGTTCCGGAGTCAAACCGCGCCATCAGGCGTGAATCGGCCACTTAGCGCCGCTAGTCCGCCAGCCGGGACGGACAGTCCGGACACGGCATGACGCCGCGGTTCATCGGTCCATGCCGCGCCGAGTCGTGGCCCGCCTCGCGGAGGGAATATCACCTCGCCTCGACCCACGGGGTCTGACATAATGAGAGCATGAAACAACCGACGTCGAAACGCGCGCTCATCGTGGGGGTAACGGGGCAGGATGGCTCTTATCTGGCCGAACTTCTGGTCGCCAAGGGCTACCAGGTCTGGGGGACCATGCGTCGCGCGTCCAGCGGCAACATTCAGCGTATCACGCACCTGGTCGAGCCGTTGCAGGGAGGCACCGCAGAGGAGCCGCGGCTGCAGCTGCTGCACGCCGACCTCACGGATGTCGGCTCCCTGATCGCGGCTTTGGAGATCTCGCGGCCGGACGAAGTGTACTGTCTCGCGGCGCAGTCGCATGTCCAGGTCTCCTTCGAGATGCCCGAGTTCACGGCGAACGTGACGGGCCTGGGTCCGCTGCGTCTGCTGCAGGCGATGCGTGACACGCGATCGACGGCTCGGTTCTTCCACGCGGGGAGCAGTGAGCAGTTCGGCAAGGTGGTGGAGGTGCCGCAGACGGAAGCGACGCCGTTTCATCCGCGGAGTCCTTACGCGTGCGCGAAGGTGTTCGCGTTCCAGGCGACGCGCAACTACCGCGAATCGTACGGGATGTTCGCGGCCAACGGACTGCTGTTCAACCATGAGTCGCCGCGGCGGGGCGAGACGTTTGTGACGCGGAAAATCTCGCGGGCGGTCGCGGCGATCGTCCACGGCCACTCCGAATGCCTCCTGCTGGGCAACCTGGACGCTCGCCGCGACTGGGGTTTCGCGGGCGACTACGTGGAAGCCATGTGGCGCATCCTGCAGGCTCCGCAGCCGGACGATTTCGTGATCGCGACGGGCGAGACGCACTCGGTGGCCGATTTCTGCAATGAAGCCTTCGCCCACGCGGGCCTGCCGCTGGCCTGGGAGGGGAAGGGGAGGGACCGTCGCGGCATCGGTCCGGATGGACGCTGCCTGGTGCGGATCGATCCGCGTTACTTCCGGCCAGCCGAAGTCGACCAGCTGCTGGGCGACGCCGGCAAAGCCCACCGCCTGCTCGGCTGGCGACCGCGTACCCACTTCCACCAGCTCGTCCGCATGATGGTCGACGCCGACCTGAACGAACCAGCGGCCGAGCGGGCTTCGGGTCTGGCAACGAGCGGCGAGTAGTCGGCCACGAGCCATTCAGCAATCCGGGCTGGCCCAGGGCCGCGTCCGCAGGAGGATCGCATGTCCCGCTCGAAACGCTCGTCATCGCGGACCCCACGGCCGTCTTCGCCGCCAGCCGGCCCTGTTCCGTCCGCGACTCGCTCGAATGCCGCGAACCTGGCAGCCCCCGGCCTCGCGGGTCCGCGCCTGCTGCTGATGGCGCCCCCCTTCCGCGGGCCGTTCCTCCTCTTCCAGGTGCAGCCGCTGATCGGCAAACTCATCCTGCCTTGGCTCGGTGGAACGGCGGCCGTCTGGACCGTCTGCCTGCTCTTCTTCCAAGCCACCCTCTTCGCGGGCTACGCGTACGCGCACTGGACCACCGCCGCGCTGGGCGTGCGGCGGCAACTGGTGGTCCATGGCCTACTGGTGCTGGCTGCGGTCGCATCGCTGCCGATCGTGCCCGATCCGGCCTGGCGAGCGACGGTGGCCGATGCGCCGACCGCCACGGTGCTTCAGATCCTGGCCGCCTCAGTCGGCCTTCCATTCCTGCTGCTCTCCACGACCGCTCCCCTCGTGCAGCGCTGGTGGTCGCTCGTCGAGACCGCCTCGCCCTATCGCCTCTACGCCCTCTCGAACGTCGGCTCGCTGCTCGCGCTGCTCACCTATTCGTTCGCCTTCGAACGGACGATGGGAACGCATCGACAGGCGTATGCCTGGTCGGCCCTGTTCGTGCTGCTCGCCTTGCTGCTGCTGGCCTGCATGGTGCGTGTCTGGCGACAGGCGGGACTCCAGCCCGCAGAAGAGGCCGCGGCAGCATCCGGCGCGACGGCCTCGAGTTCCGACGTCTTGGAAACCGTCGCCACGGGGGGCGGCATCTTCACGGAGGAAGGCGGTCGGCCGACATGGCGGCGTCGCGTGTTCTGGCTGTTCCTCTCGGGACTAGGCACGACCTCGCTGATGGCCGTGAGCAACTTCCTCTGCCAGGACGTCAGCAGCGTGCCCTTCCTGTGGATCGCTCCGCTGACGCTCTACCTGCTGACCTTCATCCTGTGCTTCGGACAGGCGCGCTGGTACCGGCGCCGCTGGTTCGTGCCGCTGATGATCGCGGGCACCTACGCCTGCGCCATCGCCCACTCCAACGCCACCGTCATGCCCCTTCGGCCCCTGCTGCTCACGACCTTGCCAGGCCTCTTCCTGGTCTGCATGGGCTGCCATGGGGAACTGGAACGCAGCAAGCCGTCGTCGAGCTACCTGACCGAGTTCTACCTGTACATCTCGGCGGGCGGCATGCTCGGCGGCCTCTTCGTGGGCATCGTCGCTCCGCTGCTGTTCTTCGAGTACTACGAACTGCCCATCGCCATGATCGCCGCGCTTTTGCTGGCCCTGGCGATCTGCTTTCTGGTCCCCACGTCGCCTCTGCATCGCGGCAAGCGACTGGTGGGCTGGGCCGCGCTGCTGCTGGTGTTCGCCGCGGAGATCGGCCTATGGTCGGAAAGCCTGGTGGGACGGCACCTGACGGTCTGGACCGTCCAGCGCAACTTCTACGGCGTGCTGAAGACCATGCCGAAGATGCCAGAGGGGCCGAAGTTAGCAGAGGGGCCGAACGTGGCCGAAAGTTCCCGGGGGGCCCAGGAGCCGAAGGCGGGAGATTCGCCGAGCGTCTCCGGGGATCCGCAGGGCGGCGATGCCCCGCCGACGTTTGAGTATGTCTCGCTGGTCAACGGCCTCACGGAGCATGGCGGCCAGTTCGTGGACGAGGCGCGGGAGAGCGTGCCGACGTCTTACTATGGGCGAGGCACGGGGCTGGGACAAGCCATGCGAGCGATCGAGTCGCGGTCCAATCGGCGCATCGGCGTCGTGGGACTCGGCACGGGCACCATCGCGGCCTTCGGTCGCCAGGGCGACACCTTCCGCTTCTACGAAATCAATCCCGCGGTGGTGCCGCTGGCCGAACGGGTCTTCACCTACCTGCCGCGTCTCCAGGAGCGAGGCGGCCAGTATGAGATCGCCATGGGTGACGCGCGGCTGTCGCTGGAATCGGAACCGCCGCAGCAGTTCGACCTGCTGGTGATCGACGCCTTCGCGGGCGACTCCATTCCCGTGCATCTGCTGACGGTGGAGGCGCTGGAGGTGTACCTGCGGCACCTCAAGCCGGACGGAATCCTGGCCGTCCACGTCTCCAACCGCTTCCTCGACCTGACGCGGGTGACGCGAGCCCTGGCATGGCACGGTCAACTCGACTCCGGTCACCTCTCCACGCCACCGGTTCCCGCCGAACGTGTCAACGCCTGCGACTGGGTGCTGTATGCGCGCCCGGGAGCATTCGCGCCGCAGTCCGGCCTGCCGCTCGGGCCACCCGTTCGCCAGATCGGTCCGCGCGTCCTGTGGACCGATGACCACAGCAGCCTCTTCGACGTGCTGCGTTAGCCGGGAAGTGCCGCACGCCGCGGTTCGAAGGCCTTGCCCGTGATCAAGATTCGCGCCGCGCGAAGGCCACCAGCGACGGCTGGAACCGACACGGGACGAAGCGCTCGTAGACCACCCCGCAGGCATAGGCGAGCGAGGAGAATTCGAGATAGTTCGGCGGAGCCTTCTGGCCGTAAACGCAGGCGTGGAACCCGTGGCTTCGCAGCAGTCGCCCCAGGCGTCCCACCGAATTGCAGCGATGGAACGTCGGGAACACATCCTGCTCTTCGCGGCTGGTCGAGGAGTGGGCGTAACGCACGGCGCGGGCGTGCATCCGATTGGGAATCAGGCGGACTGCGAGCCCGAAATAGCTGTGCAGGTTCGACGTGATGATGGCGATCACGCCTCCCACGCGCAACACACGGCGGCACTCCTCGAAAAACCGATCCGGAAACTCAATGTGCTCGACCACATACCGGCACATGATCAGGTCCACCGACGCCGGTTCGACCGGCCACCGGTCCCCTTCGATCAAACGGAACTCATCGATCCGCGGATTGGAGGCCGCGCCGGGATCCACATCCAAGCCCAGCACATGGCGACACTTGCCCTTGAGCGTCTTGAGCGACGACAGCAGCGGAGTGGCTTCGTCGATCCCGCGTCCGCAGCCAAGATCCAGCGCCGTATGCTCCGGCCGCAGCACGGCGTTGACGCGAAGGAAGAATTGCGTGTCGGGACAGATCGACGGATAGCCCCCGAACTCGACTTCCGGATAGAAGCGGCGGAGCAGTCGGTCGCGGGCGGATCGGTCGGTCATAGGGCGAGACCTGTAGGTGCCACAAGGGAAGTGCCGGTTCGGACAGACAGTCGGCGTGTCCAGAAAGGCGAGGGGCGGATTAGCTGCCGTGGGTGGTGCCGGAGTTGACTTGATCGACCGCCAGGGCGGCTGATCCCTCCTCGCGGCGTCCCTCCGAAGCCTCCAGGTCCTGTCGCGTGGGACAGGGCGTCCTGCCCTCTACGATAGCTCGCAGGATGCCCACGTATTCGTCCGCCAACGTCTCGCGGTTGTAATGTTCCGCCACGAATCGCCTGCCCGCGGCGCTGAGTTCCGCGGCCAATTCGGGACGATCGATCAAGGTTTCCACGGCTTGCACCAGATCCTGCTCCGAATCCGGCCGCATCGGCAGGCCCGCATGGGCCCGCATCACGATGTCCAGCGCCTCGCCCGTCACGCCCATGATGATGGGACGCTGCATGGCCATCGTCTCGAAAATCTTCGATGGAATGACCGTCTGGAAGAGTTCGCAGCCGCGGAGGTGCACCAGCAGGACATCGGAGCTGGCGAGGATCTTCAGGACCTCTCCTGTCGGCCGCAGCCCGAGGAAATGCACCATCGAATCCACGCCCATCATCCGGGCACGCTGCTCCAGGTCCGTCCGCTGCGCTCCATCCCCCACCAGCAAGAACGCCACGTCCGTGCGTCCCTTCTGCTTGAGCAGCTGGGCAGCTCGCAGCACAACGCTCAGACCGTGCGCCATGCCGATGGTGCCGATGTACGAACAGACGAACTTGCCCTCGAGGCCGTTCTCGGCAAGGAACTGCGGATCAGGATCGCGGGGCTGGATTTTGCCGAGGTTCACGCCATTGGTGATGATGCTGACCTTGTCCCGGCCCGCGGGATATCGCTCGATAATGTGCTGGCGATAGCCGTCACCCACCGTGATGATGTGCCTCGCCCAGCGGTACATCGCTTTTTCCAGCAAGACCAGCAGCCCCAGGGCCGGCCGGTTGCGGATCGCTCCCACAGCCTCGATCGACGCAGGCCAGATGTCCCGCACTTCCACCACCACGGGGATCCGGCGGATCATGCCGACCAGCAGTCCGGCCCAGGCACAGAAGAACTGGGGGGAAGTCGCCACGATCACGTCCGGCCGAGGCTCAAAGAGACCGGCCCAGGTCGCGGAAAACAGATAAGACAGGTAGTTCAGCGTGCGGCGGTAGATGCCTTTGGTGGGAGCGATGATGGTCCAGACACGGACCACCCGGATTCCATCCAACTCCTCGCGATCAGGCCGCAATCGATTCTTGTAGCCGTCGAAGATCACGCCCTTGGGGCAGTTGGGACGCCCCGTGATCACGGTCATCTCCTCGCCGTCCCGCACCCACTGCCGCCCATGGTCGTGAGTCCGCGCCGCAGGCGCGTTCACTTCCGGGGGAAAGTAGTGACTGAAGAAAAGGATCTTCATATTCGGAAACCGGCAAGAATTGACCAAAAGCCCGCCACATCCGGGGAAAACGCGCCCCGCATCCAAACCCAAACGCCCGGGGAACCGGCCTTGCCGCTTGCTTCACCAAGCTGCCCAACCGCTTCCAAAACGCTCGAATCCGGCGGAAAACCAATCGTTCGCGAGGGCAGGACCGCTTTGTCCACGATCTACCCTCACACATTCCCTCCACTCTAGTTCGCAAACAAGTTCCACAAGCCCGCGGCCATGCCGAACCGCAGACCTTGCCCCTCTAGTCCCGTGGGGAGGCCCCTCTAGTCCCATGGGGATGCCAAGCAGTCCTGAAAAGAGGGCCGCCCATTTCCACGAGGACAGCCTCTCCGATGCCGAAGGAACGCCCCTTTCAAAAAACAGAGACGCACTGCTTTGCCTCAAGCCCCGACCGTTTCCGGCATCAACTGCCCACGGTAGGATATCGAGGTCCCTGCTGGTCGCCAGTCCCAATCGAGCACATTTTCCTCGGAGCCTTCCCCGTCGCCCAGCATTAGGTTGCCAACGTTACGCAGCCCAGCGTTACGTCCCCCAACGCTAAGTCACCCAGTTACACCACCCGGCCCTTCCGCCGAGGTCTCGTATCCGGGGCGACCTCTGTCCGGATCGACCTTGCGGGAGGACTCTTCTCGCCTCGGCGATGCTCGGCAAGGTCGCGGCGGATCACGAGGAGGGACAACGTTCGGGGACTGCACGCAGTGGGCCCGTCACCAATCGCCTGCCAAACTGGCACTCACCGAAGCCAAGAACCCCATCGGACGAATCAACAACGAAGGCCCAGCGGGCCCTGTCGTTTCCAAGAACTGTTTCCAAAAACTTTTCCGGCCCTCAACCCCCTCGGCAACGACGACATGCTGAACCTCCTGTCCGAATCCCCGACACGCTGGCTCCAACAGGTGCACGAAGGCCTCGAGGAGATCCTGATCGACCACGCCCACTGCGAGAAGAAGGCGGCAGGCACCGCCATGAACCTGATCTTCGCCTACGTCGACCACACCGAGCTCTGTCGTGAAATGGTCGAGATCGTGAACGAAGAACTGGACCATTTCCAGCAGGTGCTGAATCTCCTTGAGCGAAGGCACATCCGGTTCCGCCGCCTCACGCCCAGTTCTTACGGACGTCATCTTAACGACCTAGTGCGAAAAAGCGAGCCTCTGAAAGCCGTGGATCGGCTTCTTATCGCCGGCCTGATTGAAGCTCGTTCCTGCGAGCGTTTCGACCTGCTGCGTCGACACGTCCAGGATGAGGAGCTGGTCGCATTTTATGACAGTCTTTTCGAGTCCGAGGCGCGACACCATTCCACGTACGTCCGGTTGGCCAAGACCTTTGCCGACCCGGAAGTCGTCAACGAACGCCTTCGGGAGCTTTCTGCATGCGAGGCGGAGATTATCGCGCAGGGCGATCCCTTTCCACGCATGCACAGCTGACCGGCAGATGCTGCGTGACCGTATGGCAGATCCCGCCAGACCTGCGTCGAACTCTGGTGGCGAGCGACGGACCTTTCTGCAGCAGACCGCTGGGCAGCAGCGGGCCGCCGTGAAAACTCCCCAGAGGTTTCCACGGCACGCCCGCCGCAGCCGCCGCAGCAGCAACCTGGTATCTCGCCAGTTCGCGTGACGCAACCTGCAGACACCGCAGACGCAGCGGAAGTCCGGCGAGCCCGTCTAGGCGGTGTCGACGACTTCGACACGAGTCCGTTCCCACCTGCCCGCCTGGGATCAGGCGGGCAGGTGATTGGCGTCGAGGTCAGTACCACCCGATCGCCAGACAGCCGCTGCCCAGCGAGTCTCTGGCACTCGGCAGTTCGTCTGGCGCTCCGATATTGCTCCGCGACGTTCGAGCCCTAGCCTTCGCTCACCGACGGCTCGACCGGCGCTGCGCCGACCTGCACGGGAATCCGCGTCGGCTTCAGCTTCTCGCTCTTGGGAAGCACCACGCGGAGCACTCCATGCTGGAAGTCGGCAACCACCTTGGCTTCGTCGATCGGAGCCGGCAGGGTGACAACGCGACGAAACTCGCCGTATCGTCGTTCCACGCGGTGGTATTTCTTACCCGTCTCTTCCGTGTCCGCAGCGCGCTTGCCGGACAGGGTCAACTGGCCATCATGCCATTCCACCGCGACCTCCTCGGGCCGCACCCCCGGCAGGTCGGCCGTCACCTCGTACCCAGCCTCCGTCTCCGCGACGTTCAGGAACGGCACGAACTCGCCGGCCGGTGCACGTCCGTTCTCGCCAAGGATGTTTTGGAAGAGATGGTCCATCTCCTTGCAGAAGTCATCCAGAGGCAGGATCCCCATCCCCCGAACTGGTCGAATCGTACGCGTCATCTTCACTTCTCCTCGTTCTCGAAAAGGCCCTGTCGGGCAACCCGGGACGACGCTGCCGAAGTGACAGTCGTTCGCCTGACAATTACCACATCGAAGCAAACTCCGTGCCAACTCCGGGCACGGGAAGTCCGACCTGAGGAGTACCGTAATCGGGCGAGCCAGCAGACCGACGGCGAGTTCCGCGGACGACCGCTTAAGGCGAACGCCGACGGGTCCCTCCGGTCGTCCATTCGAGCCCCATGCAGGCCAGCCGTTCGCTCTGGTAAACTGCCCGCTTCTTCCCCTGACGCAAGGAGCGATCATGGCTTTTCTGACGATGTCCGCGAGCGACTCGGAGCCCCCGCTGCCGCCCTGTCTGGCGGATTGCGAAGCGGCCGTCCATGGCCTGCAGGAGGTCGGTCGGCTGTTCTACGCCCGCGGCTGGTCGGTCGGCACCAGCAGCAACTTCAGCTGCGTCTGCGAACGCGACCCGCTGGAACTGCTGATCACGGCCAGCGGACGCGACAAAGGGGCGCTCGGACCGGGGGATTTCGTCCGCGTCGCCCGCGACGGCCGGCCCACTTCCTCGGGCCAGCCGAAATCGTCGGCTGAAACCCTGCTGCACTGCCTGCTGGCCGAGGACCCTCGCGTCGGCGCCGTGCTGCACACCCATTCGGTATGGGGCACGCTGCTCTCCGACCTGCACGGCGCAAAACAAGGTTTCGCCATCGAAGGCTACGAGATGCTCAAGGGCCTCGAGGGCATCACGACACACGAGCACCGGGTCTGGATCGACATCTTCGAAAACTCGCAGGACATCCCCGCGCTGGTTGACACGGTGCGACACCGGTGGGCCAACCGCCACGCGAACGGCGATCCGCGCGACTCGGTCGTGCCACCCAACACTTATGGATTCCTGCTCCGCCAGCATGGGCTCTACACCTGGGGAGCCGACCTGTTCGCCGCGCGTCGCCATGTGGAGATCCTGGAATTCCTCTTCGAGTGCGAGGCGAGAAAGCGGATGCTTCGCCACGCCTGCGGGTTGGAACCCTAGATCCCCGAAGAAAAGCCGCGGCGTCCATCGCGTTGATGGGCGGGTCGGCGCGTGCACGCAGCATCCGCACCCGAGCCGCCGTTAAAAAAGCACCAGACACCGACGACTCGCCCAGACAGCCGTTTCCTCCACTCGATTCCATCATCATCTTTCATCCTCTTCTCTTTTGCAGACGCTCGTGCACCTTCGTCCACTCAAACAGGCGTTTGAGTCCCCGCGAGGGCGACGGGCGTGAATGGAGTTCTACTCATGGCAAGAATCACCGTGCATGAAACCGGCCGTCGCCTCGAAGAGGCCCATGAGATTCGACAGTTTCTGGAGCCGTTCGGGATCTGGTATGAGCACTGGCCGGTGGAGGGCCGTATCGGCTCCGCGGCGACCAACGAGGAGATCCTGGCGGCGTACGCGCCGGAGATCGAACGCCTGAAGGCGGCGGGCGGTTACGTGACGGCCGACGTGATCAACGTTTCGCCCGAGACGCCGGGATTGGACCAGATGCTGGCCAAGTTCAGCAAGGAGCACACGCACTCGGAGGACGAAGTGCGTTTCACGGTGAAGGGCGGCGGCATCTTCCATATCCATCCGGACAATGGACCGGTATTCGCCGTGCAGGTGGAAAGCGGCGACCTGATCAATGTTCCGGCCGGTACGCGCCACTGGTTCGACCTCTGCGCGGACCGCTCGATCCGCTGCATTCGCCTCTTCCTCGATCCCGCCGGATGGGCTCCGCACTACGTCGAGGATGGAGTGGACGCGCGGTACGCTCCCGTCTGCTGGGGCCCGAACTACGTGGCGACCGGGGCAGGGGACGAGGCGGCGAACAAGGCCGTGCGGCTATGAGTTCGGTTGGCACCTCCGGTTCCCAAGACGCTGCGGGCGGGGATCGCTTGCTGCTGCTGGACATCGAAGGCACGACGTCTTCCGTGTCGTTCGTGTACGACGTGATGTTTCCCTACGCGCGGCGCGAACTGCATGGTTTCCTACGGCAGGCCTGCGATCGGCGGGAGTTGCGGGAGGCGGTGGAGTGGATGGCGCGGGATGCGGGCCATTCGGGCATCCGTGCGTGGCTTGGCACGGACCTGCTGCCCGATGCACTCGAAGCCATCGAAGCCGAAGCCCTGCGGCGAATGGAGAACGACAGCAAGTCGACCGGCCTCAAGCAGCTCCAGGGACTCATCTGGCGCGACGGATTCCAGCGCGGGGAACTGCGGGCCCATGTCTACGACGATGTGCCCGCATGCCTCCGGCAGCGGCACGCGCGGGGACTCGATACCCGCATCTATTCGTCGGGCAGCGTGGAGGCCCAACGCCTGTTCTTCGCGCACACGATCGCGGGCGACCTGTCGAGTTGCCTGCGCGGCCACTACGATACGACCTCCGGCCCCAAGCAGGCGAGGGAAAGTTATCGCACCATCGCCGACGCCTGCGCGCGGCCAGCTCGCGAGATTCTCTTCGTGAGTGATGTCGTCGCCGAACTCAACGCGGCCCGCCAAGCGGGCATGGCCACGGCTCTGGCAGTGCGGCCCGGTAACCGACCGGTCGCTGACGCCGAAGGCCACCCGGAGATCCGTTCGTTTGCGGAACTGCCGCTGGACTGCGGACACTGACCCCGCAACTGCTAGCAGCGACCAGGAAACGGACTTCCGGGGAGTCCGTGAACGGTGGCGAGCCGAACGGCGTAAGGATCGGTGTCAGGCCGCATGGGCCCGTTCGCCGCGACGGATGACGCGGCGTTCCTGGCTTGGCCGCGCACGACTGCGCGGCTGCCCCCATTGGGAATGCGGCCCCGGGGTGTCCCGAGGGAGAACCGCTCGTCCCCGCGCTGGGGATTCGGGCGTGCTCCCATTGGATGACGATTGGCGAGGGAAACGCAGACTGGGCAAGGATTCTCAGATGCGCCGCGAGGCGTACCGAGGGCCCCACGTTCGTCCTTTACCGGGCTTTTCAAGCAAAGGTCAAGGAGGCTCTGCGATGCGTTTCCCCTTGCTTCGAGATCTTTTCCCCTCGCTTCACGACCGCGTCTTGGCCGTTGTTCCGAATGGACGCTTCTGCGGCGTACGGGCCGGGCGGAGCTGCGCGGCAATGCTGGCCGTCTGGCTGTCGGCGACGGTGCTGCGTGCACTTCGATGTGCCGGAGATCGTGAGTTGCCAGACGGTCTCGCTGGAAGACGTCGGGCCCGCATCGGCGTCCGCATCGGCGCCGCCCCGCGACTCGCTCCTCGAAGACGAGATGCTCGTCGCCGCCCGCTTCTCGATCTCCACGCTGGTCCATGTCGGTCGCGAGGACGAACTGCTGCAGCTGCTGCTGGTGCTGGAAAGCCCCCAGCGGTCGCTGCATGTGGTCGACTACACTCCGAAGACCGAGATGATCTCGCTGGTGACCGGCGAGATGGAGTACCAGCGGCAGAGTGAACGGTCGTACAACGCGGCCTTGAACGCCAATCTCCAGGGCGTGCCGTCGGTGAATGGTACGGCCAGTGTGGGAACGCAGGGCAAGACCAGCGAGAACGTGCGGTACCAGCAGATGCCGCCGCTGCAGTTGCTGGCTGCCAGCGGTACGATCGCCCGCGGTTCGGCGGTGTACTTCAAACTGCGACCTTCGCCGCGGACGTCGCTGGAGGGCAATCGGGAGTTCGAAGTGGTGTTCCGCGTGCCGCGGACGTGGCGAGCGGACTGCGTGCGGCTGCGATGCGCGGCCTACGACCAGAAGTCGTCGCACGGCCTGGGCGATGGCGAGCCCGTCTGTGGCTCGACCGACTTCCTCGTTCCGCTGCATCTGGCCGGCGACATCGAGGCACGCGACGCCGCTCGACAACTGGCCCTCGCCGAACGACACCTGCGACAGCTGGCGCGAAGCCACGCCGAACGAGGCGGGGACCGGAACGACTGGACCGTCAAGCTGACCGGCTGGCTGGTGCCGACGGGCAAGTCGAAACGAGAAACGGTCGATCAGCTGCTGGCCGTTGTGCTCACCAGCCCGCCGGACCAGGAACCCGCCGCGTTGGGCCGCTCGATACCCCGCGATCTCCAGCAGGCAGTCCGCAACTTCGTCCTCGCTCGACGCATGCTCTATGACCTCAATACCGGCGCGAGCGAGGAGAACTCCTGGGAGGCTCGCCTCGACGCCGGACAAGAGACGCGGTAGACAGGGCCTCGCGTGGGAAGACAGGCGACTCAAGAAACGCAGGTAACCACGGAGGCCACGGAGGGGGCGACGGCGATCAGGCGGTGCCCAGGGCCTGCACGACCTTTTCGCCCATGGCTCGCGTGCCGATCGACGCGCCTCCGGCAGCGATGTCGGCCGTGCGGAAGCCTTGGTCGAGCACCTGGGACACCGCTCGCTCAATCGCCGCAGCTTCCGTTTCCATCTGCAGCGAATGTCGCAACATCATGGCGGCGGCCAGGATGGTCGCCAGCGGGTTGGCGAGGTCCTTGCCGGCGATGTCGGGAGCGGAGCCGTGGATGGGCTCATAGAGGCCGGGGCCGTCGGCTCCGAGCGACGCGGAGGGCAGCAGCCCCAACGAGCCGGGCAGCATGGAGGCTTCGTCGGTGAGGATATCGCCGAACAGGTTGCCCGTCACCACGACGTCGAACGCCTTGGGCTTCGAGATCAGGTGCATGGCCATGGCGTCGACGAGCACCACTTCGTAGCCGACATCGGGGAATTCGTCCTTCATGATCCGCGCCGCCACTTCGCGCCACAACCGGGAGACTTCCAGCACGTTCGCCTTGTCCACGGAGGTGACTTTATTGCGACGCTTGCGGGCCGCCTGGGCGGCCAGACGCACGACGCGTTCCACTTCGCTGACGCGATAGATCATCTCGCAGTAGGCCGCCTCCTCGCCTTGGACCTGTCGTCGCCCGGAATCGCCGAAGTAGACGTCGCCCGTCAACTCGCGCACAAAAAGAATGTCCACTCCCTCGACGAGGCTGCGTTTCAGCGGGGACGCATCCAGCAACTGCGAGAACGGCACGATGGGACGAAGGTTGGCGAACAGCTGCATCTCCTTGCGGATCTTCAGCAGACCGGCCTCCGGCCGCGTCTTGGCGCGCGGATCGTCCCACTTCGGCCCGCCGACGGCTCCCAGCAGCACGGCATCCGACTCCTGGCAGGCCCGCAACGTCTCGTCCGGCAGGGCCTCGCCCGTCGCGTCGATGGCGCAGCCGCCCATCAGGTGGGACGAGAAATGAAACGCATGGCCGAACTTCTTCGCCACCGCCGCCAGGACCTGTTCGGCCTGCTGCACCACCTCCGGTCCGATCCCGTCTCCCGGCAACAGAGCAAACTTCGCACTCGCCATGATCGCTTTCCCACCTTCCGCTGTCTGACGCACCCGTTATCTTTCATCTCCGACCGAACGAGAAATTAAAACCAAGTAATTTCCCGGGCGAAAGGGGGAAGCGGGCGGATCGCGCCATGAAAGCGGCCGGGGCTCGTGCGTCGCGACGACCGATCAGCCCAGGTCGACGGCCGAGGCAGGGTCGGCAAGGAACGCGCGCCAAGCGATGTATTTGGGTTGGTTCAGCTTTTGAGCCAGCAGCGGCGACTGAGTGGGCTTGCGTGGCGGTTTCAGGAGCTTCATGCGCGCCTCCTGCGGGGTTCGCCCGCCTTTCCGCGTGTTGCACCTCAGGCAGCAGCAGACCACGTTCTCCCAAGACGTGTCGCCACCGCGGCTCCGGGGCACCACATGGTCGAGGCTGAGCTGATGGGAGGGGGGCCAGGTGCCACAGTACTGGCACCGGTTGCCGTCCCGCGCAAAGAGATTGCGACGGTTGAAGCGAAGCACGGTTTTGGGCGAGCGATCGAACCGCAGCAAGCGGATGATCCGGGGTACCTGGATCTCCATGGTCACGCTTCGCACCCAGTCCTCATGCGGACGCTTCTCCGAGGACCTCAGCTCGCTGACCTCAATCCAGGAGGCGAAGTCGTAGTTTGCGTACTGGCCGTCCTCGACATCCAGCACTTCAGCGAGGTCACGGTAGAGCAGCCCGAAGGCGCGGCGCACATTGATCACGTGCACCGCCGAATAGTACCGATTCAGAACGAGGACGCTGGACGAGAGGGCGTCCAGCGGAGGTGCCGCGTTGGCAGAAGAGGAATCTGGCGAAGAGGGCATAGTTGGCCTGCCTGGGCAAGGAACTTTAAAACCCACTCTAACCCGCGCGTCCAACGGACGAAGCGAACTCAGCCTGGGACGAAGTCCCGGTTTCCCGGAACTGCCGACCGCCGTGCAGAGCTCGACCTGTCTCAAATTCTAGGAACTCCCCCGCCGAAAAAAAAAGAGTTTTCCGAAAGGATCAACGGATTCTTCGAGCCTTCACAGCTCGGTTGGCTGGCTGGTAGCCCCACCAAGGCCCATCTCGGCGGGCCGTTCTAGCGGGGAGGCGGGCCGTTGCAGCGGCGAGGGCAGGGTTGTACCAACGGCACGCGGCCGGCCAAGGCGGAGGCGGACCCATGATCGGGGCGTCTCCGCAGACCGACCGTCGCGAAACTCCGGCCCCCGCGGCATTTCGGATGCCTGGGAAGTCCTGCTGCCAGCAGGCCCCTGCGCGGCAGGCTGGCTGGCGTCAGCAGACTCTTCCCGGTCCTCCGGTCCGCCGACTTGCCGCGGCATGTTCTCTAGGGTTAGGATGGCGTAGTCGGCGGGGGACGGTTTCCTCAGACAGGCCGCGTTCCGCGGTTCGATCCGAGGAACGCGGCTCGTTCGCGAACGCGTCCTTTGTCCTGACAGGTCCTTCGCTTTCGTGTCTGTGGGCCCGCGATTTTGAGTTTGTTGGCCCCTCGCATTTGTTTCCGTTGGCCCCTCGCATTTGTTTCCGTTGGCCCCTCGCATTTGTTTCCGTTGGAAGGAATCTCATGATCCATTACTCCTGCGACCGGTGCGGACGCCGAATCTCCTCGGACGAAGAGGCGCGTTATGTGGTCCGCGTCGAGGTCGAAGTCGTGCTCGATTCCACCCACCTCGAGGCGTTTGACGAGGACGACCGGGACCACCTGCTGGAGATTCATGAACTGCTGGAGCAGTCCGACGATCTGGCCGAGCCGCTTCTGGGATCGGGCGGCTTGGAGCGACAACGGTTCGACCTGTGCGAGGAGTGCCACGCCAAGTACCTGAGGAATCCGCTCGGCAAGGAGCTCGCGCTGAAGCAGATGGACTTCAGCCAAAATTAGTTTCCAGGCCAGAGCACTCGGGCCCTGCCATGCGGGAGGTCGGCCGAGTACCGCCAGCAAAGGACCGTCCCTTGTTTCGCCGTCCCTGGTTTCGCCGGACGCGCTGCATTGCACGTTCGACCGCCTTCGACCAGCCGACGGTTCTCGACGACGGAGAAGCGTTTCGGCCGCGAGATCTCGGGCTGCGGGTCGCGATCGTCTCTCGCTTGTTGCTGGCGTGGCTTCTTGCGGTTCCACTTGCCAGCGGATGCAGTTCCTCCGTGGCGCCCGAATCGCCACCCGCGGAGGCCCGTTCCGGTCCCACCGACCAAGGACCGGCCGAGGCGGCCTCGCCTTCTTCTTCCGTCGCGCCCCCGGAGCCAACTCAGGCTCCTACGCAACCCCAACAGCCCGCGCAGATTCAGCCCGCCTCGTCCGCCAAGTCCAGCCGCGCGGCGCTCGTTCCTTCCTGCACGGAGACCGCCTTGCCGGAAGACAACCCGCTGCGGGACGGCTGGGCCATTGAAACCTTCAGCAGCGTCACGGATTCGCTCTGGAAACACTTCGACGACATCCTCGCGAAGGGCTCCGAAGCGACCCGTTACGCCGAGGAACTCGCGTCTCCATCGCTGGTCATCGATCCGCTGCGCCCGCCAGCCTTGAAGACCGTCTTCGAGGACCGCTGGTTGCGGGTGGCGAGGCAGGCGGACACGACCGGCGGCGAGAACGCTGCTTTGGTGAGTGCAGGCGATGCGGAGACCTTTCGCGGTCCGGAGGGCTTGAGGCGCAGCGCGGCGACACTGCTGGAAGGCTTCGAGGGCATCCGCGAGCTGCGCAGCAAGGTGAAGGTCGTGAGCGTCTCGCTGGAAGAGAAGTCGGCGGAGACGGAGGTGCTGTACCAGTTGCATGTGCGGCACGCGGCGGGTGCCTTCCAAGTGAACTCGACCTGGCAGTGCACCTGGGAGAAGCCGACTGCGGGGCAGGGGACGCCGCGGCTGACTCGATTGGTGCGGAAGTCGTACGAAGAGGTCCGCAACGAAGCGGGTGCGGAGCCCGTCTTCGCGGACGTCACGTCGCGAGTGCTGGCCGGCGACGTCTTTGAACGGCAGTTACGTCATGGCGTGGACCACTGGCTGACCCGCATCGAGGCTCGGATGGAGATCGACATCGGCGGGTGGCAGGGCCTGGCGGTGGGCGATGTGAATGGCGACGGGTTGGACGATATCTACCTGAGCCAGCCGGGCGGCCTTCCCAACCGGCTCTACGTCCAGAACTCCGATGGAACGGCCACCGAGATGTCGGCGGAGGCGGGCGTGGACTGGCTGGAGTCCTCGCATGCGGCGTTGATCGTCGATCTCGACAACGACGGCGACCAGGACCTGGTCGTCGCCGTTTCCAGTGGCATCCTGATTCACAGCAACGATGGCGGCGGTCGATTCTCGCTGCGCGCGGCGAAGCTGCTGCCGGCGGCACATCCGTACTCGCTGGGTGCGGCCGACTACGATGCCGATGGCGACTTGGACCTGTACGTCTGCTGCTACAACCGACGACAGAACGTCAACTACCATGTGCTCTTTGCGCGCCCCGTGCCTTACCATGACGCGAACAACGGCGGCCCGAACGTGCTGCTGGAGAACTCGGCCACTCCTGTGACCGGCGAGTGGCAGTTCCAGTACGCCACGGCGCGAACCGGACTGGATCACAACAACCATCGCTTCAGCTACGCGGTGGCGTGGGAGGACTACGACAACGACGGCGACCAGGACCTGTATGTCGCCAACGACTTCGGCCGCAACAACCTCTATCGCAACGATGGCGGCACCTTCCGTGACGTGGCGGCCGAAGCGGGCGTCGAGGACATCGGTCCGGGCATGTCCAGCAGCTGGGGCGACTACGACAACGACGGCTGGATGGACCTGTATGTCAGCAACATGTTCTCCTCGGCAGGCAACCGCATCACGGAGCAACTGCAGTTCCAGCAGCGGGCCGATGCCCAGACGAAGGAAGCCTTCCGCCGGCACGCGCGGGGCAACTCGCTGTTCCACAACCAGCGCGACGGATCGTTCCAGGATGTGTCGGTCGAGTCGGCCGTGGTGCTGGGCCGCTGGGCCTGGGGGTCGCGGTTCGTCGACTTGAACAACGACGGCTGGAAGGACCTGCTGGTCGCCAACGGATTCATCACGCAGCCCGACCCGGGCGACTTGTGAAGTTTCTATTGGCGACAGGTCGTGTCGCGATCACCACTGGACGCCCAAAGCCAGCAGCCGGAGGAAGCGTACTTCGCCGCCTGGGGTGAACTGGCCGAGCGTATCCGCCAAGGGCAGTCGTTCAGCGGCCGGGAACGCAACTGCTGCTTCCTGAACACGGGCGGGCCGCGCTGGGCCGATGCCTCCTCGGCCCTAGGCCTCGACCTGCTGGACGACAGCCGCGCCGTGGCCTCGGTCGACTGGGACCAAGACGGCGACCTCGACCTCTGGCTGACCAACCGCACCGGTCCGCGGGTCCGATACTTGAGGAACGATACGCCCGCCGGCCACGCCTACCTGGCCCTGCAGCTTCGTGGCGACGTGCGCCGCCGCTGTTCCTCGGATGCGATCGGCGCGCGCGTCGAACTGCAGTTGCTGGACGAGGAAGGCCGCGAACGACGGCAGGTGCAGACCCTGGTCGCCGGCGATGGTTTCCTGAGCCAGTCAAGCAAGCAGCTGCATTTCGGTTTTCCCGAGCGGTGGACTCTGCGACAGGTGCTGGTGCGGTGGCCGGGTTCACTGGAGCCCGAAACATGGACGGGGCTGGCGAAGAACGGCCGCTATCGCCTGGAACAGGGCCAGAGCGTCCCTGCGGGCGGCGCAGCCACCGGTGACGCGGCAACCGGTGGCGGAGCAGGGGATCCCCGGCCAGCGCCGGCCGCGATGCTGCTCGGCGCGGAGCCGCGAAACGTCGAACGATGGCCGGCCGATCCGGTGTCATCACCTGCCGACACCGACGCCGCGCGACTCTGGCTCTCACAGCCTTTGGCGCTGCCTGCCAGTTCGTTCGAGCCGCTCGACGTCATCGAGGCCCGCGGCGCGGAAGCGGCGCGGAGCAGGCCGGTTCCGCTCGGCAGTCGGCCGCTGCTCATCTCGCTCTGGGCTTCCTGGTGCCAGCCGTGCCTGCAAGAACTCCAGGAATGGTCGCAGCACGCGGAAGCGCTGAAGGCCTCCGGCATCGAAGTCCTGGCCCTCAACATCGACCGCCTCGACCCGCAAGCGGAGGCGGCGGACGAGACGGTGCGAACGCTGGTCGCGCGGCTGCAGTTGCCCTTCACGACCGGCTTTGCCTCGCGGGAACTTGTCGAACGCCTGGAGTCGCTTCGCAACGAAGCGATCTACCGGCGGACGCCACTGCCGCTGCCCGTGAGTTTCCTTGTCGACCGCGGGGGCATGCTGCGTGTGATCTACGCGGGGCCGGCGAGCGTCGAGCAACTCGTGGCGGACGCGCGGAACCTGGAGGGGCCGGCGACGGCGAATCGCGATCGCGCGGTGCCGTTTCCGGGACGCTGGTCGGATCGTTACTTCGTCACCAACCCGATGGCGATCGCCGCGATCTTTCGCGAGGAGCGGCAGTATGACGAAGCGAGTCGATACCTGAACCAGTTCCTGGAGAAGAATCCGCCGCCCGACGCGACCGACTTGCGTCGCGAAGCGGTCTCCGCGCGACGGCGGCTGGCGGATGTGTACCAGCTGCTGGGACAACTGGCCCTGGACGAAGCCCCGGCCCGGGAGGCGGCGGCGGGGGACGCCGCGCTGGCGGCGCTGAAGAAGTCGCTGGAGTTCCATCCGCGGCAGCTGGGAGCGTTGCTGGAACTGGCCGAACTGTATCGCCAGCGAGGCCAGTTGGACAGCGCGCAGCGGATGCTGGAGCGGGCACGGGAAGTGGCGCCGCGCGACCCGCGCGTGCTCAACCAGGGCGGGCTGCTCTTCCTTTCCCGAGGCGATACGGCACAGGCCGAAGCGGCCTTCCAGCAGGCGCTGAGCGAGAAGTCCGACTACTATCCCGCCGCCAACAATCTCGCTTGGCTTTGGGCAACCAGCCCGGACGACGCGCGGCGCAGCGGAGAGCGGGCCGTGAAGATGGCCGAGGAGCTGGTCAAGCGGCTGGGTCCGCGCGCCGACATGCTGGATACACTCGCGGCGGCCCAGGCCGAGTCGGGGGACTTTGCCCAAGCGGTATCGACGGCTCGTCGTGCGGCCGAAGCGGCGCGGCGACGCGGCGATGAACGCTTGGCCGAAGCGATCGAACAACGGCTGCGCGAGTACGAACAGGGACGGGCGGCGCGCGACGACAGCCGGCGTAACTAGAACTCCAGCGTAGTCGGCACACGCCGTGTGCCGATTCCCAGAAGCCAACCAGCCTAA
>CAZUJM010000046.1:0-4985 GCA_964620405.1 uncultured Pirellulaceae bacterium | reverse complement strand
ACGACACCCGCCCGCTGTTGCCTCCAGCGTAGTCGGCACACGCCGTGTGCCGATTGCCAGAAGCCAAACAGCCTAAGAACACAACTGGCAGGTTCGAGCGGCGCGACGCACAGCTCCTGGCAACACCAGACGTCCGCGACAACTGTCCGGCACACGGCGTGTGCCGGCTACGACACCCGCCCGCTGTTGCCTCCAGCGTAGTCGGCACACGCCGTGTGCCGATTCCCAGAAGCCAACCAGCCTAAGAACACAACTGGCAGGTTCGAGCGGCGCGACGCACAGCTCCTGCCAACACCGGGCGTCCGCGACAACTGTCCGGCACACGGCGTGTGCCGGCTACAACACGGGCCCGCTGTTGTCTCAGGTGGTCGCGCATCGACCTCCCATCACGTTAAGCATTCTGAACACACGAGTTGAACGCTCTCTGAGATTCTTGGGAAATGCGTGCAATTGCTCGGCAACCTCGCTATACTGCCGCCGAATTCTGGTCTCGCGTATGGACCGGGGAGGAGAGTTCGCGTCGCAGGCGGTAGCTTGGCGGCGCGACCTCGAATGACGTGGCGCGTGGGCTGGCTGCGGTCGCCGCTTCTTGTTTTCGTGCAGGGCCTCGCCGAAGGGTGGGCGCATCACGAGCAATGGAGCAGGGCAAAAGTCGGCTGCGTGCGGGCAAGAGAAGGAGAGTGAATCTCATGAGGTGGCGTCGTTATCTAGCCGTCTCGATGCTTCTGGCGGCCACGCAAGGCGCGCCGGGAGTCGCGGCAACCCTCGCGGACTCGGCGGCCGACTGGTCGGTCACGGGCACGCAGGGCGAGAAGAACTGGTACAACGGTTTTTTCAACCTGACTGCGGATGACGACCAGGTCTATTCCGCGACCGACTTCGTTCCGTTCACGAACGAAGGTGCCGGCGAAACCTCGCCGGACGGCAATCACTGGAATGGCAACTTCTGGGACATGACGAGTGCCGCGTCGGGTCCGTGGACCGAACTGCAGCAGACGAACTCGCATCCGAACGGCACGAACAGCGCGCCGGGCGAGGAGCACTGGACGATCCGTCGCTGGGTTTCGACCTACGAAGGCGAGGGCTCGCTGATCACGAGCATCGCGGACGCGAATCCGAACTGCGGCAACGGCACGACGATCGAGCTGTACCAGAACGGCAAGCGTCTATCGGTGGTGCAGTCGGCCTCGGCCACTCCCACGGTGACGACGATCGGGGCGATGCTGAAGAAGGGCGACCTGATCGACCTGGCGATGACGCCGGAGGGTGTGGACGGCGGTCGTGGCGATGGCTGCGATGCGACGTTCTTCAGCTTGGCGGTGACCGACCAGAAGGCACCCCCGCCGCCGCCACCGCCGCTCAAGCCGATCGCCGACTCGTTCCTCGACTTCTCGGCGGAGGGCGTGCAGGGCGCGAAGGGCTGGTACAACGGCTACTTCAACCTGTCGGCCGATGACAACAGCACCTACGAGGCGGCCGACTTCATTCCGTTCACCAACGACGGCAGCGGGCCGCCGACCGATCCCGATGGCAACCATTGGAATGGCCAGCAGTGGGATCTGACGGGAGCCGCTTCGGGGCCCTGGACGGAACTCGGCGCGCAAAACACGCATCCCAACGGCACGAACAGCGCTCCGAACGAGGAGCAGTGGACGATTCGCCGGTGGAAGGCGGAGGGCATCAATGGCCCGACGTCGCTGGATGTAACGTGGCAGATGGCGAAGACGAATCCGGCGGGCAATGGCGTCGGCGGCATGCTGTTCCTGAACGGGGCGATGGTCGACGAGCAGGTGATCGCGGGCAACGACGTGGCGGGCGTGGACCGCACGCTGGCCATGACGCTGAAGCCGGGCGACCTGCTGGACCTGGTGCTGACGCCGAACGGGAGCGATGGAGCGGACGGTTCGCGAAACCGGCTGATCATCCGCCCCCGCGCGTCCACTCCGGGTGACTTCGATAACGACGGCCAGTTGAGCGCCGCCGATATCGACAACCTGACACTGGCCGTGCTGTCCGGCACGAACGAAGCTCGCTTCGACCTGAATGCCGACACGAAGGTCGACAATGTCGATCGAGAGGTCTGGGTGAACACGCTGAAGAAGACCTACTTCGGCGACGCGAACTTGGACGGCGAGTTCAAGTCGAACGACTTCGTGCAGATCTTCCAGGCGGGCCAGTACGAGGACGGCGTTGCCGACAATTCGACCTGGGCAACGGGCGACTGGAATGGTGACCGCGAGTTCACCAGCTCCGACTTCGTCGCGGCGTTCGCGGCGGGCGGCTATGAAGCCGGACCGCGGACTGCGGTCGCGTCGGTGCCGGAGCCCAGCAGCTTGGTGCTGCTGTCGGTCGGCATGCTGATGCTGGCTCGACGCCGCCGTTAGTTCGACGCTGGTCGTATCGCGGGGTATTCCTCGCGATGTGCCCTGGGTTGGTTGCAACCTTGGATCGGATGGGTGGCCCCGTGGGGTCATCCATCCGATTTTTTTGCGCGCCGAGCAGGCCCGCGACACCACGGGTTGGCCGGCCGCCCCGTTGCGGGGCGGCCGGGATGCTCGATAATGCTCGCTCGACCCAGGTTCGATTCCCGCAGGATCAGGAAGGAACAGGATTTCAATGGACGGCAAGATCGACGTGTTCGGAGTGGGCAACGCGCTGGTGGATATCCTGGCCATGGTGCCCGACGATTTTGTGCGGGAGCACGACCTGGACAAAGGCACGATGCGGCTGGTCGACTCCGAAAAGCAGGGCGGCCTGCTGGGGAACTTGGAGCGTCAGTCGCTAGAGATGCAGTCCGGCGGTTCGGCGGCGAACACGGTGATCGCGGTGGCGCAGAGTGGAGGGACGGGGTTTTACACGGGCAAGGTGTCGCGGGATCCGAACGGCGAATTCTATCGGCAGGACCTGCTGAAGGCGGGCGTGCATTTCGACGTGAACCCGGCCGACGAGGCATCGTTGCCGACGGGCACCTGCCTGGTACTGACGACGCCGGATGCCGAGCGGACGATGTGCACGCACTTGGGCGTGTCGATCGAGTTGGCGCCGACCGACATCGACGAGGACCGGTTGCGACGCTGCCGCTACGCGTACATCGAAGGTTATCTGTGGGATCCGCCGCAGCCGCGGGCGGCCAGCGTGCTGGCGATGGAGGCCGCCAAGCGCCATGGCGTGCAGGTGGCATTGACGTTTTCAGACCCGTTCGTCGTCGGCCGTTACGCCGATGACTTCCGCAAGGTGACGCGGGACCTGTGCGACCTAGTGTTCTGCAACGCCGACGAGGCGCGGCATTTCGCGGAGACGGAGAACCTGGAAGAGGCGGCTTTGGCGCTAGGCAACCTGGTGACGCTGGCCTTCGTCACCGACGGCCCGAACGGTTCGCTGGTGGTGCAGGACGGCAAGCTGGAGCGAGTGGCGGGCTTCCAGGTGAAGGCGATCGACACGGTCGGCGCGGGGGACGCGTATGCGGGCGGAGCGTTGTACGCCTTGAGTCGCGGCTACACGGCCGCGCAAGCGGCGCGGTGGGGCAACTACCTGGCGTCGCGCGTCGTCACGCACCACGGCGCCCGCCTGCCGCACCCCGTCCAGGACCAAGTCGCGCAGGTACTGGGCGGCTAGGAGCGCGGCCGTTCCGGCCGCACGAGCAGCGCAGCACAAGCCGCGCCGACGCCTTGAAGCTTCACAATGCGACCGAGGACGGTCGCGCTCCAAGCCGCACGAGCAGCGCCGCACAAGCCGCGCCGACGCCTTGAGGCTTCACGATGCGACCGAGGACGGTCGCGCTCCAAGCCGCACGAGCAGCGCCGCACAAGACACGCCGACGTCTTGAAGCTTCACAATGCGACCGAGGACGGTCGCGCTCCAGCTTACGCAGCAATTTTCCTTTACACGCGTTGCAGCATCCAGGCCACGACAGGCCTGAAATTGAGCCTTTTGAGGCTCTTTCTCACTTCTTTTGGAAAATCTCCAAAATCTTCGGCAAGTCATCGCCTGCGGGCGCAGGTGACTCTCTGGGGGAAGCCGCATGGCGGGCTGGCTGCTCATTGAGTTGACCCCCACTGCTGTTTGAAGCTCCGAGCCGCAAGCAGTGTTCAGCATCCAAGGCATCGCCCACCCGCGGAAGGCAATCGAAGCCCACCGCCGCAACTCGTTCAATGCATTGACTTTACGAACCCGATTCGACTTAACGGACAAGAGCTCACGCCGCCGTCCGCTTCCAAGGACAACCGAGATGAACCGCCCCGTACGTCGTCGTCGCCGTGCCCAGTTCCTTGATCGTCGTCTGCGGCTGGCCGTGGTCTCCGTGGCCCATCTGGAGGGACTGGAAGACCGCCGGGTCCTGGCGGCGCCCACGGATTTGTCGATCTCCCCCAGCCCGATTTCGCTCGCCGAGAATTCGCCGATCGGCACCCTCGTCGGCCAGTTTTCCACGGTCGACAGCGATGTAGGCGACCAGCATGTCTATTCGCTGGTCTACGGCGTCGGCGACGTGGACAACCACAAGTTCTCCATCTCGACCAACCGCCTGCTGCTCCAGTCCAACCTGAACTACGAAATGAGCGCGAGCTACTCGGTCCGTGTCCGCTCGACCGACTCGACCGGCGGCTTTAAGGAAAAAGCGTTTGCGGTGGCGGTCACCGACGTCAACGAGGCACCCGTCGAGATCCTGCTCTCCAAGGCATTCGTTGCGCAGGGAGAGCCTGTCGGCACCACGGTAGGCGTCTTCCGCACCAACGACCCGCGGCCCAAGGCCAAGGCAGACGGCGAGGACATGCTTCAACACGCAAGCCAACCGAGTCGATCCATTCGCGTGAGATCCACCGACCAGAATGGGCTGTCGGTGGACCAAGTGGTGACCGTCCGGGTCACGGAACAGTTCCAGCTAACCAAAGACATCCACGCCACCTTATCGCAACTGGGATCCGTCCCCAGGAACCTGACCAACGTCAACGGCACGCTCTACTTCCGCGCCACCGATGGCGTAAGTG
>CAZUJM010000045.1:25536-29348 GCA_964620405.1 uncultured Pirellulaceae bacterium | reverse complement strand
CGAGCGACGGCAGCACGAACGGGACGGACGGCGGTTCCACGACTGCCAATCCCGGCACCGACGGGACGACCCCGGGCACCACCGATAACGGCACCACGGGTACGGGTACGACCGAAACCGGGACGACCAACACGGGCACAACGGACACGGGCACGGGCACCGGTAACGCGAGCGACGGCAGCACGAACGGGACGGACGGCGGTTCCACGACTGCCAATCCCGGTGCCGACGGGACGACCACGGGTACCACCGATAACGGCGCGACCAACATCGGCACGACGCCAACGGATACGACTGCCAGCGGTGCTAATTCCACCGGCACGACGAGCACCGATACGACGAGCACCGCAGGCACGGATTCCCCAGGTACGGGTCCCACGGGACCGACGGACGTGGCGGAGCTCGCGGGGTCGGTGAGTGGCGGGGCAGGCACGCCGGATCCGAGTGCGGTGCCGGAGCCGACGACGTTCGCGCTGTGGTGCCTGGCGGGCGTAGCCTTGATCTCGATTGTGCGTCGGCGTGAGTGACGGGCAGCAGGTTCTTCAGCAGCCCGATCCTTGCTCGCCGCTTTGAGACGGGATGCGGCGAACTGCAAACTACATTTGACCGTGCGGTGCCCGGCGCCGCACGGTCTTCTTTTTTTCTGTCAACGAACTGGTCCGCAGTTCCAACGGGCAGCGCGCGATTGATCGCGGACTTGCTCGCGCTGAGACGTGACGGACTGGAAACGGATGGACCGTATGCAACGCAAACCGGCGCGAGTCCGCGACTACTGGCCCTTCGCCTGCTTCCTCGCGATGGTGGCTTGGGCCTACTGGCCGACGCTGGAGCAGATTGCGCGGACCTGGATATCGGACCCGGACTACACGCACGGTTTCCTGGTGGTTCCGCTGGTGTGGGTGATCGCTTGCCGGCGCCATGAGTCGCTGGCCGATCCCGCGATGCGGCCGTCGGTGGCGGGCTTGGTGCTGGTGGCCCTGGCAGCGCTGATGCGCATCGCAGCGGCGCGATTCTACATCCTGGAACTGGACCACTGGTCGATTCCGGTCTGGATCGGTGGCCTGATCTGGACGCTCGGAGGCTGGCAGTGGTTTCGCTGCCTGGCTCCCGCCGTCGGGTTCTTGGCGTTTGCCTTGCCGCTTCCGGCGACGATCGAGCGAGGGTTGAGTCTGCCGCTGCAGCAGGTTGCGTCGGCGACGTCCGCGTGGATCCTGCAATGCTTCGGCCAGTCGGCCGTCTCGGCAGGCACGACGCTGCTGGTCGGGCCGGAGGTCTTCGAGGTCGAGCGTGCGTGCAGCGGCCTGCGGATGTTCCTGGGCACGTTCGCCATGGCGGTGGCCTACTTCCTGTTGAGCAGCACGCGGCTCAGCATCCGCCTCGGGGTGCTGTTGGCGGCCATGCCCGTGGCGGTGCTCACCAACGCCTTGCGAATTGTCTGCACGACGGTGCTGCATGAAGCGTCGGTCCATGCCCTGACGCGACGACTGGTCCACGACTTGACAGGGCTGCTGATGGTGGCCGTGGCCTGGTTGGCTTACTGGATGCTGGGAATCATGGCAACGGCGCTGGTTTGCTGGTGGGAGCGTGACCGGCGACAATTCGCTCGCTGGTCTCCCGCGCTGCCCGCCTTCCTGATCCTGCTGGCGTGCTCGCTGTTCTTCTGGCACCATCGCCAGACGACGGCCATGTACGAAGGTCTGCTGGGGGATGCCGCGCGATTCGAAAACGAGCAACAGTGGCTGCGCGCCGCGCAGAGTTTGGAGCGAGCGGCGCGGCTGAAGCCGGGTGACGCGGATGTGCTGGCGAGGTTGGCGCAGGCCATGAGTCGCTCGACGCCGGGCAAGCCGGGGAAGCGGCAGGCCCTGACGCTGCTGACGGCGGCTTCCCGCGCGAATCCTGAAAGTCGTGACTACCTGTTCCAGCGAGCGGAACTGGCGTGGGAACTGCACCGGCCGGCGGAGGTGCTGGAGGCCTCGCGTGCTTACTTATCGCACGCTGCAAGTGGAGCGGACGACGGGCACCAGCGGCGGCTCGTGATTCGCTGGCAGGCGGCTTCGCTGTACGAGTTGATGGAGACCTCCAGCGAAACGACGGCCGCGACCTGGAAGGACGTGGCCGACGCGTTGACGCGGGCGGTGGAGGAAGATCCGGGGCACGCGGCCCATGCGTTTCGCCTTGCGTGCGTCTGCCGGGACCGGCTGACGAGCCCGTCGGCCGAGGAACGCGCGCGTCGCGCGGACCGCGTGATGGACGAAATGGTGACGCACAACGGGACGCTCGCGGAGGCGTACCTGCTGCGTTACCGATATCGACGACTGTATGCTGGCGGGACGCACACCGACCCGACGGTACGCGCCGCCATGGACGCCGACTTGGACCGCGCAGTCGAATTGTCGAAGGGATCGAAGCCGGATATTGAAGTCCTGGTGGCGGCCGCTGAGCGGATGCGCGAACGCGGCGAGGTAGAAGCCAGCCGGGCTGCCTATGAGGAGGCATCGCGTGTCGAGCCACGCGACGCGCGGCCCTACCTGGCGTTGGCTTCGATCGCGAGCGATCGAGGCGACGCTGAATCGCGAGGTCATGCGGCGGAAACGCTGCAGCGGGGCTTGGTCGCCTTGGGGGGCCAGGATCGCACGCTGCTCATCCCGCTGATCGAACTGCTCATCCAACTCGATCGCTCCCAGGAGGCGGACGCTCGCATCGCCCAGGCACGGCAGGCGATCGAAGCGGCACCGGTGGCCGCGCGAGCGACCTTCGCGTTGCAGTTGGAGCATGTGCTGGCGTGGCGCGTCGCGCGCGTGGGCGACTTCGGCAAGGCGGCCGACCAGTTGTCCGCAGCGGTGACGCGTTGCAGTCCCGATCTGCTGGCCCACTCCCGTCCCCAGGTTGCTCGTTCCTGGTCGACGGTGGGCCAGTATTACCAGCTGGCGGGTGACTGGAAACAGGCGGCGGGAGCGTACCAGCGGGCAACGGCCCTCGATGAGATGTGGCGGCTGGAATACCGTTGGGCCTTGGCGCGGCAGGCCGAATCGGAGGGGCGGAATCGTGAGGCTGCCGAACAGTTTGGGCAGGCCGCCGAGGACGCGACCGATCCGTTCGAGGCATGGATCAAGTCGGCCGCCGCCGACCTGCGGCAGCAGCTGCTGCTGGCCCCGCCGCTTCGCGACTGGACGCATTTCCGGCGATCGCTCGACTCCGCCCGCGCCGTGGCCGGCGCGCGGCTGGACGAAGTGCTGGTGCTGGAGGCCAATAGCCAGCTCGCTCAGGGACAGGCGGACAATGCGCTCGAACTGCTGCGACAGGCGTGCGGCGACTTCCCGCAGTCGGCCCGGGTACGCCGCTCCCTCGCCTTGCTCCAAGGTCGTCAAGGTGATCTGGAGGCGGCCCTCGCGACCGCCGACCAATTGCCCTCGCCCACCGGAGATGCCTCGCGTCGCGTGCTCCTCCGCCACCATCTGCTGCTGAACGGGCATCGATTCGACGACGCGCGCCGAGAGGTTCAGCAGGCCCTCGACGCGGGCTCTTGCGAGGACGTCCAGGGACTGCAGGTGGCCCTCGCGCGACTCGACATGCAGGAAGGACACTGGCCGGAAGCGCGGGAACGCCTGGTGCCGCTGGCATCGGACTCCCGTCGCGACGTGCGCGTCCTGGAGACACTGGGCCAGCTGGCCTGGTGCCAGCAGGACTGGGGCTTGTTGGAGGAATGCGAAGCGGGGCTGCGGTCGATCGAAGGCAACGCCGGCTCCCGCTGGCGCGCGCTGCGCATTCGCCGCGTGCTGGCGCAGGCCGATCAACTGGGCGGAGGAAGGAAC
>CAZUJM010000045.1:6582-25526 GCA_964620405.1 uncultured Pirellulaceae bacterium | reverse complement strand
TCTTCGTGGAGGGTCTGCCCAAGAACCCGAGCGGCAAGATCCTCAAGCGCGAGCTGCGCCTGCTGCACGAAGCCGCCCTCGCCGACCTGCCTGCCACTCACCGCTGACCGGAGCGCCCCATGGGATGGTTGACCGACGATGAACGCCGCGTGCTGGCCCCGGCCGATCACCTGGGCCGAGGAAGGAACGGGCTGGTGGCCGGCAAGGACGACGAGGCGGCTCTGCGCGCCGAAGCCGGTCGGCTGACCCGCGAACTCGAAACCCTGCATCCTACGCGGCAGCAGACGCGCATCGCTCGCGGCACCGTGGCCAGCTATCGCGGCTCCGTTTGGCAAGCCGTGGCCAGCTTCGAGGAAGCATGGGAACTGGGATTGCCGCGCGTGTCATTGGCCGTCGACCTGGTGACGCTGCTCAACGAACTGGGGGATAGCGAGCGGGCTCAGCGGTACGTGCGCGAGACGCGACAGTACCTGGATGCTTCGGAACAGTTCCTCGACGAGGCCTTGAAGCCGGCCGACGGCGAATCGGCGACGGAGTCGCTGCGGATCGTGGAGGCGATGGCGCGGGAACGCGGCGACGGCGCCTCGTATCTCCGGCTGGGACGCACGCTGGTGTTGACCGCACTGCCAGGGCGTCCTGAGAGCGACGATCGGCTGCAGCGCGCCGAGAAGGCGTTTCGCGAGGCGGTGCGCGTGGCGCCGGGCGATACCCGCGCGTGGGCCGCGCTGTTCCGATACCTCGTGGCCGTCCGCCCGGATGTGCGGGAGTCCCAGGAACTGCTCGATGCGCTCGCCGCACGCGAGGATATCCCCGCACTGGAACGTGCGTTCGTCCTCGCGCAGCTGAACGAGTCGATCGGCAACACGGAGCAGGCTTCGCAGCGTTACCGCGAAGCGATTCAACTGGCCGAGAAGCAAGAAACGGCGGAGGAACAGGTGCTGGTGCTGGAACGCGCGGCCCAGTACTTCATCCGCATCGAACCGTCGCTGGCCGAATCCTGCTGTCGAGCGGCCTTGAAGGTCCAGCCCGCGGCCATCGGTCCCTCCCTGGTCCTCATTCGATCCCTGCTCGATCGTGACACGCCCGCAGCGGTCGCGGAAGCCGAGAAGCGGGTGCGCGGCATGGATGCTTCGTGGCGCGAAAGCGACCAGGGGAAACGCCTCATCGCCGAAGTCCTGCTGCGGGTCGCGACACGCAATGAGGGCCGGGCGGAGCGAGTGCGCCGCGAGGCGACCGCGCTGCTGGACGGCGTGGTCCGACCCACCAGCCACGATGCGCTCCTGCGGTCGGAACTGCATTTGCTGGGCAACGATCGCGGAGCGGCGATGAACGAACTGCGGTCCGTCAGTCGCGACCTGCCCCGGAACGCGGGGGAACTCGTACGCTACCTCCGCCAGCACGGCCCCGCGTTACGCAACGATCCCCGCTTCCGGCTCGTCTCCGAACGCATCCTCGACCAGTTGGAACTGCTGACCGAATGGGATCTGCTGGCGCTGGACGTGCGCATTGAACTGGCACGCAAGGACGAGGGCAAGGCGGCGGCCCAGCGAGGCACGCCGCAATGGGGATCGCTCGAGACCTCGCTGCTCAGTGAGTTTGCGCGACGACGACTGGAACGGGAGAGCGACCCGCGGCGCCAGGCTCTCGACCTCATGCGGTTGATGCGGCATCTGGTGGATACCGGACGTGGCGAGCAAGCGTTCCGCGTGCTGGCCCTGGTCACCGACGTCGCTCCCCGCCCGATTCCGGAGATCGCGTTCGCCAACGCGTTGGCCCTCGCCCGCCCGGACGCTCCCGCACTCTCCTCCCTGGTCGACCATCTTGACCATATCCTGCGTTCCCACCCGTCGCACGTCGACCTGGGACTCGCCGCCGCGAATGTGTTCCTGCTGCATGGAGATGTCGGCCGGGCGGAGGAACTGCTGCGCGAATGCGTCCGCCTGAAACCAGACCACGTCTTGGCGCTGAATAACCTCGCGCTGGCGTTGGCTGTCCAGCCCGACGGCAACGAGTCGGAGATCGCCCATCTGCTGGGCGAGGCGCTTCGAGCCAAGGGCCGTCATCCGATGATCCTCGACACCTGGGCCCTGGTGCACCTGCTCCGCGGTGAAGCCCAGCAGGCAGTCGACTTGCTGCTGGAGGCGATCCCGCAGTCCGACGCCAGTGCGCCGATGTTCCTGCACCTGGCCGCCGCCTGGAACGCCCTGGGTGACTCCGATAAAGCGCGCTTCGCCCTCACCATGGCCCGCAGTCGCGGAATCGAGACTGGACCGATGCTGGAGGTCGATCGCGAAATGCTGCGCCAACTCCATGAACAGCTGAACAAGGTCTCCCTATGAACGAGCAGCCGTCTGTCCCTTCTCCGATCCAGGTGCCGATCCATGTGCCGCCCGTCTTCGCGGATGTGCCCCATGCCCGTCCGCGCCGGCGCGGGTTCTGGCCTTGGCCGCCTTCCTTCACACTGGCCCTGGTCCTGCTGACGGTCGCCCCCGCCATCTGGCATGGCCAGATCCTGCGGCGGTGGGGAATCCACGACGAACTGGCCTACCATGCCATGACGATCGAGGAACTGCCCGAGCAGCTCGGCGCATGGCGGCTGGTGGCGAAAGGCGATCCCGTGGAGCCGCATGTGCGCGAACAGCTCAAGCTGCAAGGGTACCTGCATCGAGTCTACGAACACGCCGAGACGCGGCAGCGAGTTTCCCTGCTGCTGATGGTCGGCACGGCCGGACCGCTCGTCCGCCATCCTCCTGAAATCTGTTACGGCTCCCAGGCCAATCGCTTGGAATCATCGACGCTGCTCGAGGTGAAGCAGGACGAACAGACGTCGCGGTTCCGGCTGCTCGAATTCTCGTCACGCTCTCCGGTACCCCAGGACTTCTTGGTCGCTTACGCCTTCGGCAGCGAGGGCCAGTGGGACAATCCGTCGTCACCGCGACTGGCCTACGCCGGCAAACCGATGCTCTACAAAGTCCAAGTGCTGACCGACGCGACGCGCGAACGCGATCGTCTCCAACCGGCCGGCATGAAGGCCTTCCTCGGCACGCTGGTCCCCGTGCTCAATGCACGCTTCGAGGCCGGCAAGATCCCGGCCAGCACCTAGAGCGTTGGCAATTACGGCACCTCCATCTCGGCGGATTCGGCGACGATGTCGGGCACCTGCCGACGCGGTGGGTGCCCGGTCATTCCCGCGTCCCAGACCTCGGCAAGGCGACGGCGGCCCGACGAATCGCTGCCCACACCCGGGCAGCGGCCCTGCAAGCACCTCTCGGTAGCCTCGAACCCAGCGCAAGCGGCGCTCGCGTATTGATCTTGCACGGGCTGTTTGAGGCGGAAAAACGAGCAGTTCCAGGTCGGGACGAAATGCGTCAAGTGCAGTTCCGAGGCGGCGAGGCTGGTGTCCGCGAGCGGTTCGTATTGGCACGAAAACGGTGATCTGTTACCTTCCTTCTCGCCGCGTCGGGGCCTTCTCGCAGGGCGGCGGATGGTGAGTTGAACATCCGCTCGTCGCCCTCCCGGAAGGCTGTTGCACGGGCGACTGGCACGGCTAGTCGGCACGGTCAACGAGCACGGTCAGTTTTGCAAAGCGAAGGTAGCATGTCCGGGGTCGACTCTGGTAGTTGCCCGGGATGGCGAGCCTCGCATCATCCCAAGCAGGGTTGCGAGTGGATGCATGGTCGAACTCCGACACGCGGGTGTGGCGTGCCGGGAATCGATGGGCATGGAGGACAGCTGATGGGTCTGGATACCAAGCAGGAGATGAAAGTTCACATTCGCTGGATGATTCGACGGGACATGCCCGAGATTCTCCGGATCGAACAGTCGAGCTTTGAGTTTCCCTGGAGCGAAGAGGATTTCGTTCGCTGTCTTCGCCAGCGGAACTGCATCGGGATGGTGGCGGAAGTCGACGATCGCATCGTGGGCTTCATGATCTACGAACTGCACAAGAACCGCCTGCACATCCTGAACTTCGCCGTCGGCTCGGAGTACCGTCGCCGATCGGTGGGACGCCAGATGGCGGCCAAGCTGGTGAGCAAGCTCTCGTACCAGCGCCGCACTCGGATCCTGCTGGAGGTGCGCGAGACCAACCTCGACGCCCAGCTCTTCTTCCGCAACGTCGGCTTCCGCGCTGTCTCCGTGCTGCGTGACTTCTATGAAGACACGACGGAAGACGCCTACATGATGGAGCATCGCTACCAGCCCACGCTTGAAGAGGCGCTGGAGTCGGGCGATCGCATCTCGCGGCTCGCGGGCTAAATCCGTCCGCCATCGCGGGAAGGCCAACCCGGGGAACGGATGGTTCACCCGGGCGCGGGGCGGTGATCTTCCCATGCCTCGCCAGGATCAACTGGCGAATCCGCTAGGCGCTCGCGGACATGCCCCCCGGGACATCCGTCACGATGCAGCCCGCGGGCGGATTGCCGTAGCTGCGCATCCGATCGGCCGCATCCTTGGCATCACGCAGCACGGCGTTCGCTCCCGGAGCGACCTGGGTTCCGGGCACGACGAGGAGGGTGGCGTCCAGCGTGCGTGCGAAGGGTTCGACCAGCGTTGATTGGACGGTGCCCAGGTCGATGAAGACACGATGGAAGTAAGTCTTCCAGAACTGCAGCAGCTCGCGCAACTGGTTCAGGTCTGTCTGGTGCGGGATGCGGGAGAGTCCCAGGACGTCGTCGCCTGTAGGGACCAGCCAGAGATGCGGATGCGCCGTGGGGCGGATGGCTTCCCATGCGGTCTTCTTGTGGGAAAGCACTTCGCAGAGCCCCGGTTCGTCGAGTGCTCGCAGGCCGCGGGTGAGCGACTGGTCGGCAAGGTTCGCGTCCACCACCAGCACGTCTTCTTCCATGGGCCCCAGCCACAGGGCCATCTGGGCCAGCACATCGGCCGTGCGTCCCGTGGACCGAGGGGCCACGCAGCCCATTGTCTCAGGCAGGTCGCCTCGCATGCGACCGCGCAGCCGATCGACGATGCGTTCCATTTCGGCTTGGACATCGGGGCGCTGCAGTGAAGACGCGATTCGCCGCTCGAAGTCGGTGATGACGACGGCCGGCTGCAGAGGCACGGCCACCTCCTCGTGCAGCGTGGAGTCATAGAAGATGCGATCCAAGGCCGCCTCCGACGAGACCGGCGATGGCATCTTCAGCACCACGGCTTCCGCATCGACTGGTTCCACCGAGGCCTCAGCCGGCGCACCGACCGCGGCATCGTCGACTCGGTCGGTGGCATTGCCGGCGCGCGGTCGACCGTGCGACAGCACCTCGTCCAGTTCATCGTCCAAGCGGACTGTCGACGGAGCGGACACGCCCAGGCTGCGAAAGATCGCCTCCATGTCCGCTTCGATCACCAGCGAGTCCGCAGCGGAGGCAAGCGGTTGGCTTGGCCGGGACGGTCGGTCTTCGACACCGGAGGGTTCCGCGTATTCCCGCGCCAGTCGCTCCAGCTCGTCCAGGCGCTGCAGGGACAGGATGTCGTGCTCGTCGTCGTCGATCTCGATGGCTCGCTGCGCCGTGTTTTCATGCTGCGTGTCGCTGGGCGGTGCGGAACGCAGGTCGTTCTTCGCGGGGAAGAGGACTGTCTGCGAAGTCACTGGCTCGTCGAGAGCTTCCTGCGCAGCCACGCCGCGATTGCCGAGGGAATCTTCTGCGATCGTGGACGGCGCGGTGTCTTCCTCGGCGAAGAACAGATCGTCCAATGGCAGGATGACGGGCCGATAGTCGGAGGCAGCGAAGGAACCGCCGAGCGGGTTCGGCGGATCGTAGGCACCCGCTTCCTGGACGAGTCGCGCAAGCTCGGCCCAGGTGGACAGGACACCCGTTTCCGCGTCCATCAATTCCTGCCGTGCTGCGCCGCCAGGCGGTTCGGCCGGTGGAGGCGGCGCACTCGACGTCTCGGACACGCGCGAAGCGGTGGGCGGCGGCGACGCGAGGCCGTCGGTGTAGTCGATCGGCTCGTCGTCGTCCGCGTCGTCGAGGTCTTCCCAGGCGCGCTGGTCGCGATCATGCTGCGGCGCGGCGGAGGCTGCGGGCGTGGCAAACTGCTCGGATTCACGCTGGTCGCAGGGAAATTCCGGCGCGAGTGCCGCATCGAGCGACGCTTCGGCGCGGTCGATCAACTCCATCACCTGTTGCTCGGAGCGCACTTCCGGATGAGCGGGCGCGACCGAGTCGGCCGTCTCCGGACTTCCGGCCGGCGTCAACTTGCCGTCACGCTCGAGTCTCTTCAGGGCATTGGTCAGGCTCATCGCGCGGTTCCCCACGGAGCGGCTTGCGTGGCAGTTCAGGTGGCGGGTACGACTCGATCAGCTGCGATGGATCCGCAGGCTCGAGAAGAGCCGTCGATAGTTGTGCGACGGACCGTTGTCGGCCGGCTTCTCCCCGGCCGCTGGACTGGCGGACGCTGAAGTGGCAGCCGCTTCGGGCGCATCGAGTCGAAGTTCGCGATGGAGGTTCGACGGCAGTTCCGGTGTCTTCACGAACAGCTCGACGGTCGCCGGCATCACAGACGCCGTAGGCATCGCGGGAGCGACAGGCGGCGCGGATGCAGCCGGTCGATGGAGCGGCGTTTCGGAAGCCGGGTACGGAGCGGCCGGAGAAACAACGGCGTGAGAAACAACGGCCGGAGCGACAGCGGCCGGGGACGCCTTGAGCGTCACGTTCGGCGCCGTCGGCGCGGTGACTTCCGCCGACATCGGACGCAGGGCCGGGTGGGCGCTCACCAGCGACAGGGCGGACATCGGTGTCGGTCCCGGATGTCGCTGCTCCATCGCCAAGTAAGGATCGTAGACCAGTTCCTCCTCCGCGAACTCTTCACCGAACGGGTTGACCCATGGGGTGGAGTCGGTGCAGGGCGGGATGAGGTCCTCGTCGTCCACCGCAGGACCTTCCTGGTCGCTCGAGGCGTCGTGGATGGTGAACATCATGGCGGCGTTGGAGCGGAACGGGGGGGTGCCGCGAGCTGCGGAGGCGTTCGCAGCGTCGGAGGACATTTCCGGGAAGGGCAACTCGTCCTCTTCGTCCGCGAGATAGCCTTCGCCGAATCCGTTGAAGGCGGGCGACTCCTGCGGCGCGCGGGAGCTGGTCGTGGCGAACGGATCGTCGGCCAGCGCGCCGAATTCGATGACGGGCGTATTCAGCAGCTGGGTCACGCGATCGGAGTGACGCGGTTGAGGCAGTGGCAACTGCTGCAGGTCGGCCCAAGCCTCCTCGACACATGGGCGATCGACGCAGGAGAAACGACCCGCAGCCACCAGCAGCAGGCTATGGTCGGTCAGCTGGTTGATGAGTCGCGGAATGCCGCCGGTGGCCTGGTGGATCGCTTCCATTCCGCTGTCCTCGAATGCCTGGCGGGGTTCGCCGCCGCAGTCCAGGAACTGCTGCACGATGTACTGCGCGGTCTCTTCGAGCTGGAATGGCTCCAGGTAGAACCGTCCGGCCAGTCGCTGGTTGAACGACTCCAGACGCGGATGCGCGAACCGTTCTTCCAGGCGCGGGCCGCCGAAGAGCACCAGCCGTACGCTGGGACGGCCGTCGCTGGAAAGGTTGGTCAGGGCGCGAAGTTCGTCGAGCAGCGGGAGGCCCAAGCTGTCCGCCTCGTCCACCAGCAGCAGGATGCCGGAGGGGCAGAGGGCTTTGTTGGCCAAGTGGTCGATGAGGTAGAGACGCAGTTCGCTCTCCTCCATGTCGCGGAACGGCAGGCCCAGGTCGTGCAGGATGACCTGCAGCAGGGAACGGCGGGTGCGCATCCGGCCATTGCGAAGGATCACGCAGCGGCAGCGGTGGCGGAACGATTCGGCCAGCGTCTGGCAGAGCAGCGACTTGCCGCTGCCGACGGAGCCCACGACAATCGCCGGTCCCTCCTGGCGTTCAACCAGCCGCACCAGCGACGACCGCGCGAACTCGATCGACTCGGCCGGGAAGTACTGGTCGGGCGAAGGAATGCTGGCAAAGGGGCGGCGCTGCAGGTGAAAGAAGGATTCCAACATGGGATTTCAGGCCTCGCTCTCGCTCGATCCAGGAATGCCTCGAATGGGTCCGTGCGGACGACTGGCGAACGGCTGACCTCGACTCCCATCCGTTTTCGCGCGGCGGAAGATCGCCGCGACGGGGCGGAAGGCAAGTCGTGTCCATCGCTCCGATCGTTACAATCGGCAAAGTAGGACGCGTTGCTTCACCGCGATTCGTCAGGCGGATGGGACCGGCGATGATTCGCGGGCGAACGGCGGCGTTCTTCTTCCCGCAGTTCCCCGGGCCGCAGTGTGCTCACCTGCAACGCGTCAGGGAATGACGGAGTGACCGCCGACGCGGTCTCCTGCGACGCTGGTCTCTTCAGCGCGATTCACTACAGAGTGGTTTCAGCCAACGTCCTGTCAGCGGACGTCCGAGGAGAATCAAGGCACCGGCATCGCGACACGGAAGGTCGGGCGGACCAGTGCCTAGCGGACGCCCAGGCGTTCGGCGATCTGCTCGATCGACTCGCAGTACGCCGAGAGGGGGTTCTCGCGGTAGCGCGCGAGCATGTCGGGCTGGGCAAGGATGGTGGCCACGGGGATCGCCCAGGCGGCGGCGATGACGAGTTCCGCGAGCAGCAGTAGCTGGCGGTTGACGCGCCGCGGCACGATGGTCGTGGCGGGGGCATCATCGAGCGGGAACAGCTTGCCCAGCACGGGCAGGTCGGTCGCTCTCTGCACGTCCGCGGTAAAGGTGGCGTAGGAGTCGACGCGACCGCGCCCGAGCCGGCCCAGGAGCGCGGGCCACCACCAGCCGGCGGAGGATACGAGGCCGGCCACCAGCACCGCGCGGACAAGTCGCGGACGCGACGCGGCACTCCGCTCCGCTTCCGACACACGTTCGTCCGACCACTGGTTCCAAGAGCGAACGACGACCTGTCGAGTCTGCGTGCCGCCGTTCACTTGCGTTGGCGCAGTGACCACGGAGTCGACGGTGAGGCAGGCCAGGAACGCGGCAAGGCCCAGGACGGCCAGCACGTACGGGCGACCCCACGCCGACCGGCCCGGATCGGGACTGCTCGCGAGATCGAGGGTCTTCGCGTATTGCGGCATGGCTGGGGTTCTTTGCTGCTCGAGACTCATGCGGAAGCGTGAGCGTTCCGGGCGGACCACGGACCACGGACCACGGAGCACGGGCAAAAGTTCGCCCGCACATCCGGACCGGGACGCCCGTCCGCCCGCTTTGCGGTTAAAATCGTCATCGTCGATTCGATCGGTTCAACTTGAGGCGTCGCGAAGCCAGTTGGCCGATTCGCCGGCCCGCGTCGAGCATCGGTCGTCGCGGCGCGGATGGTTGGTGATGATGGGCAATTCGGAAGGCTGGCATCGGTGCCTTTCGAGCAGCGGGGAACCAGACATGCATGCAGTGCGCGCAGTAGCGGTTGGTTTGCTGGTGGCATGGCTCGTTGGCGTGGGGCAGGCCGAGGACTGGCCGGTGTTCCAGCACAACCTGCAAAGGAACGCGAAGACCACGGAACGCCTGGACGCCGCGCGGCTGCAGCGGGTGTGGACGAGTCACCTGCCGGGCACGCCGAATCCGGCTTGGTCGGGGGCCGCCCGCTGGGACGCCTACGCCGGGTTGCGGGGCCTGAAGTCGATGCGAAACTACGATCCGGTGTATCACCTGATCGCGGTGGGCGACAAAGTCTGGTGGGGATCGTCCAACGACGATGGCGTGCACTGCGTGCAACTCGCGGACGGCATGAAGGTCTGGTCGCGTTTCACCGATGGGCCCGTCCGCATGGCTCCGGCCTACCACAACGGCCGCCTCTATGTGGGCTCGGATGATGGTTACGCGTACTGCCTGGATGCGGAGCGGGGCGATGTGATCTGGCGCTATTCGCCACGGCCTGATGGACGCAAAATCGTGAACAACGGGCGGCTCGTTTCGTCCTGGCCGATTCGCACGGGCGTGATGGTGTCGGAGGGCCTGGCGTATTTCGGCGCGTCGTTGCTGCCGTGGGAGCCGTCGTATCTGTGTGCGGTGGATGCGGTCACGGGGCAGGCCGAGGGGACGGGCGCTTTCCGTCGCGAAGTGCTGGGCGCGACGATGGAGGGACCGATGTCGCTGGTGCCGGGGCGCTATCTGGTATCGCCCCAGGGACGCATCGCGCCGCGACTGTTCGGCATCGCCGATGGCCAGCCGCTCAAGGATCTCGCGGGCGGAGGTGGCTCGTTCGTCGTGCTCACCAAGGATTCGGTCTTTCATGGGCCCGGCAACAAGACCGGCTGGTTGACGGCAAGCAGCCTCGATTCGCTGGAGACGGTCGCTTCCTTCAAGAATGGAAACGCGATCGTCGTGGCCGGCGATATCTCGTTCCTGCTGACGGACGAAAGCCTGTCGGCGACGAACTACGTGACTCGCGAGGAACTCTGGTCGGTCGACTGCGACTGCCCGTACGCGCTGCTGCTGGCGGGCGATACGCTGTTCGTGGGCGGCCAGGGCCGCGTGGCGGCCCACGATGCGAAGACGGGACAGCGGATCTGGAGCCACCCGGTGATGGGCAAGGCCTACTCGCTGGTGGTCGCCAATGGCCATCTGCTGGTCAGCACCGACACCGGATCGCTGTTCGCGTTTTCGGAGACGCGCGGGGATGGCAAGCGGAACGAGCCATCTCGCCCCGACGAGGTGGCGTCGGGTGGGGCTGGGACCGGGTTGGCAGGCACCGATGCGGGCGAGCCGCCGCTGGAATTGCCGGAGGTGAAGGACGAGCACCTGCGAGGTCGATGGGCCTTCCAGACGCCGCATCTGGTGGGACGCCGCTTACGCAACCTGGCGAACGACCAGACGCTGAACCTGACGAGCCGCGCGCCGCTGGAAGGGGCCGGCCGTTACCAAGCCTGGCGCGTGACGACGGGCAGCGACCCGATCGTGGTGACGCGCGACCTGGCGGCCGCCGAACTGCCGCGTGAAAGCCTCACGGCCACCGCCTGGGTGCGCGTCGATGAACCCACGGCCGAAGGCGCGATGGTAGGTTGCCTGCAGGACAATGGCGACTACGAACGCGGCTGGCTGCTGGGCTACCAGGACAAGAAGTTCTGTTTCGGCATCAGCGCGTCGGGAGATGGTAACGGCCTGTCCTACGCCGTGGCCCCGCAGGACTACGCGCCGGGCAGTTGGCACCATGTCGCGGGAGTCTACGATGGCCAGAACGCTCGGTTGTACGTGGACGGCCAGCTCGTCGCGACTTCGGACAAGGAGTCGGGCGCGATCGCCTATCCGGCCAAGGGAGCTCTCGCGCTCGGCGGCTATCTGGACGACAACGAAAGCTACCCCGTGCTCGGCGGGCTGCACGAAGTGCGGATCTACGATCGCGTGTTGGTTGCCGACGAACTGCAGGCGCAGTACGACGAACGGGCGGCCGTCCTGAAGGCGATCGTGCCGCGCGTGCAGGAAGCCCACGGCGAACGCCTGGCCCGCGGTCCGATCCTGCGCTTCACCTCGGCGACTTCGGCCACGCTGGTCTACTGGACGCAAGAACCCTGTTCGACCACCCTCACGCTCCGCGGCGAAGGCGTATCGACGAATGTGATCACCACGCCTGTCGGAGTGAAGCATGAAGTGGCGCTCGAGGGCCTCTACCACCAGTTGACCTATGGGTACACGATCGAACACGGTGCGGAAGGTCATCGCGTGCGGACGCTCGAGTACGAGTGCGACATGATGATGAACTATGCCCTGCCGCGGCTGGGGCCTTTCTGGCAGACGCAGGCGCAGAAACGCTCGGATGGATCCAGTCGCGGCGCCGACTGGGTGCTTGCCCAGGCGGGCCCGGGCCCGGGACTGGCTTTCTGCCTGGGCGTGACCGATGGATCGTTCGTGGAACGGCTCGTCGCCTCATCGCAGTGGCGTGTGGTGGTTTTCGATGACGATCCGAGGCGCGTGGAGACGTTGCGCCGGCGACTCGCCGAGGGCGGCATCTACGGCACGCGCGTCACCGTGCACGCGGTGGAGTCGATGGAACGCCTGCCGGTGACGGGCAAGGTCGCGAACCTGGTGGTGACCGGGTACGCGTGGCGCGACGAGAAGCTTCCGGAGACGACGCCGGAGGCGGGGCAGCGATTCGTGGAGGAGGCCGAGGTGATGCGCCTGCTGGCTCCGGGCGGATTGGCACTGCTGGCCCGGGGAACCGAAGCCTGTGGTCGCGTGGTCGACCGTGCCGGAAAGCCTTGGGCCACGGCGGCCGCGGCAACCGACTCGGAACCGGAGATCCGCCGCGCGGGACCGTCGATTCCGGGGGCGGGCCAGTGGACGCACATCTATGGAGCGGGGGACAACAGCCATTTTGGCGGCGAGTCGCTGGCGGGCGTGCGGACGGCGGAGGAACTAGCAGTGCAGTGGATTGGGCATCCGGGTGCGCGGTACCAGGCCGATCGCAACGGACGCAAGCCTTCTCCGCTGGCCACCGGCGGTCGTATCTTCCTGCAGGGCCTGCATCGCATCCTGGCGCTCGACCAGTACAACGGCACCATCCTCTGGTCGCTCGAACTTCCCGAACTCGATCGTTACAACATGCCGCGCGACTGCAGCAACTGGTGCGCGGATGAGGCGCATTTGTACGTGGCCATCCATGGTGAATGCTGGAAGCTGTCGGCGCGGGATGGCCAGTTGCTGCAGGTGCTGTCGGTGAACGGCTCGGCTCCCGGCCCGGTATCGCTGGAAGATGCGTCGCTCGAAGATGCGTCGCCGGAAGATCGAGGAGCGAGCGACGAAGGCGGGAGTGAGGGCCAGGCATCCGGAAAGGATGCGGCCGAAGGGAACTTGCCCGCAGGCCAAGCGTTTGATTGGGGATTCGTCGCCCGCCACGACCAGCTGCTGCTGGGATCGCGCGTCGGACGCGGCGCGAGCTGGGGTGGATACTGGGGCAAGGAGGCTTGGTACGACGGCACGGAGGGACCGGTCACGGACAAGGTCTGCAGCGAGTCGCTCTTTGCGCTCGACGCGCAGACGGGAAAAAATGTCTGGACCTACCAGCGCGGCGCGATTGTCAATTCGTCGATCACCGTCGCGGAGGGCCGCGTGGTGTTTGTCGAGTCGCGAGGCGAGCAGTTGCCGGCGGATCGTCGGCGGCTGGGGGGCGACGCATTCTGGTCGAGCTTGTGGATGGTGGCCCTCGACAGCCAAACGGGTGAACTGGCCTGGGAGACGCCGCTGCAGGTGGAGCCGGGAACGGTGGCGTTCTACGCGTCCCAGGGAAGCGGCAAGGTGGTGCTGGTATCGTCCGCGGCGGTCAAGTATCGGATCTACGCGCACGACGCCGCCACGGGGCAGCGGAGTTGGGAGGCGGAACTGGGGTGGGGCAAGGGGAAGGCCGACCACGGCTCGCACCTGTCGCGACCCGCGATCGTGGGCGACAAACTGTTCGTGCGCCCCGCCGTCTATCATCTGCAGACAGGCGAGAAGCTGCCGCTGGAGATTCCCGTCGGCGGCTGCGGCACGTATGCGGCCACCGAGCAGGCGCTCTTCTTTCGATCCGGATCCGGGCAGGATTCCGCGGTCTGGGACCAGCGCGCGGGGCAGTATACGAAGTGGAGTCGCCTGCGGCCTGACTGCTGGCTGAGCACGATTCCCGCCGGTGGCATGCTGTTGTCACCTGAAGGCGGCGGCGGCTGCAGCTGTGGTTCATGGTTGGAAACATCGCTGGGCTTCATGCCACGCAAGACGCTGGAAGAACCAGCGAACACGGCGCCCTAGCGGGTGTGGGGTTATCCACAACGGCGCGCGAGAGCCGCCTTCTGAATTTGCGTGTCCGTCGCGGAAGCGAGTACATTGAAGGTTCGGCAGGCCGATGTTCGGCGGCATCCTCGGCGACAGCGGCGACGATACGCGGGGAAGGCGGGCGGACGAGATGGTGGGATTGAGAACGCGTGAAACATGCGAGCGTGCTGGGAACGTAACGCGGCTCGCGGCGGTGCTGGTCGCCGCCTGCGTCGTGCTTCACGCCGGGCGTCTTTCGGCGGTCGACATCGAGACGCTGCTGGCGTCCTACGGCGTGCTCGAGACGGTAGCGGGCACGGCGCTGATTCGCTCCGACATGGTCAACGGCTGGGAGCCATGGATGGAGGGCGGGCCGGGCGTTGAGGCGGAGCTGTCGCGACCGCACATGACGACCGCCGACTGGCAAGGCAATCTGTACATCGCGGACAAGGACGGGCAGGCCATTCGGCAGGTGCGGCCCGATGGAACCATCCACACGTTCGCGGGCACGGGGGAGGCCGGATCGAACGGCGATGGTCCCGCGCTGGCCACGCAGCTGAACCAGCCGAACGGTCTCTTTACGTTCCCGAACGGGGTGAGCTACGTCGTGGAACTGGCGGCCAATCGGATCCGCCGACTCTCGTTGGACGGACAACTGACCACGATCATCGAGGATCCGCAGCCGCTGCTGCATGGACGTGGGTTGTGGGTGAGTCCGGATGAGTCGACGATCTTCTATTCGGCGGGCACGGAGGTGCGGCGCTGGACGAAGGCCAACGGTATCGAGACGTATGCCACGGGCTTCGTGGAACTCGGCAACCTCGATGTCGATCCGCGGGACGGCGCGCTGGTCGTCACCGACCGGGGCTCCCATGGCGTCTACAAGGTGCGCGAGGATGGCACGCGCGTCCTGGTCGCGGGTAACGAGACGGTCTCGGGAGGCGGCGATGGTTCGCTGGCGGTGGAGACCGCCCTGGAGGAGGTGCGGGGCATCGCGTTCCATCCGGAGGGCGGCATGTTCCTCGCGACGCACGAGGGCAGCCAGGTGTGGTTTGTTGACGATCGGCAGGTGATTCATCTGCTGCTGGATGGAAATGACAAGGATGTTCATGCTGGCGATGGACTGCCGCTAGGGACACCGGGGAAAAAAGTCAGCGAAGTGCGTTCCGTTTCGTTAGCGCCCAATGGCGACCTGCTGGTCACCGAACATGATGGCGGCTACGTGCGCCGCGTGAGGACGACACGCCCATGGCAGATGGGTGACGTCGATCGCGATCGCGACTTGGACGACCGCGATGTCGACCAGTTGACGGCGGCCACGCGCGGCCACGACCACCCGCAGACGCTCGACCTGACCTGGGATGGTCGCGTCGATGACCTCGACCTGCGTCAATGGGTCGCAGTGCTGCGGGGCTCGTGGTTCGGGGATGCGAACCTGGATGGCCTGTTCGACTCGACCGACTTCCTGCAGGTGTTCCAGCGTGGCGAGTACGAGGATTCGCTCGTGGGCAACTCGGGCTGGGCGGACGGCGACTTCAACGGGGACGCGGAGTTCAATGGCGGGGACTTCGTGGTGGCGTTCCAGGATGGTGGCTACGGGTTGGGTCCGCGGCCCGGTGCGGTGCCGACCGTGGCGGCCGAACCGCAGCCGAAGGCGGCGGGGGTGTTCGCGCGGAGCGTGGCGGTCCCCGAACCGACGGGTGGGGCGACCTGGTGCGTGGGGGGACTGCTGGCGATCCGCCGCGCGCGGCGATGGGCCGTTTAGCCCTGTCCCGTTTGGCACCATCTCATCAGGCCCAGCGGGTAGTTCCTGCCGCGACTTCCGGCGGCCGTCGAGTGTCCTTCATGAAGATTGACATGGGACTCTTGTTTCGTGGCGGCGTCGCATCCACAATCGAGCCTGCGGGTGTCCGTGCATGAGCGTCGGGCGTTGGCGCACTTCCGCCTGTCCGGCGCGCGCTGAGCTGTACGCGCATCGCAGGGACGCCCTCGATTCACCGATTTCCGGCCCGGTTTCGATCCGCTTCGCTTGTTCCGTGGGATGGCGCACATGAGTCCACGTGCTTCCACGACCGCGTCGTTCTTGCATTCGCCCTGGTTGACGGTGGTGGTGGCGCTGGTCGCGCTCGTGGCGGGAATGGGGCGAGCGATGTTGCGCGATCGCGCGGAACACGAGGCGGCTCGCGCGCGGCTCGATTCGCTCGTGCCGCGCCAGGAACGGCCCCAGACCGACTACGTCTCGTCGCAGCGCTGCGCGGCCTGTCATCCGGGCGAGCACGCCAGTTGGCACCAGACGTACCATCGCACGATGACGCAGGAAGCCACGCCGGGCAAGGTGGTCGGACGGTTCGACGGATCGGAGATCGTCTCGCAGGGGTTGCGTTATCGCGTATTCCAGCGGGGTGATACGTACTGGGCCGAGATGCCTGACCCGGACATGATGATGTACATCGTGCAGGGCGGGCGCAAGGTCGACCAGTTTCGCTACCAGGTGAAACGCTCGCCGCAGAGCCCCGTGGAACTCGTGGACCTGCGGCAGATTCCGCGTGTCGAACGACAGGTCGTGATGACGACCGGCTCGCACCACTACCAGACCTACTGGGTGCCGGGCGATCCGAAGTTCGGCAATCTGCTGCAGACGATGCCGCTGGTCTACCTGATCGGCGACGATCGCTGGATTCCTCGCGAAGAAGCGTTCATGTATCCGCCGCAGTCGACCCACATGGTGACGCAGTGGAACCACCACTGCATCCGCTGCCACAGCACGGGCGGTAACCCGGCGATCGACCCGGCCACGGGGCAGTTCAAGACCGAGGTCGGCGAACTGGGGATCTCCTGCGAAGCGTGCCACGGGCCGGGTGAAGCGCACGAGCGGGCGAATCGCGATCCGCTGCGGCGTTACCTGCTGCATCTGTCAGGCAAGCCCGATCCGACGATCGTGAACCCCGCGCGGCTGGACCATGTTGCCTCCAGCCAGGTCTGCGGCCAGTGCCACGGCGTCTACGTGATGCGCGACGAATTCGGCATGAAGTACGCGACCGACGGGCCGCTCTACAAACCCGGCGAGGATCTTTTCAAGACACGCTACTACATCCAGCACCCGAACGTCGAGAAGACTCCGGCGCGCGTGGCGGACATCGAGAAGAACCCGGAATTCTTCCGCGAGCGATGGTGGGAGGACGGGACGATCCTGGCGGGGGGTCGTGAGTTCACGGCGATGTCGGCGTCGGCTTGCTACCAGCGAGGCCAGATGTCGTGCCTGTCCTGCCACTCGATGCACGGCAGCGAACCGGCCGACCAGGTGACGCCGGGCATGGCGGGCGATGCCGCCTGCACGCAGTGCCACAAGGAGCCGCAGTATACGACGGAGGTGCAGCGCCACACGCACCATGCGGCAGGCTCGACCGGCAGCGAATGCATGAACTGCCACATGCCCCACACGACGTACGCCCTGTTCGGTGCCTTGCGGTCTCACCAGATCGTGGTGCCCACCGCTGCGGCCAGCATTCAGCATGGTACGCCCAACGCCTGCAACCTGTGCCACCTGGACCAGACCCTGGACTGGACCCAGCAGCATCTGTCCGACTGGTATGGGCACGAGAAGAAGGAGTTGAGCGAGGAACAGCGGAAGGTTTCGGCGGCCCTCTTGTGGCTCACCAAGGGCGATGCAGCGCAGCGCGTGATCGCCGTCTGGCACTTCGGCTGGAGTCCTGCCCAGGAAGCTTCGGGACGACAGTGGCTGGCGCCGTTCGCCGCGCAACTGCTGGCCGATCCCTATGGCGTCGTGCGCTACGTCGCCGCCGGGGCATTGCGGACGCTGCCCGGAATGGACACAATCCGCTACGACTTCCTGGCCAACGACTCGGACTGGAAGAAGGCCGTCGCCGACGTCACGCAGCGCTGGTTGGCGGAAGGAGGTCGGCAGGCGGGAACCGCCGTGCCGCTCGAAGTCGCGTCCGAGCCGCCGACTGTTTCCCAGCCTGCGGAGACACACGCAGAGACGCGAGCGCAGATTCTTTTCGATGCGGAAGGACGGCTGGATCTTGATCGGTTGGAGCAGCTCATCCGGCAGCGGAACGACCGGCCGGTGACGATCAAGGAGTAGCCGTCGTGGAAAGATTCGTCCGCTGGGTGGAGAGGACGCGCGCGGCTGGAGCCCACCGGTCGGTGCGGTGATGGACGTTCCGCAAGCGGTCCCCACGACCACATGCCCGGCAGGGCAGGAGTTGACCCGACAGGGCAGGAGATGAACATTGGCAGCCCCTCGAGATGGAACCGATAAGCGGGAAGGCGCGAACTGGCAGGAGCGGCTGGAGCCGGAGCAGCGGGCGCTGGTGCGTCGTCATCTGATGGCGGGCTGGGTGGGGCTGCTGGTCTTCATCGGGGCCGGGATGGCGCTCGATGCCATGCACGCGCTGAAGGTGGATGCGTATCTGGACCTCCGCAACTCGACCCGTCGCCTTCTGTGGACGCTGGGGCATGCCCATGGGACGCTGTTCTCGCTTGCCAGTATCGCGTTCGCCTGGACGGCCAGTGTGGTCAGGCCCAGTGGTCTGGTGAAGAACGCCTCGCGCGGCACGCTGGCCGGATTGGTCCTGATGCCCCTCGGCTTCTTCCTTGGCGGCTTGGATATCCAGGGCGGCGATCCCGGTCTGGGGGTGTTGCTCGTTCCCCTCGGCGCAGGACTCATGCTCTTCGGAACGCTCTGCATGGTCCAAGCTCTTCGCCGAAGTTTCCCAAGTTAAACCCGCAGCGATTGCCGCCGAAGCCCGCGGGGGTTCGCGAAAGAACCTCCGATGAGGACCTGCCGGAGCGGGAGCGGGTGATGCGATTGCGCGAAACTGTGAAGCTCCTGCCGGGTTTCAAAAGGGCTTGCGTCAAGATCTCGAGAATTCCTTGAAGATCACGACTTTCCACTTGTGAGTTTTTCGACCGGGTGTTTTTCTAGAGGTTGGGTGCGTACGATGGGTCGTCGTGGGAAAGCGGCACCCGCCCGGTGCGAGCCTGCATTGTTCAAGTTTTTTTACTTTTACCGAGCCTGTTGGTTTCATAGGACGGAAACAGATGTCAAATCCAATCGCTTGGCGAGGGGCATTTCGGAGGGGAAGGGGCCCTGGGGCCTTCACCCTGGTCGAGTTGCTGGTGGTGATTGCGATCATTGCCATTTTGGTGATGTTGTTGCTGCCGGCCGTGAACGCGGCCCGTGAGGCGGCGCGGCGGACCCAGTGCATCAACCACATC
>CAZUJM010000045.1:1463-6561 GCA_964620405.1 uncultured Pirellulaceae bacterium | reverse complement strand
GGCACGGTGCTGTACGAAGGCAGTATGTGGTCGGGATACATCCTGCCCTTCATGGAAGATGAAGCGCTCAAGAACCTGATGACGATCGGCGAGAACGAGCGCGGGAACTTCCAGTGGGCCCACCCTGGTCCGTACCGCCCCGAGACGCTCAACGGCAAGGAGTTTCGCAACATCGTGGCTTGCGAGACGTACATCTCGATCTACCAGTGTCCGTCGGCGGCGTTGCCGGAACACCAGTATGACGTCAGTGCCGACAACTGGCACGTGATGCGCCGCGTGCCGGCCTCGTACCTCGGTTGCGCCACGGACGTGGGCCTGAGCCAAAACATGAAGCCGCGTGGTTTCGAGGAGATGGACGGCCTGCTGTTCGGGCACGACAAGAACAAGCCAATGACGCCGATCACGCTCCGCAAGGTGAAGGACGGCACGTCGAAGACGATCCTGGTGGCCGAGGCGCTGCATGACCGCGATGCGCAGGACGCGAAGGGACGCACGAAGGAGACGCAGAACGGCAATCGCAAGGATCACTGGTACATCGGTTCGGACGACATCGACACGAGCGCGAGCGACGTGTCGGAGTGCCTGGGTTCGACGGCCGTGCCGCCGAACTACCACCTGCAGAAGAAGTGCGGCGAGCCGGGTACGACCGAGGCGGAGTGCCAGATGGCCCAGCTGGCATTCTCAAGCAATCATCGCGGCATCGTGAACTGCGGCATGCTGGACGGCTCCGTGCAGCGCGTCGAGGATGACGTCGACATGGCCGTGTGGAGTGAGATGGGCACCCGTTCTCCCGCCGCGGCGGACGCCGTGCGGGCGCGGATGACCAAGAAGCCGTAAGCGATCATTCAAGAGACAGTGGATTCAGGAAACGACTTCCCCTGTGGTTCAGGGGAAAAGCGGGGGAACGATGGATCGAAATTCAGATCGAGGATTAAGCGGGCCGCAGGCTCGTGAAGTGCGAATGGTCGACCGGGGTGCAGTTCATTCCCAAGGGCAGGGTAACGCGGTGGTTCCGCGCGTCGGTTCGTGGGGGCGGTGGACGCGACGCTCGTTCGTCGCGACGTTGGCGGGGTTGTGCCTCGTGGCGGTCGCGGGTTGCGGAGCGGGCGGAGGCGGCGAGCAGCCGCTCGGCACAGCCACCGAACACTTCCTGGCGGCCCAGGACGCGATCAGTAAGGGTGACGATGCGACGGCTCTCAAGGAGTTGGACGCCTCGATCGCGCTGCAGGCCGATTCCTGGGCACTGTTCGAGCGTGCGCAGCTGCACGTGAAAATGAAACAGGTGGATAAAGCCCTCGCCGATTGCGCGGCGGGCTTGAGTCTGGACAAGGACCATGTCCAGCTGAAGTGGCTGCAGGAGGAGTTGAAGAAGCCGGCGGAAAACCGGTTTCAGGGCAAGAATGCGAAGCCACCCGTCGACAAGTGATGCGCGATCTGGTGAAGGCATCGGTTGGGAATGGGAAGTGGAATGGTGAGAAAGAGTAATGCTTGGCGGATACGGGCCGCCGGGCAGCGTAAGCGTTCTAGAGTCGATCTGCGTGTGGAGAGGATTACGTCTATGATGTGTCGACAGGTCGGGGGCAAATCCCCTTGGATGGCCGTGTGGCGAGGACTGGCGATGGCGTCGGTCGCGGTCGCCGTGCTGGCCGGGCAATCGGCGAGTGCCCAGAAGGTGTACTTCTCGGAAAACTTTGATGGTCTCACTCTTGGTCCGGCGGTGAACGAAACGATCCCGCAGGACAACCCGGTTCCGGAAGTCTGGAGCCCGAACGGTCCCGCTGGCTGGACCGTCGATAACTCGAAGACGCCCAACGGGGGCATGACCGAATGGCGTGGCTGGAACTTCGTGGATCCGCTCTGGTGGAGCCAGGTGGCGGGGGACCAGCAGCGCAGCATGTTCGCGACCGAGCAGGGCAAGGTGATTGCCGTGGCGGATGGCGACGAGTGGGATGACGCTCCGCACGATCCCGGCATGATGTATACCCTGATGTCGACTCCCAGCATTCCGCTGGCTGGCGTCGCCTCGGGAACGCAGTTCAACTTCGAATCCAGCTGGCGTGCGGAAGAGCCGCAGAAGGGTTGGCTGCAGGCGTCGTTTGATGGCGCCGCTCCGGTCGACCTCTTCCAGTGGGACTCGGTGCCGGACAGCCCGAACTACCATCCGGATGGCAACCCCGAACTGGTCTCGGTGCCGGTCACGATTCCGAACGGTGCCCAGTCGGTGAAGTTCACCTTCGGCTACGAAGCTGGCAACAACTGGTGGTGGGCTGTCGACAACATCGAGTTCGGCAAGTATTTCGAAGACTTCGAATCGGTGACCCTGGACACGAACGTGATGGAAGGCCGTGCGCTGGGCTTGGGCTTCGATCCCGACCATGTGTACACGCACACGACCCCGACGGGCTGGAAGATCTCGAACGACCTGCCGGGCATCGACGACGATGCCGTGGGCGTGGAGGAGTGGGAAGGCTGGTCCTTCGCCGACAAGAAGTTCTGGGCCCTGGTAGCGGGCGACCAGAATCGTTCGTTCTTCCAGAAGGGCCAGGGCGTGGTGGCCGTGGCCGACCCGGACGAATGGGACGACCGGGGCAATCCCAAGTCGCAGGGTTTCTACAACACGGTCATGTCGACGAACAATTTCGACATCTCGGGCGCGACGGCCGACAGCCTGGAGCTGACGTTCGATTCGAGCTGGCGTGACGAGTGCTGCGACGACGTCGACAACACGAACGACCAGACGGCCAACATCATGGTTTCCTATGATGGCAAGCCTCCGGTCGACATCCTGTACTGGAGCTCGGATGAGACGAACCCGAACTTCAAGAACGACGCCGAGAACGAGACGGTGACGGTGAAGATGAAGAATCCCGACGGCGCCAAGACGGCCCAGCTGGTCTTTGGCATGCTCAACGCGGCCAACGACTGGTGGTGGGCGATCGACAACGTGAAGGTGTCGGGTGCAGGCGTGGTGACCAAGGCGGGTGACTTCGATGGCAACGGTGTCCTCGACGCCGCCGACATCGATTCTCTCGTGGTGCAGAGCGCCAGCGGAGCCAACAACGTCGCCTATGACCTGAATAGCGACAAGAAGGTCGATGAGACCGACGTCAACATCTGGGTCAAGGACCTGAAGAAGACCTACGTGGGCGACTCGAATCTGGACATGGAATTCAACTCGAGCGACCTCGTGTCTGTCTTCCAAGCCGGCAAGTACGAGACGGGCCTCGACGCCAACTACAGCCAGGGCGACTGGACGGGCGACCTGAAGTTCAATTCGGGTGACCTCGTGGCAGCCTTCCAGGATGGTGGCTTCGAGAAGGGTCCTCGCGCGGCCGTGAGTGCCGTGCCGGAACCGAGCAGCCTGGTGCTGCTGCTGGCGGCCCTGCCGCTGGTGCGGTTCCGCCGCAGCCGCTAGGCGATCGCGGCTTGGCCGTTTGAAAAGAACGTCGAACCATGAAAAAGGCCCCCGTGCTGCACGGGGGCCTTTTTGCTTATGCGGCCAGCGGCTATCGTGATCGGCTCAGGCGCTTTCTGACTTCAACGACCCGCGGTGCCCCTGGCGGCCCGATCGCTCTTCGGAGACTTCTTCATGTCCGCATCCGAGCGTCACACGACCCCCGAGCCGGCCCGGCTGGATGAGCATCAGGAACGCGTGGAGGGCGACACGAACCAGTCCCAGCGCCGCCGCGAATACCAGAAACGCTGTCTGGACGGCGCGACGATGGACGTGCTGGCGGAGGACGCGGAATATTTCCTGCATCAGTCGTTGTCGACGCCGTGCCTGGATGCGCTGGTGGAGGTGGAGGGCATCTACCTGCACGATGTGACGGGCCGCCGGATCATGGACTTCCATGGCAACGGCGTGCACCAGGTCGGCTTCCGCAATCCGCGCGTCATGCAGGCGGCGAAGGACCAGATGGATACGATGCCGTTCTGCACGCGGCGGTATACGAATCCGCGCGCGATCGAACTGGCCAAGAAACTCCGCGAGATCAGCCCGGGCGACCTGGACAAGGTCCTGCTCGCCCCCGGCGGCACCAGCGCGATCGGCATGGCAATGAAGCTGTCGCGGCTGGCGACGCAGCGCTACAAGACCATCTCCATGTGGGGTTCGTTCCACGGAGCGTCCATCGACGTCATCTCGGTGGGCGGACAGGCCCTGTTCAGTGACGGGCTGGGTCCGCTGCTGCCCGGCGCGCTTCACATCCGGCCGCCCGTTCCCGAAGGCTGTCCGTTCTCCTGCCAGACCACCTGCCACACCGGCTGCGCCGACTACGTGCGTCACATCCTGGAGAACGAACGCGACGTGGCCGCGATCATCGCCGAACCGATTCGCTGGTCGACGGTGACGGTGCCGCCCGCCGAGTACTGGCAGAAGATCCGCAAGTACTGCGACGAGTTCGGGACGCTGCTGATATTCGACGAGATCGGTACGGGCCTGGGCCGCACGGGTCGGATGTACGCCTTCGAGCATTTTGGCGTGCAGCCGGACATCGTGGTGCTGGGCAAGGGACTGGGAGGTGGCCTGATGCCGCTGGCGGCGATCGTCGCGCGGGGGCATCTGGACATCGCGGCCGACCGGGCCATCGGGCACTACACGCACGAAAAGAACCCGGTGAGCTGCGCGGCGGGTCTGGCTACGATCGAGTGTATCCAGGAGGAAGGCCTTGTCGACCGCAGTCGCGAACTGGGCGAATACGCCGTTGGTCGACTGCGCGAAATGCAGCAGCGATTTCCGGTGATCCGCGAAGTCCGCGGCCTCGGACTGCTCATCGGCGTAGAACTCCAGGGTCCCTCCCGCGTCGGCAGCCCTTCGGCCCTGGCCGAATGGATGATGTACGAGAGCATGGCCGAGGGGTTGAGCTTCAAGGTCTCCTCGGGCACCGTGCTGACCCTGGTGCCTCCACTGACGATCACGCGTCAGCAGTTGGACGAGGCGCTCGACATCCTGCAGCGGTGCTTCGAGCGCGAACAGCGGCTGTAGTCGTCTTCGTAGTCGGCACACGCCGTGTGCCGATCTGTTCATCCGCAGCGTGCGTGGCATGTCGCCAGGTCTCTCCAGATGCGGCATCGACGGTGGCGTTGGAGGACGACGGCC
>CAZUJM010000045.1:0-1363 GCA_964620405.1 uncultured Pirellulaceae bacterium | reverse complement strand
CGAAGTTCGGCACACGGCGTGTGCGGCCCTGTAGTCGGCACACGCCGTGTGCCGATCTGTTCTTGCGCAGCGTGCGTGGCGTGTCGCCAGGTCTCTCCAGATGCGGCATCGACGGTGGCGTTGGAGGACGACGGCCGGTTGTCGACGCGAAGTTCGGCACACGGCGTGTGCGGCCCTGTAGTCGGCACACGCCGTGTGCCGACTACGGGCCGGGCCGACTGCTTGCTGAAGCATCGTATGTGGTATTTCGTCGTTCGTGCCCACCTTGCAACACGGGACGTCGCGAGGTGTGGTCTCTCGTCAACAAAACGGCCCTGGCGGTGCCACGGAGTGGAAAAACTCCGCGAGCTCCCGGGATTAGTCGCCTCCATGATTTGACTCGGAAGGCACTTGGACTAACTTTCCATTGACGTTCGCTCAAGGACGTCGAAAGGCCTGCTGCCTCTCGTCCTCGAAAAGGTAATCCAGTCGTAAGGCTGGTGCACAAAGCCAAGGGCCCGTGTCCTCGTGACGCGGGAAGCCGGGTTGCCGAAGGGATGATGAGCTTGATGTCGCCATGCGACGGACACTTCATCTTCCAATGCTGAAGAGGAGAGGCGAGTTTTGGTTGGCCCGCATGGTCCACGCAGGCCACTGTCGTTCGTACAGTCCGGACCTTGTTGGCCCCCGTCACATCCTTGTTTGGTCCAAGGTCGTTCTTGATTCCAAGGCGACCGGCAGAAATCGGAGGAAGCAAATGAAGTTTCTCGCGACGAAAGTGCACCGTTTCCTGGTTTCGGAAGATGGCCCAACCGCAGTCGAGTATGCGGTCATGCTGGCGCTGATCGTGATTGTGTGCCTCGCGGCCATCCAGGCCGTGGGTACGAACACGAGTGCGGCGTTCCAGACGATCGCAGACCAGATCGGTTCCTCGGTCTAACGACTGACGCCGCTGACGAGTCGTTGAATCACGGGATCCCCTGGTCGCCCCGTGCGACCAGGGGATTTTTGTCGACGATCCGCGCGCGACCGGCGATCGCTTCCGATGACCCGCCCGTCGTGCGGTTAATTTTTCCCCAGGACACCGACATGGACGAGTTGGGACTTAATCTACAACAGACATTCGAACTGATCTGCCTCGGCAGCTCCGCGTTCCTCGCCGGAGCGGGCTTCTGGTGGATCCGACACTAGGAACGCATCGCGGGTTGGCTCGCGAAACTGCTCACGCGAAGGGTTCATCTCATGACCACGCTCCTTGCTGGAATCACCGAAAACTGGCCGGTATGGATTGTTTCCGTGACCCTGGTCATCGCCGCGGTCATTGATGGCCTGCGCCTGAAGGTGCCGAACTGGATCACGGCTCCGATGATTCTCAGCGGCTTGG
>CAZUJM010000044.1:0-29395 GCA_964620405.1 uncultured Pirellulaceae bacterium | reverse complement strand
TGCCCCGCTCGCGACGGTGCCAGACGACCTTCTCCACGGCCCCGCCGGCCCCAGCGCCGTTGCCGGCCGGCGTGCCTTCGGCCTGAGGCCGCGAGCCCCGCAGCATGAGTTCGTCACCGGTCACCGAGATCTCGACGTCGCCCGCGTCGAGGACCGGCAGTTCGGCCTCCACGCAGACCGCATCGGCGGTCTCGCGGACGTTGACCGCAGGAAAGACGCCCTCCTGCCTCACGCCCCAGCCGTGCAGCGGCGGAGCGGCCGTGAGCGAGGTCCAGAGCCGGTCGAACTCGTCCCGCAACTCCTCGAGCGGGAGCGCGAAACCTGCGCGAAACGTGGTCATGAGAATGCCTCCTTCGAACTGGTGACGTGCTGGTGAACCGGCCGGGCGCAACCGTTCCCTGCACCACCCCGAAGCGTCATTCCTGACCCCGCCTTGTCCGCGCGGTCGGCGGAATGATTCGCGGCGTCGGCGCCGGAAAGCAAGTGCTCTCGACCTGCGGCGGAAAAATGCAACTGCCGTGCCGAACTCGTGTGAACGCCCGAACACCGGCGGCGATCCCCGCGGTGCGGCCGCGAAACCAGGGGTGCCGGGAGACCGTGCGGCAGACCTCGCCGATCGCAGCGGTGGCGCCGACTGTCAGCGTGGCAGATCGCCGCTGCGCGGGCTGCCGCTTGGTTGTGGCGCGATCGGCATCCCCTATACTGCGACCCTTCGCAGGGATGCCCGACGGGTTCTCGGCCGCCAGGAGTGCGGCCGGTCCTGGATCGGGACGACCGAGGAAACGGAGGAACTTTCCATGCGGTTCAGTCTCCTCGACCGGGTGGTCGCCATCGAGCCCGGTCGGAGCATCACCGCCGTCAAGGCCGTGACGCTGTCCGAGGAATATCTTGCCGACCACTTCCCGCGGTTCCCGGTCCTGCCCGGCGTGCTGATGCTCGAGGCCATGACGCAGGCGGCCGCCTGGACGATCAGGCTCGGCGAAGATTTCGCCCACTCGATCGTGGTGCTGCGGGCCGCCCGCAACGTCAAATACGGCGACTTCGTGGAGCCGGGCAAGACGCTCACGGTGACCGCGGAGGTGCTCTCGCAGGACGAAACCACCACCAAGCTGAAGGCCAGCGGCACGGTGGGCGACCGCACCAGCCTCACGGCCCGGCTCGTGATCGAGCGGTACAACCTCGCCGATCGCCAGCCCCACGGCGCGGCCATCGACGCCCGTGTCCGGGCCGAGATGCGGCGGCTGTGGTCGCTGCTCCACCCGGCCCCCCGGGCGGACGGGCGGCCCAGGCCGGTGGCCTACGCGACGGCCCTCCCGGGCATGGCCGTCCCCGCGGCGGCGGCCGTTTCCCGCTGAACCCGGCGTCGCGAGCGGGAATCCGGGCGGGTTCGGGTTCCCAGGCGGGCGGGGTGGCATTACAACCTTGGCTGTGCCGTCCGTGTTCCAATCCCAGTCTTCGAGGTGAACCGTCGATGCCGTCTCGTGATGAAATCTTCGACAAGGTGAGGGGTGCCCTGGTGGAGGCCCTCGGGGTCGACGAGGACGAAGTGTCCCCGGCGGCGACCATGGTGGGTGATCTGGGCGCGGAATCGATCGACTTCCTCGACATCGTCTTCCGTCTGGAAAAGGCCTTCGGCATCGAGATTCCCCGCGCGGAACTGTTCCCGGAGGATATCCTGACGAACGCCGAGTACGTCAAGGACGGCAAGGTGACGCCGACGGGTGTTTCGGAGCTGAAGAAGCGGATGCCCTTCGCGGACTTGTCGAAGTTCGAGTCGAATCCGCTGGTGCAGGAGTTCGGCAACCTGTTGACGGTCAGCGACATGTGCCGCTACGTCTGCAGCAAGATTGGCGTCGCCGCCTAGGGCCGCCGCTGAAGACTGCAGTGAAACACCGAATGGGATTGCGCGAGCCGCGACGACTCTTCGACGTGTCGTCGCGGTCCCTGGCCTGACTCGGGATGCCCCGGGACGGAACGCACAGTCGGCTGTTTTCCTGTAGCTTCACGATTGGCTTCGTGGTCTGGCTGGTGGGACATGGGGCCTCGCGATTGCAGGGCCTCTCGATAGCTTGGCCTCCCGATCCGCGGGTCCGCACGAGGGCGGAGCGGATGAAGTCGGTGTGACAGCGCGAAGACCGGCCTCCGGCGGACTAAGAAGGCGGTCGTTCGCCGCCGGCCACGGTGGGTCGCTTCGCCCCGGTTCTTGGACAGGTTGTCGACATTTACCACGAGTTGACGCTCGCACAGCGATGCGACGCAGCCGACTCGGCCAAACGGCCTCGCTTCACCTGCCCCTTCAGCATCCTTGCCCACACTCGCTCCATCGGTCTTTCCGCCCCATCCAACTTCTGGACATAGCCTGCCGCCATGCGTTGGTTCTGGATAGATCGCTTTGAGGAATTCCACGCGGGCCGCCGCGCGAAGGCGGTCAAGTGCGTGTCGCTGGTCGAGGAGTACATCGACGAGTACTTCTCGGGCTATCCGATCATGACGCCCACGTTCGTCTTGGAGGGCTTCGCCCAGATGGGCGGGTTGCTGGTGGGGCAGCGTTCGGACTTTTTCGCGAACATTGTGCTGGCCAAGGTGTCGGGCGTGAAGGTCCACTTCTATGCACGGCCCGGTGACACGCTGCATTACTCGGTGGAGGTGCAGAACCTGACGGCGGATGGAGGATTCGTGGTGGGCCAGAGCCACGTGAATGGCCAGTTGCAGGTGGAAGCCGAGTTGACGTTTGCGCAGGTGGGCCGCGATGTGTTTCCGGGCGACTTTTTCGACCACGCTGAATTCTTGCGGATGCTGCGGATCTTTGGATTGTACAAGGTCGGAATGGACGATCAGGGGCAGCCGCTGACCATTCCGCCGCACCTTTTGGCGGCGGAGCGCGCGGCGCGCGGAGAGTGAGCTATGCGACGACGAGTGGTAGTGACGGGAGTCGGCTGCATCAACCCGATGGGCAACGATGTCGAGACGGTATGGGCCGGCTTGAAGGAGGGGCGTTCGGGTGTGGGGCCGCTGACGGTCTTTGACCCGGCCGGTTTCCCCACGCGCATCGCCGCCGAAATCAAGAACTTCCACATTCGCAAGATCGTCGACGATCCCGACAACTGGAAGTATCGGGCCCGCCACACCTGTTTTGCCGCAGGAGCGGCTCGGCAGGCGATCGATGCATCCGGCTGCCTCGATGGGTCCCTCGACCCCACCCGCTTCGGCGTCTACCTGGGCAGCGGAGAAGGCAACCAGGACTTCGTCTCCTTCAGCAATATGATCTCGCTGGGACTCACCGACGATGGCCTCGACCTCGTCCGCTTCATCCAGGCGGGACTCAACACGCTCAATCCCATCTCGGAACTCGAGCAGGAACCGAACATGCCTTCGGGCTACATGGCCGCCATGTTCAACGCGCAGGGGCCGAACCTGAACTGCCTCACGGCGTGCGCCGCCAGCAGCCAAGCGATTGGCGAGGCGACGGAGATGATCCGCCGCGGCGATGTCGATGTCATGCTGGCCGGTGGCACCCACAGCATGATCCATCCCTTTGGTGTCACGGGCTTCAGCCTGCTCACCACGCTCTCGACGCGCAACGACGAGCCCACGCGGGCGTCGCGGCCCTTCGACCGGCTGCGTGACGGATTCGTGCTGGGTGAAGGCGCCGCCATGGTGGTGCTGGAGGACATGGAGCGGGCGGTCAAGCGAAAGGCGCCCATCTACGGCGAAATCATCGGCTACGGCTCGACGGCCGACGCCTACCGCATCACCGACATCCATCCGGAAGGTCGCGGCGCCATCGCCTGCATGCGGATGGCCCTCGAGGATGCCGGCATCGCGCCCGAGGCGGTGAACTATGTGAACGCGCACGGCACGAGCACAACCGTCAATGACAAGGTGGAGACGCTGGCGTGTCGCCGCGTGTTCGGCGAGCACGCCGAGAAAGTGCCGGTGAGCAGCACCAAGAGCATGATGGGCCACCTGATTGCGGCCGCGGGAGTGACCGAGTTGATCGTATGCCTGATGGCGATTCGCGACAATGTGCTGCCGCCCACCATCAACTACGAGAATCCCGATCCGGCTTGTGACCTGGACTACATCCCCAACCAGGCCCGCGAAACTCGCTGCGATATCGCGCTGAACAACAGCTTCGGATTCGGCGGCCAGAACATCACGATCGCCGTCGGCCGATTCAAGGGCTAGCGACCGCAAGCAACGGCCGCGTGCCTTTGGAAGTGAGAGATCGAGCCACGCGGGATGCGGCTGCCGTGAAGGCTCCGTAATCTTCTGTGCCGATCTCAGCGCTCTCCGTGGTCGACGAAGACCCCGCCGCGAACCAACGACCGAATCGCGAGTCGTGCAAGTTCCGGAGGACTTCACCACGGAGAAGGCGTAGGGTCACGGACAAGATCGCCGCAACTGCACCCTTGCGATCAGAATGCAGACTCGAAATCCGTGGACCGCAGCACCCTCCGCAGGATGACCACGGTCAACGGAATTTCGAACTGCGCAGCGCGTGCATCGCTTCGCCCACCGCGGAGCGTTGACGCGGCTGCCCGCCTTTCGTACCCGCCAGCAGAACTAGCGGCCGATGCTCGGGGGATTGCTGCTGAGGAAATCGCGCGGACCGCGCGTCGTGTAGTAGGGGTAACCTACCGTGGGAGCAGCAGGGCCCATCGCTGGACCGGGCATGGGACCGGTGTGCGACTGGGGGCCTCGGTGGTGGTGGCCGAACATGCCGCCGAGGTGGCCGCCCTGGCCGCCGTTCGGGGAGTAGTTCGCCGCCGCGCCCTGGACACTCGGATCGCCCGCCGCCGCGCCGGCGACTTGGCACGATCCATCGACGCAGGCACCAGCGCCTCCGGTGATTCCGCACTGGCCGTTCGCACAACCGCCGGTCTTGCGTGCATGGTGATGGCAACCGGTGGCCAACCCGCAGAGAATCAGCAGGGCGCTTGCAAGGAATGCTCGTTTCATGGTCCCACTCGTTCCCGTCGTCTTCAGATGGGGATCGGGACGACGCAAGCAGCGCGCCGCCCGTACAAGGTTTTGATCGGCGGAGCAATCTGAATAATTGAGATATTCGTCACATCGCGATCGGCGACCGTCACGCGGCCAGCAGCAGACAGGATCGGATTGCTGTCGTACGGATGCTGTCGTCCAGCTCGCAGTCGCCCCGGTGAACGCCTGACGCTCGGAGCCACACCATGATGCCTCGACCCCGTTTCACGCTGGGTTCCCTGATGCTGGTGACGCTGGTCTGCGCCTTCGCGGCCCTTTCCGGGCGCTATCTGCTGGAAGCCCATCAGGCCGATCCCGCCGCGGGGCGCAGCAAGCTGGTCATCTTCGTGCTGGTCGTTCCCATGCTGCTGCTGCTGATCGTGCAGGTCGCCTGGCGGCTCAATCGCTGGCTGGGCCGTCGCTAGATGTCGGCGGCGTCGAGACGGGAAGGGATGCTGTCGCACCAACTGTCGCACGCTGCGCGACCCGGTCACACGGCGATCCGGGCGCGTGTCCCACCGGCAAATAAGCACGAATTCCGGTGGCTCCGCAGCGCTCGCGACCGAGGGGGAAACTGGTCTGTTCAAAACCGGATCGTGTTGTAAACTACCGAGGAATCATCAAGCCCCATGCGGCCAGATTCCGGCGGAGGGACCATCAATTTGCGTTGGCCGGGATCATTAAGGGCTAGTGCACAGCACGCTCGATCCCCGTCATTCTCGCAGCGACTTCCATATCGTCGCAAATCAGCCGCCGGGCTTGATGATTTCATAAGGCTGCGGTTGCTCCCAGGAGTGACCGCGGCCTTTTTCTTTTGCCTGCCCCTGCGCCACGTCGACGTCAATCGTCGGCCTTGTCGCTGTCCTTGATGACGAACCGCGCCCGCAATCGGGCGACTTCGGAGGCGAGACCGGCGAGCGTGACGGAGCGAAGCACTTCGTTGAAGTCCTTGTAAGCGGCCGGCGCTTCGTCCTTCGGATAGAAGCGGCAGTTCGTCAGGATGTCGTGGTCGGTGAACGACTGGTCGATGGTCTGCTGGTCGAGTTCCCGGATGGCCCGCTTGCGGCCTAGCACTCGGCCCGCGCCATGGTTGACGCTGTAGCAGCTGAGCCGAGCGCCGGCGTCGGCGACCATCACGCTGGAACCCGCTTGCGGGTTGCCGGGCAGCAGGATCGGATGACCCGTCTCGGCGTACCGCGTGCCGGCCAGCGCCGGATGGCCCGCCGGAAACGCGCGTGTCGCGCCCTTGCGGTGTACCCATGTCCTGATGTTGTCCACGATCTCGGGACGCGCGATGTTGTGGCTGATGAAGTAGACCAGCTCGCCCGTCGTGCCCGGCAACACCTCCTGGAACGCCTCCAGCACCAGGGAGTTGATGAGCAGGTGGTTCACGGTGGCGAAGTTCGCGCCGATCGCCATGTCGTCGAGGTAAGCGTCCGCTTCAGCGGTGCCCAGGGGAGCGTACACGAGTTCTTTGTCGTTCCCTGGGAACGGCGTCGACCAGCGCGCGAACTGCTGCTGCAGCGTGCGGAACTGGTGCATCGCCAAGTTGTGGCCGATGCCGCGCGAACCGCAGTGCGATAGGAAGGCGATCTGGCCGTCGCGCAGCCCGAACACCTCGGCGACCGCCTGCGCCCGTGGGTTGTCGTTCACCTGCACCACTTCGCACTCCCCGAAGTGGTTGCCGCCTCCATACGAACCCAGTTGGTGCAGCTTGTCCGAGAGATTGCGGAATAGTTGGTTGCGCAGGTGCAGGTCGAGGCGACGGGCGAGTCCATCCTGGGTATCGTCGTGGGCCAGGTGTCGCGCATCCTCGCAACGATCCGCCCACTCCACGGGAATCCCCAGTTCGCGGAGGACGCCGGACGACGCGCCCTCGACCAGCACCCGCTTGCCGAGGTCGTTGCTGACGGCGCGGCCCTTGGCCACATGCCGCGACCCGCGGCCGGGGCCCGTCGGGATCCGATCGCATACGGCGTTGATCAGCGCGCGACGCAGCGGCCGATCGTCCACCTCTCCCGCCGGCACGCTCAGTTGCAGCAGGCTCATCGAGCACTTGATGTCCACGCCCACCGGCCCCGGATAGACGTGGGTGGGCGAGGCCAGCACGCAGCCCACCGGCGCGCCGTATCCGCAGTGGCCGTCCGGGTTCAGGACCAGTTCACTGACGCCGGGCGCCAGCCGCGAATTGATCGCCTGCTGCAGGCATAGCTCGTCGAACGTGGTGCGGATCGACTCCGTGCCAATCACCGTAATCGGTTTGACGGACGCGCCCGCCGGCAGGATCGCCGTGGCCTCGCCCGTGGGAATGATCGAGTGCATGGGGTTCACCAAAAAGTTGCGGCCCACCGAGATCGGCTGGCCAGGCGGGGACATGTACGATTGCGTCCCCCGATCTGTTTCGTTGTCGCAAGAGTATCCGTTGGATCCCCACGGCGGAATGGGCGTCACCGCGAATGGGCTGGCAGCCATGGGCGGTCCGTGCGCGGCGGTGGCCATTCGCCGTGGATGGACAGGAAGACCGCGGAAACCGACGTGGGTTCGCCTGAAGCGGGTCCCAGGCTCCCACTTCTTTCTTTTTTCATCGTGAGCCGCACCGCAATTCGAGGGCAGCGAACTCGGTTCGCCAGCTTCGCAGCGAACATCGCCTGCGGCATCGGCCAAGGCGCTTGTCGCGGCGTACTAGGGCGCAAGCGAAACGATACGCGTTGGCGCGGCCAGGGACCCACCATCTGCCGACTCTCCGGTCGAAGTGCGGGCATTCAGATTGAATGGCGCGCGAGACAGGAGTATCCTGGGGCCGGCGGGATGAGCGGCGCGCGACGGGTTCGGCGAGGCCGGTGGTGGTCATCCCCCGAGGAACCTTCCGACCATGCGGACTCCCGGCGAATCGCCCGCGTCGAATGCTTCACTCGGCCCGATCGCTGGCCGACGCGACTTTCTGCGCGCCGTCTCGCTGGCAGCGGGCAGCCTGACCTGGGGCTGCCTCGGGGTGGCCAGCCCCAGTCGGGGCGGCGAACGAGTGACGGGCGCACAGCCGGTCGCTGCGGACGGACGGCGGCGCACGGCGGTGATCCAGCTGTTCCTCGGCGGTGGTCCCAGTCATCTCGACATGTTCGATCTCAAGCCGCAAGCGCCCGTCGAGGTGCGAGGCGAGTTCCAGGAGATCGCGACGAGTGTGCCCGGGCTGAGGATCTCGGAGCATCTGCCGGGGCTGGCGGCGCGGATGCATCGCTTCTCCGTGGTGCGCAGCGTGACCCACGAGAACTCCAGCCACCTTCCCAGTTCCCACTGGCTGCAGACCGGCTATCCGGCGAACGATCCGGTGCCCGGACACAACAAGAATCCGTCCACGGGTTCGATCGCGGCGCGGCTGAGAGGCGCGAATCAACCGGGCATGCCGGCCTATGTCGCCGTGCCGCGTGGCCAGGCCTTCGCCTACGCCTCCTACCTCGGTGCGTCGTTCGATCCGTTCGCCACGCAGGCCGAACCGCTGGCGAAGAATTTTCGCGTGCCCAACCTCGCCCTCGAAGGCGATCTGTCGCCCGAACGGCTGGGTGGAAGAAGCCGCCTGCTCGGACAGCTCGATCGACTCCATCGTGAACTCCAGACGCGCGGCGAGATGACAGGCGTCGATGACTTTCGCCGCGAAGCGCTCTCCATGATCACCAGCCCGCAGACCGCGCGGGCCTTCGCGATCGACCAGGAGTCGGACGCCACGCGCGAACGCTATGGACGCTCGCCGCTTGGACAGAACCTGCTGCTGGCGAGGCGGCTGGTGGAGTCGGGTGTGACGTTCGTGTCCTGCCTGTCTGGGGGCGGCTGGGATACGCATACGCACAACTTCCGCGACCTGAAAACCGTCCTGCTTCCCCGCCTCGACAAGGCGCTGTCGGCCCTCGTGGATGATCTGTACGAACGCGGCCTGGAACGCGACGTGCTGGTCAACGTGATGGGCGAGTTCGGCCGCACCCCCAAGGTCAACAAGGACGCGGGCCGCGACCACTGGCCCGGCGCGGGGTTCGCTTTCTTCGCGGGTGGCGGCCTGCGCATGGGCCAGATGATCGGCGAGACGGATAAACTTGCCGCCTATCCGCTGCGCGATGCCTGTTCGCCGGGCGATGTGCTGGCCACGGTCTACCATGTGCTGGGGATCGATTCGCGCCATATCTTTTATGACGCGGCCCAGCGACCCATTCCCGTCCTGCCCGATGGACGTCCGATTTCCGCGCTGGTCGGCTGATCGCCCCCCTAATCCATTCAACCGCAGCCCAGCAACCGCAGCCCAGGCCCCGTCAGACGCTTCGGCGACGATGGATCAAAACCCCATGGTGGAACCTTCGCATGGCAGGCTGCCCGACTTCGTGGTGATCGGCGCGCCCAAGGCGGCCACGACCAGCCTCGATTTCTACCTAACGCTCCATCCCGAGATCCACATGGCGCGGCCGAAGGAGCCTCGCTACTTCGATGACAGCCCGAACGGCCGCTGGCACCTGGGCGTCGACTGGTATCGCAGCCTCTTCCAGTCCAGCAAACGGCTGTGCGGCGAGGCGTCACCGGCCTATGCGCTGGGGCCCAGGGTGGGCGCGGTGCCGCAACGCATGGCGGAGCTGATTCCGCACGCCAAGCTGATCTATCTGGTACGCGAACCCCTGCGCCGACTCGAGTCGCAGTATCTCATGGCCTATCGCCGCCAGTGGACGCAGCTTTCCTTCGAGGAGTATCTCCAGGCCGGAACGCACGTGCGTTCGGGATCGCAGTACGGATCGCGGCTGCGTGAGTTCCTCGAATACTATCCGTTGGACCAAGTCCTCGTATTGGAAAGTGCCGCGCTGGGATCCCGTACGGCGGAGGTGATGCGGCAGGTGTACGCATTCCTGGGGGCCGATCCGGAGTTCCGTTCGCCGCTGTTCAACCATTGGCGCAATACCAGCGCGCTGGAGGTGACGCCCACGGAGCGCGGCCGGCGGATTCTGAAGTCGGGCGTCGTGCAGACCCTGAGTCGATGGCTGCCGAGTCCGGTCTTTTACCACCTGCGCAATCTGATCCTGCTGCCCTTTCGGGCGCCAAACCCTTCGCTGGAACTGCCGCCGACCTTGCGGCAGGAACTGCGCGAGGAGTTCCGAGGCGAGGTCGCGCTCGTGCGGCAGCTCACCGGCCTCGCCCTGCCCTCGCTCGACGAAGTATGAGCGGAGGCAATTCCGCTTCCATGCCTAGCCCAGGATCTCGTGCACGATTTCGCCGTGCACGTCGGTGAGGCGGAAGTCGCGGCCGATGTGGCGATGGGTCAGTCGCGTATGGTCGAGGCCCAGCAGGTGCAGCATCGTCGCGTGCAGGTCGTGCACATGCACCTTGCCTTCGATCGCACGGAAACCGTACTCATCGGTGGCGCCATGCACATGGCCCGCCTTGACGCCGCCGCCGGCCATCCAGACAGTGAAGCCCTTCGGGTTGTGATCGCGGCCGACGGCCGCGCCGCCAGCGCCGCTGTTGTCCTGGCTGAAAGGCGTACGCCCGAACTCGCCCGACCAGACGACCAGCGTCTCGTCCAGCAGGCCGCGCGCTTTCAGATCGGTCAGCAGGCCCGCAATCGGCTTGTCGCTCATCGCACACTGCGCCGGCAGCCCCGTTGTGATGCCGCCATGGTGGTCCCAGCCATCCAGTGATACCTGCACGAACCGCACGCCCGCTTCCGCGAATCGACGAGCGAGCAGGCACTGGCGGCCGAAGCGATCGGTCGGGGCTTGGTCGATTCCGTACAGCTCCTTCACCGTCTTCGATTCGTTCGACAGGTCCACCAGCTTGGGCGCTTCCGTCTGCATGCGGAACGCGAGTTCGAACGATTCCACGACGCCCTCCATCTGCTGGTCGGCATGCAGCCGTTGCAGCTGGCGGCGGTTCATGGCCTGCACGAGATCGAGCCGCTGGCGTTGCTGGACGGCGTGGCCGCTGGGGTCGGACAGGTGACGGATGGGCGCGAGCGACGGGTTGGAGCCGACTTCCTGGATGGGAGTCGCCTGGTGGATCGCTGGCAGGAATGCGCTGCCGTAGTTGCGTTCACCCTCCACGGGCAGGATCGTCAGGTACGATGGCAGCTGCTGGTTCTCGGTGCCCAGCCCGTACGACAGCCACGCACCCATCGCGGGCAGGCGGTCGTTCAGCGAGCCGGTATGCAGCATGTTGGTCGCCAGCGGATGATTCAGGCTGTCCGACTCCACGCCGCGCAGCACGCACAGGTCGTCCGCGCAGCGGGCCAGGTGCGGCAGCATGTCGGTCATGTAGAGGCCGGACTCGCCCCGGTGATGGAAGGTCGAGATGGGACCCAGCAGCCGCGTGTTGTCGAGTCCGACGGAGGCTTCGGTCTCGGGCAGCTTGAACGGCAACGGCTGTCCATTCTCCTTCGCCAGTCGGGGCTTGTGGTCGAACATGTCCATCTGCGACGGTCCACCCGCCATGAACAGGAAGATCACCCGCTTTGCCCGCGGCGTGAAGTGTGGCGCTTTGGACATAAGCGCCTGCGAAGCGGCCGCCTGCTCGCTGCACATCACCTGCAGGGCGAGTGCTCCGAATCCACAGGCCGTGGACTGCAGCAGCTGGCGACGGCTGAACATGGTCGGGGTTCCTTGGTGAGGTTTGGTTCGGTGAGAGGGGTAACCGTGCAGGGAGTGCCGTGAATGGGTCACTCGACGAATAAAAACCCGTTGGAGGCCAGCAGCGCGTGGGACAGTTGCGTCCAGGCCAGCAGTTCCGCCTCCGCCTCCGACGATTGTCGCATCGCGGCCAAGAACTGCTCGGACTGCTCGACTTCCTCTGCGCTGGCTGCGCGACCCAGGACGCGGCGGTACAGGGACTGGATGCGCTGCCCGCTGTCGCCCGCTTCCGCCAGGATGCGCTTCGCAGTGGCACTCGCCTGGTCCTTCACGAAAGGAGCGTTCATCAGGTACAGCGCCTGCGTCGCGACGGTCGTCTCGGGGCGGTCGCCCGTGATCTCATTCGGATGCGGGAAATCGAAAATGCTGAGGATCTCCAGCTCTCCCGCGGGCCGCGTTCGATGAAGCGGCAGGTAGATCGCGCGGCGGCGCGCGACATGGTCGGGCGTCTTCTGCGAAGTGTAGACAGGCGAGTTGACCTGGTCGTCGATGCCGGCCACATTGCCAGGAATGTCGAGCCCCAGGCAGGGGCCGCCGCGGCCCTGGTCGAGCGTGCCGCTGATCGCCATCATGCCGTCCCGGATCGCCTCGGCCGGCAGCCGCCGTCGATGCATGCGCCACATCAGGCGATTGTCCGGATCCTTCTCGATCCCCGCCGCCGAATGCTCGCTCGACATCCGATAGGTGCTCGACAGCACCAGCTCCCGCACCAGCGACTTGAGCGACCAGCGGAAGTCGTCTCGGAACCGGATGGCGAGATGATCCAGCAGTTCGGGATGGCTTGGCTGGTCGCCATGGATGCCGAAGTAGTCGACGGACTGCACGAGCCCCGCGCCGAACAGGTGCAGCCAGAAGCGATTGGCGAGCACGCGCGGCGTCAGGGAGTTGCCCGGGCTGGTGACCCATTCGGCCAGCTCCTTGCGCCCGCTCGTTCCGGGCGTGATGGGGGCCATCGGTTCGCCGGTGACGCTGGTCAGCGCGCCGCGCGGCGCGAGGGCGCCAGGCGTCTGGAAGTTGCCGCGGATGAAGATCGGCATGTCGTGCGGCGATTCCATATCCTGCACCGCCAAGGCGTGGCCCACGCCGGGTCGGTTGTATTCCATGACGCTCAGCCGCGAGGCGAGACTTCCGAGCTGCCCGTCGATCGCGGCCACCCGCGGATTGCTCGATGCGCCCGCCTCGCCCGCGAAGATCTGCACCGCGTAGTTGCCTTGCCCGCGGTCGACGGCATGCGTCGGATTGATGCCCGCTCCCATCCAGCCCGGCAGCTGGCCCTGCGCATGGACGCTTAATCCCGTATCGGCCTGGCTGCCGCTCGACGGGCCGGGTTGGTATGCCCGGAAGTCGTCGGCGAAATGCGTCTCGCCCGACGACTCATCCACGATCTGCACGTCGTCGATCGCGCCGGCAAAGCGGCCCGTCATCACGGGGTAGCCGGTGATGTGCAGCCGGATACCGCCCGATCCATCGCCCGTGTAGGTGAACGATGCCTCGGCGAACGATTGCGCGTCGGCTGCGTTCGTCCAAGCGCCAGGAGCATGCAGGTGGTGGGCCAGCACGCTTCCGTCCGCTCGCAGCACCTGCACCAGCAACTGGTCGTCCTTGCCCGTGGCCTGCACCGCGGCGCTCCATGTGGAAGGCCCGGCTAGGAAGCGAACGCGATACGCGCGCCCCGTCTGATTGGCGTCGATGGCCGCCACCTGCGTGATCGCGTTCGCCGAGCTGCCTTCGACCTTGCGCGTGAAATCCGGCGGACTGCTGGCCACCTCGCTCGACAGGATCCGCTGCCGTTCCTCCGTCAGCTGCTCGCGTTCCCGCGCAATCGCCGCCACCGCCGCGTCATAGGCGGCCACGGCCCGCTCACGCTCCTCGATGTCGCGGTCCGATTCGGGCAGCGGCCTCGCCACGATCTGGCTCCACACCCCCGGTCCGTCGTAACGCGTCGTCAGCGTGTTTTGGAAGATCCCCGCCATCGCATAGTAGTCGCGCGTCGGGATCGGATCAAACTTGTGGTCGTGGCACCGCGCGCAGCGAACCGACATGCCCAGGAACGTGCGGCCGATCTTGTCCACCTGATGGTCTACCACATCGGCTCGCAGCTGCTCCTTCACATAGTTTTGCAGCGTCCACGGCCCGATCGAGAGGTAGCCAGTCGCGATGATCTGCTCACGCTGCTGAGCGGCCGACTCGTACGGAAGCAGGTCGCCGGCAATCTGTTCGTGGATGAAGCGATCCCAGGGCTTGTCCATGTTCAGCGCGCCGATCACATAGTCGCGATAGCGCCACGCATCGCGGATGACGACGTTCCCCTGGATGTCGGCAAGGTCGGCGTAGCAGCTGACGTCGAACCAGTGGCGCGCCCAGTGGTCGCCGAAGGCGGGCGAATCGAGCAGCCGGTCCACGACGCGCTCATACGCGTTCTCCAACTGGTCCGCCTCAAAGGCCGCCAGCTCTTCCGGCGTTGGCGGAAGCCCTGTCAGGTCGAACGTGACGCGCCGCAGCAGCGTCGGACGGTCGGCGGCCGACGCAGGCGAGAGGCCAGCGGCCTCCAGTCGCGCGAGGATGAACCGATCGAGGTCGGTACGCGACCATGCCTGGTTCGCCACCGCAGGGAGCTGCGGACGAACGAGCGGCTTGGCGACCCACAGGTCCTCGGCCGACGCGGGGCCCTGCGCAGGTTTCGCCGCGGCCACCGCCACCGGCTCACGCGGGTCGGCTGCTCCACTTTCGATCCACCGCCGGAAATCGGCCAGCACTGCATCGTCCAGCTTGCCATCCGGCGGCATGTCGTAAAGCTGACCGTCAAACGCGAGCGCCTGCAGCAGCAGACTCTCGTCTGGCTTGCCCGGGACGACCGAAGGACCCGAATCCCCCCCGGCGCGAATCGCTTCGCGATCGTCCACACGCAACCCGCCGCGCACCGACTCGCTGGTCGCCGAGTGGCACTTGTAGCATCGTTCCACCAGTACCGGTCGGATCTTCTCCTCGAAGAACTCCACGTCGGCCGCGCTTGGACGCGACTCCTCCGCCCTTGCGCAGCGCGAGGCGAACAGACCTGCCAGGACGAAACAGAGACCGAGCGCGAGGTGTAATGCGGCGGGACCAGTGCGCGGACGGAGCGTTGTGCTCGCGCTCATCGTTCTCTCCCTTCGTGGCGAGGGCCGCAGGCGATCATCGGAGGCGGCGGGAGTGCTGTCGGCAACAGTCGGGGCGGGCAGGTACCGCCCGAGGGGCGTATGTCGATAGCGAGGCGTGCATTCGGCCATGCAGGCGGGAGGGCGGGCGGTCTGCGTTCTCGGAAGCCTCGGCGATTGCGTCGAATGATCGCAACTGAAGCCCTGTCAACCGTTTTCAACCTGCCGTTAGAGTACGGGAAAGCCCCCCGAAAGTCAACGCGCAGCGTCGCGGCGAACGGCGTTCGGGGGAATGGGGATCGGTTGAATTCCGGAATTCGCGCGGTCTGCTGGCAGCGACAGTCGGCGACCCTGCCGGATGTCTCGATTGTTGGACGATCGCCCGCCCGAAAACTGGTGGAATGCTTCGCGGGGCTGGTACGATCGCAGAGCCAAAGCCGCCTGCCTGGGCCAGTTCCGCAGGTCACGCGGGCGAGTTGCGGACGCAACCTGTTCAGGAGCGGGGATACGATGAGTCGCTGGTGCCGATGGTTAACGGGGTGGTTCGCTTTCGCCTCTGTCTCCGCTGCGGTGGGGGCGGCTGCGGACGACCGCGGCGCCAACGCTCGACGTGAACCCGGCCTGGGGGGGCGACAGCCCAACATCGTCTTCATCATGGCGGACGACCTTGGGTACACCGACCTCTCCTGCCAGGGCAGCAGTTACTACGAGACGCCGAATATCGATCGGCTGGCATCGCAAGGCCTGCGACTCGCGAGCCACCACCACTGCCAGAACTGCGCGCCGACACGCGCCGCGCTGATGACCGGCCAGTACGCCCCGCGCACGGGCATCTACACGGTAGGCAACATCGACCGCTTCGCCTGGTGGACGCGCACGCTGCGTCCCGTGGAGAATCGCACGCGACTGCCCCTGGACCGCACCACCATCGCCCAGTGCCTGCGCGACGCAGGCTACGCGACGGGCATGTTCGGCAAGTGGCATCTGGGCGATCAAGGCGACTACCACCCCGGCCGTCGCGGGTTCGCGGAAGCGATCGTCAGCGACGGGCAGCACTTCGAGTTTCCCACGATACCGAAGACGGACTATCCGCCGGGCCAGTACCTGGCCGACTTCCTTACCGATCGCGCCGTGGACTTCATCGAGCGGCATCGTGACCGGCCCTTCTTCCTCTACCTGCCACACTTCGGCGTGCACGCGCCGCGCGAGGCGAAGGCGAACTGGATCGAACACTTTCGCGCGAAGCAGCCGGCGGATGGGCACCGCGATCCGGTGTACGCGGCGATGATTGCCAGCGTCGACGAAAGTGTCGGACGCGTCTTGGAGACGCTGGATCGGCTAGATCTGTCCGCGAACACCGTGGTGATTTTCACGAGCGATAACGGCGGCGTGGGAGGCTATCGTCGCGAAGGCCTCGACCGGGGCAACGACGTAACCGATAACGCGCCGCTGCGCAGCGGGAAGGGCAGCCTGTACGAGGGCGGGACGCGCGTGCCGTTCTTCGTGCGCTGGCCAGGCCAGATCGCGGCCAACGCGGAGTGCGACCAGCCAACCATCCATGTCGATCTGTTTCCGACACTGCTGGAATTGGCGGGCGCCAAACCGCCGCGGCAGGTGCTGGATGGCGAAAGCCTCGTGCGGCTCTTCCTGTCGCCGCAGTCCTCGTTGAAACGCGACGCGATCTTCCAGCACTTTCCCGGCTACCTGGGCTCCGGCGCAGGCCAGTGGCGAACGACTCCCGTCAGCGTCGTGCAGCAAGGCGACTGGAAGCTGATGGAGTTCCTCGAGGAGGGGCGGCTGGAGCTTTACGACCTGCGCGCCGACGTGGGGGAAACCAGGAACCTGGTGCATGAGGAACCGGCCAGGACGCATGAACTGCACGCTCGCTTGAATCGCTGGCGCGCCGACATCAGGGCGCCGATGCCAACGCCGAACGTGCCGCGTGCATCCCGGGAAGCCAAGTCGGCAGAAGCGGATGCGCCGCAGTCCGAACTGGCGAATGCGGATCGGGCGAACGCCGATGCGCAACGAGCCGGTCGTGGGGTAGTCCTGCAGCAGGACAGGAACAGGCCGTCCGCGTCCCCGGCGTCGGAACTGCCCGCGTCGGCCAAGGCGGGGACGAAGCCGTTCAGCGGCCGTCGTCGGGGCGTTGCCAGGCGGTTTGTCCGCCGCGCTGTACGTGGCGTTGCAGAGCGTCCAGTAGCTCAGCCCTGATCGACGCCTGCGAATCGGCCCGGTTGTTTGTCTCCAGCGGATCTTCTCGCAGGTTGTACAGCTCCCATGAACCGCCGGGTCGGTTCTGCAGCAGCTTCCAGCCGCCGCGAATAAGGGCTTCATACGACTTCCCAGCGTACTCCGGCCCGCCTTCGCGGCGAACGAAATACAGCTCGCGATCCGGATCGGTGGGCTCCCCTCGCAGCGCCGGCAGCAGGCTTCGGGCGTCCAGGTCCTCGGCGCGTGCGACGCCCGCCAGTTCTAGGCATGTTGGGTAGAGATCAAACGTCAGGCCCACATGCTCGGAGCGTGTACCGGCCGCGACCTGCGCGGGCCAGCGGACTACGAAGGGAACGCGCAGGCCGCCGTCGTAGTGGCTCTGCTTGCCGCCACGCCACGGATCGTTCTTCTGCGCGTATCGCAGTTCACCGCCGTTGTCCGAGGTGAAGACGACCAGCGTATCGCGTTCCAGCCCCGCGTCGCGCAGCGCGTCCAGCACGCGGCCGATTCCCTGGTCAAGATGCTCGATCAAGGCGACGTTGCGCCGCCGCCGGTCGTCCAGGTCAGGGTATCGCTCGCGAATGCGCTGCAGCCAATCGTCCGGCGGCTCGATCGGAAAGTGCGGCGCGTTGTAGGCAAGGAAGAGGAAGAACGGCTGGTCGGGCGACTTGCCACGTTCGGCCAGGTAGTCGACGGCCCACTGCGTGAACAGGTCGGTGGCGTGTCCGGCGGGCGCGATCGGATCGCCATCGCGCCGCATGTAGTTGACGCCTTCGCGCAGATGCGTCGTGTAGCTGTCCATCATGTCGCCGAGGAAGCCATGGAAGTAGTCGAAGCCGCGTTCGTTGGGCAGGTTCGGCGATTCCAGGCCGAGGTGCCATTTGCCGATGGCGGCCGTCTGGTATCCAGCACGGCGCAGTTCTCCGGCAAGTGTCGGCACGCGCGGGTCGAGGTAGCCCCAGCTGTCGGTCGGTTCCGAGCGGATGACGCCCGGCACGCCCACGCGATCGGGATAGCGGCCGGTCAGGATCGCGGCCCGCGCGGGGGAGCAGACGGTGGCGTTCGACCGCATGTTCGTGAACAGCATGCCTTCGGCGGCCAGTCGGTCGATGTTTGGCGTCCGCACGTCGGTGGGCTGATACGTGGAGACATCGGCGTACCCATGGTCGTCGGTCAGGATCACCAGGAAGTTGGGCGGAGCGGCCCAGGCCGCAAACGCCAGCATTCCCCACAGCAGTCCGCCTAGAAACGTCATCCGCATTCGCGCTCTCCCTGGTTGGTCACCAGAGAGTATCCTACGCAGACGCACGGAAGTCCAACACCGATCCGCCCAGCACTTCGCCCCGCTTCCTCCACCCCGCAGCCAGGTGCCCTCCCATGCCCGCGCCCTGCCGATTGGTTCGCGCCCTCGCACTCAAAGCATCCTGCGTTGCCCTCGGCGCGATGCTCCAAGCCAGCCTGCTCCTGGGCCTGTGCGTCCATGCCGCCGACCGACCCAACATCGTGTGGATCGTCGTCGAAGACATGTCGGCCGACTTCGGCTGCTACGGCATGAACACGATCCAGACACCGCACGTCGATGGTCTCGCGCGCGATGGATTGCGCTTCACGCGTGCCTTTGTCACCGCGCCGATCTGCTCCATCAGCCGATCGGCCCTCATCACGGGCTGCTACCAGACGTCGCTCGGATGCCAGAACCACCGCAGTGGATCAAGCCGGTTTCCGATCCGCCTGCCGGAGGGCGTCGCGCTGATCCCGCAGCGGATGCGCGCGGCCGGATACCATGCGAGCAACCTGACGCTCGACGATTTCCTCAAGGAGAAGGGTCCCGTTGGCATCGCGAAGACCGATTACAACTTTGCGTGGGACCCGGCGCAGACGTATGAGACCACGCACTGGCAGGAGCGGCAGGCGGGCCAGCCATTCTTCGTGCAGGTGCAACTACAAGGCGGCAAGCGGCGCGGCGAGACGCCCGGCGAGGACTGGCCGCGCGTCGTCACGGAAACCCTCGGCTCGACGACCCCGGCCGACAGCATCCAGCTGCCGCCCTACCTGCCGGACGATCCCGTGATTCGCGCCGACTGGGCCCAGTATCTCGATACGGTCCGCTATGTGGATTGGGAAGTAGGCCGGATCGTGGAGCGGCTGAAAGCGGCAGGTGAATGGGAACGTACGGTCGTATTCTTCTGGACCGATCACGGGATCAGCCATGTGCGCAACAAGCAGTTCCTGTACGACGGCGGCATTCACGTTCCCCTGGTGGTTCGGGGGCCGGGAGTTGCTTCATTTGTCTCGTCATCGAACGCTACACGCGACGACCTCGTCGAGCATATCGACATCGGTGCGACGACGCTGGAGCTGGCCGGCGTCCCGAGGCCAGCGCTCATGCAGGGTCGATCGCTGCTGGACAGCAGGCAACCGCCGCGTGAGTTCGTGTTCGCCGCCCGCGATCGGGCCGACGAGACGGTCGACCGGATTCGCTCTGTGCGCAGCTTGCGCTACAAGTACATCCGCAACTACTACCCGACGCGTCCCTATCTGCAGCCGAACCGCTACAAGGATGGCAAGTCGATCGTGATCGCCATGCGCCGCCTTCATGCCGAAGGGAAGCTGGACGCAGGCCAGTCGGCCATCATGGCCTTGCAGCGACCGCGCGAGGAGTTGTACGACCTCGAGGCCGATCCGTTCGAACTGCGGAACCTCGCCGAGGAGTCGGCCCATGCCGCGGAACGGGATCGCCATCGGCGGGCGCTGGCGGAATGGATCGCACGCACCGACGATCGGGGGCGATGGCCCGAGGAGGAGGCCGTGTATCGGGACTACACGGCCACGGAACGCCCCGAGGGCAAGGGTGGCGACCTGGGGCAGTATTACAGGGAAACCGTGAAGATGATGATCCGCTGGACGACAGAGCGTCCGATGGATCACGACCCCTGAGATGCGCGCGACGATTCGCTGAGCCCCGCGCGACAAGTCGCAGGGCAGCGCCGACGGCGACGGGATGTGACACAGACCTGGCACACGACCCACGAGGTGTACCTGCCTCGCAGCAGCTACACTTCGTGGGACTTGTGCCGGTGGGTTGGATCAGTGGGCGTGCCCGTGGTCATGGCCACCCGCATAGATCGCATGCTTCTCGTCGCCGCGAGCGTAGAGGTAAGCCAGCAGGTCAAGGATCTCCTCGCGCGTCAGCTTGTCGAGCAGTCCTTCGGGCATCAGCGACTTGGGCGACTTGTCCCGCGCCTCGATGTCCGCGACGGCGATCGTGCGCGGCTTGTTCGCGGCGAGCGGATTGTCGACCACCAGCAGCGTCTTGCCGTCATCCTTGGTGACCAGTCCCGTCACCACCTGCCCGTTCTTCAGCTCAATCACATAAGACTGGTAGTCCTTGTGGATCTGCGACGACGGTTCCACGATCTGCTGCAGGATCTCCAGGGGCTTCAGCTTTGCGTCCATCTTCGTGAGGTCCGGACCGACCTCTGCGCCTTCGTTGTTCATGCGATGGCAGGAGACGCAGGTGGAGACCTGGAACATGCGTTTGCCGGTGGAGAAGCTGCGTCCATCCTCCCAGGCGGCGACGGCCGGCGCCAGATCGGCCAGCTTCCACTGCTGTGAGGGACGGATCAGCTTCAGCAGTTCGTCCTGCGGGGCGACCTGCTGTTCGGCCAGGTACGATTCGCCTTCCGCCTCGAAGCGTTCGAGGTCGCCGACCACATACAGGCTGCCGTACATGCGCCGCCAGTGGCCCGGGTAGGTGCAGACGAACGGGTAGACGCCCGGTTTGTCGGGAGCCTGGAACTGCAGCGTCTGGGAGTCGCGAGGCTGGAGCAGTCGGCTGGCGAGCAGGACCTTGTCGGACTGCGGCACATACTGGCGTTCGAGGGCACCCGGCTGCGCGGCGGATGCTTCGGCCAGCAGGCCGACCTCCTCCAGCGAGCCCGGCGCGACGATGACGAAGTTGTGCGGCATGATGTCGAGGTTCTCGAAGGCGATCTCGACCGGCTTGCCGGCCTGCACCACGAGGCGTTCCTGATCGTAGACCATGCGATGCGGCACGGTACCGAGACGGGTCTTCATCACGCCCAGGTTGCGCAGTTCGCGTCGCAGCGGGGCGGCTTGGTCGGCAGGCAGCGCCGCGACCAGGGCGTCGGCCAGGCTGAGGCCATCGGCTGCGGGGCCCTGGTTGCGCTGGTCGGCGGGAACGGCACGCACGAAGGCCAGCACGTTCTCCAGCAACGGCCGCACCTGTTCCTGCGGCCACTCTCGGCGCGGAATGCGCGACAGGGCCTGCAGCGCGGTGCCGCGATCCTGGTTGTCGCGAACCATCGTCGCGAGCAGACCGAACGTCTCGGCTTCATTGCCGCGAACGAAGGGAGCGGCTTGGATCACGGCGCGGCGGAGGATCCCCTGGGGTCCGCCCGGTTCCAGCGCGAAACTCGACTCAGGCGCCGGAGCGGGCTGCTGTTCGCGGACGAACACGGCGTTCCGCTCGCCGTCGAGCACGGAGATGGTGAACTGGTTCAGGCGGCCGCCGAGGTCGCCGTCGGTGCGGTTGAAGACCGCGACCGAATCGATGGGCATTTCGGCGCCCAGGTCCAGCTCCCACCAAGGATCGTTGCCGCCTTCCGGCGTATGGGTCTGGCTGCCGCTGGTGAACGAGCCGCTCGTGTTGCCGTCGATGGCTCGTTCGGCGGTGCCGCCATGCGCGGTCGCCGACTGCGTGGCCTTGCCCTGGGCCGCGACGTTGCGGCCATCGCTGAAGACCTGCACTTCGGCCAGTGTCAACGTCTTGTCACGCCCCGGCAGCTCGATGCGGACGAACCGTCCGTAGCCGGTGTTGCCCTTCAGTTTGTCCCCGAGCTTGTCGCGCAGGGGCTGCGGCAGTTCGGTGAGCAACGTGCGGGCCCGCTGGTACAGCTGGTCCTGCAAGTTCGGATCGGGCACCAGCGGGATGGCTCCGACCAGGTCGCGGAGGCCACTGACGGATGGCTGCACCGAATCCCAGGCCGCCTGCGAATCGCGGTCGGCCATGATCAGTCCGACGTAGCCGAGCTGCCGCGCGACGTTCGATCCGGACTGCGTGGCGAACTGCTGCAGCCGTTCTCGGCTTGCCTTCAGTTCTTCCGTGTCCCAACTCGCCAGCAGGCGACCCAGATCGTACATCGTGGCGGCGCGAGCGTTGTCCTCCTGCAGCGCGGCCATCGCGTCCAGCAGCAGGTCAAGGCGAGCCTTGCCGGAATCCTTCGCCAATCCGTCGATCGCCTCGCGGCGCGCTTCATCCAGCACGCCCGGGCGAGTCAGCAGCTCGCGATAGACGGGCGTGGAACGCGGCATCTTCAGGAGATCGTCGAGCGACACGCGGGCGAGCAGCCAACGCATGCCGGTTTCGCTGGAGAACATCACGGGCCGGCCGGCGGCGATGGCACGCTGCCAGTGCGGCTCCAGCGCCCGCATCGTCTCGTTGCGCACGTAGTCCAGGTATTCGTCCGTCGGCTGCTCGGCCGAGATCAACGGAATCTCCAGCGCCTCGGCCACCGGATAGTAGCTCGCGGCCCGCACGGCCTCCATCCGGACGCGCGGATGCTCATCTGCGGCGGCAATCTTCAGCAACGCCAGCGACTTGGTCGTGTCCAGCTTGTCACGCCAGTTGCACAGCACGCGAACCGACGCGGCGCGGGCGTGGAAGTCCTCGCTGCGCAGCATCTTCTGCAGTAGTTCCTCGTTCAGCACGTTGTGGTACTCGTGCAGCCAAAGGTACTCCATCCAGTGATGCGTCAGTTCGGGGGCGTCCTTCGGCAGCGAGGCGATCCAGCGCGTGGCGGCGGCGATCACCTGCTGCGAGTCGCGGGAGCTGAGTTCGATCTTCGCGCGGTAGCGCACGCGGTCGGCGGGATGCGCCAGGAGCGTGACGAGCTTCTCGATCGGCTCGCCGGCGACAGGCGGCGTCTTGGACAGGGGACGGTTCGCGTAAAACAGGCGATAGACGCGGCCGTGCGTGCGGTCGCGGCTGGGATCGCGGAGGTTGTGTTGCATGTGGCCGATGATCGGGTTCTGCCAGTCCGACAGGTATAGCGATCCGTCCGGCGCGATCTCCATGTCCGTCGGGCGGAAGTTGGGATCGGTCGAGTAGACGATCGGCTCGATCTCCTCGCCGACAAAACTCGCGCCGCGATCCTTGATGCGGTACTGCAGCACGCCCTGGAAGCCGATCACGTTGCCGACCAGCAGGTTGCCCTGGCTCTCGGGCGGGAAGTGGTCGGTCGACACGATTTCGGTGGCCGGGCAGGGACGCGTCCGCTGGTTGTAGACCGTGGGCGGTCCGCCGTGCTTGTTGGGGAAGTCGAGGTGTCCGGAGAAGAGCGCGCCGTGATACGGCACGGAGCCGGTGCCGTCGTGGACGAAGTCCTGGCCCCAGCGGTCGAACACATGCCCGTGCGGGTTGGCAAACCCGTAGGCGACGTAGACGTCGAACTTCTGCGTGCGCGGCTCGTAGCGGAACACGCCCGCGTTGGCCGACCGCACCGGGCCCGTGTACGGCGTCTCGGTCTGCGTGTGGTGGAACGTGCCTTCCTGGAAGTACAGGGCACCGCCTGGATCGAGCGTGAAGCTGTTCGCACCGTGGTGCGTATCGGCCGAATCGAGACCGTGCAGCGCGCGCTCGCGCACGTCGGCCTTGTCGTCGCCATCGGTGTCCTTGAGGAACATCAGGTCGGGCGCGACGCCGACCAGCACGCCGCCGCCGTAGAACTCAAAGCCGGTCGGGTTGTGCAGCCCGCCCGCGAACGTCTTGCAGACATCGGCGCGGCCGTCGTGGTCGGTGTCCTCCAGGATCAGCAGCTTATCGTCCATCTTTTCTTTCGGCTTCCAGTGCGGGTAGCTGGCCCACACGGCCACCCACAGACGCCCCTTCGTGTCGAAGGCCATCTGCACCGGATTCACCATCTCCGGGAACATCTCCTCCGATGCGAATAGCTCCACCTTCATGCCGCTGGCGACCGTCATCTTCTCGATCGACTGCTGTCCACTGAGGAACAGATGCTCGCCGTTCGGGCCGTCCCCGGGCTTATTCGTGATGACCTCCAGGAACTCGGGCGTATTGCTGTCGTCCACCTTCAGGTCACCGCCCTGCGCGACAGCCCAGATGCGGCGATCGCGATTCGCCGTCATGACGTCCAGCACTTCCATCTCTCGCTGCATGACGACTCGGTTGGTCTGGCCATTCACGAACGTCAGGTCGGCGCGGCCGCCATAGATTGAGTAGCCATCGGTGGTGCGGTAGCGCTGGAACCAGAAGAAGTTCTTGTCGAGGACTGCGTCGCGCAGTTTCTTGGTGGTGGCCTGGTCGTCCGCGAGCGGGGACTTGGCGAGCGACGGGAAGAGTCGATCGCGAATCAGCTGCGCGACGACCCGGTTGCCTTGTTCGTTCAGGTGCACGCCGTTGATCGTCAGGGGCTGGGCGTTCTTGGCGTACGCCTCGACCGTCGGGTGAAAGAGATCGACGAAGGGCACCTGCAGCGCGGCGGCGGTCTCCTGCATGGCGCGCGTGTAACGCTCCAGCCTCGCATTGATCGCCTGGCCGTCGGGCAGATCCGGGCTCTTTAGGTTCTCAAAGGCCGTCGGGGAGAACAGCACCAGTCGCGGAGCGGACTGGCCGTTGTATTTTTGCGCCAGCGTCTGCTCGATGAACTGCCGGAGTTTCGCCTGGAACGCTTCGACGCCGCCCTCGTCGCCGAACGATTCGTTGTAGCCAAAGAAGGCCAGCACGACATCCGTTTCATTGCGCGTCAGGTGTTCGTCGGGCGAGCCGAAGCCGCTGGAACGAAGGCGGAGGTCCAGTTCATCGCCCGAGAAGCCCAGGTCGCGGACGACCAGCTGGTGCTTCGGGAAACTTGACTGCAAGGCGACTTCCAGCCACCCATCGTGCTGCATCCGTTCGGCCAGCGTGTTGCCGATGATGCTGATGTGGTCGCCCGGTTGCAGCGTCAACGGATCGGCGGCGTAGGTGGACAGGGCGGGAACGAGACCGAGCAACGCGACGGCGAGCCAACGCAGACGAATCATGCGGACAACCTCGTGGGGCAGGCAGTCAGGCCGGCGGAGGGCGGGCCCGAGCGGGATAGGCCCTCCTCAGGAAGGGCCCGAACAGGTGGGAAAAATCGACCGATAGCTTGGCAGGTCGGCAGGCCGCTGGAAAGATCCCCGCGGAAAAAAACGAGCCGGGGGCGCGAGCGTCCTGGGACGCGCGCCCCCCCTGCTTGCCTGCGAGTGACTCGCGTCGGCGCGACTCGCCGCAACCCTATTCGTCCGCGTCCTCGTGGTCTTCGCCGGAGAAGTCGAGATCGGCGAAGGCGGCGTCCTGGAAGATCGAATCGCGAGCGGCCAGCGCGGCGACCTGGGCGGCCGGACGTTCCGAGACGTAAGCGCCCGCCTGCCAGGCCAGCATCAGATCGGCGTTCGTGAAGTCGCCGTCCAGATCCCAGTCGCCCTCCTTGTAGTTCGCGTTGTTCGGCTTGCCATCCTCGAACTTGGCGGCCTGGAACAGCAGCACGAGGTCGCGTGAATTGAACACGCCGTCGAGGTTGACGTCGCCGACGGTGGTCTGGAGCACATCGTTGAGCAGGTAGTCCAGGTCCTTGCGGTCGGTGACCTTGTCGCCGTTGAGGTCGTAAAGATTCTGGCTGGCCCGGATCGCGGTCCGCATTCGTTCGACATCCTCGATGTTGACGAGCCCGTTTTGGTCGAGGTCGCCGACGAGGGTGACGGTGTACAGGCCGGGCGTGGGGGCGGCGGCGACCCAGCGGGCAGCGTTGTCACCGAACGCGTCGGGGACCGTGCGCTGCAGCGACTTGCCGCCGGCGGCCGCATCGACGGGCCAGGGCGCGCGAGCCGTATAGAGGACTTCATCCTCCAACAGCATGGGCAGTTCCGTCGGGTTGGCCGGCGGGGGAGTGCCCGGCCGCTGTAGCTGCACGCCATCGCCCTTGCTGCCCAGTTGCCCGGCGAAGTTGCCCACGAGCGGCACGTCGTTGGACAGTCCATAATGCGCGCGGAAGGCGGCCAGCCGCGCGGCGTTCGTCGGATTGGCCGGGTTGAAAGACAGGACCAACATCGACTGTCGCGCAGCCAGCTTCGTGCCGAACTCCCAGTCGAAGTCGGCGCCGAGTCGGAGCTTCCAGTACGACAGGTCGACCATCTGGCCCGTCGGGTTGTGGACCTCAATGTACTGCAGGTCCTCCGACTTGAGTTCCGGGTGCTTCACCAGCGCCGCGGCCGACGGCTCGCCGGGAGCGTACATGACCTCCGTGATCACCAGCGGCCCGACGCGCGGTCCGCTGTTGCGGTCGCCGATCGTGTTGGACCGCATCGGGTACAGGACGCCCGTACCGTTCGGCGTGCGGCCGAAGGTCTCACCGGGCACCGAAGCGCCGAAGGCCACGCTGTCCACGAAGTGCGTGGGCACCGGACTGTTGTCCAGGCCAACCGTCAGGTAGAGCTCATCGCCCTGGTAGCCGTTCAGGCCGAAGCCGATGGGGCCACCGGAATTGATCGCACGTTCATCGACGACTAGGTAACCACCCGGAGAGATCAACGCTCCGGGGAAGGCATACTTGCGGAACGCGTTGATCGTGGTGCTGGAGTCGCTGAGGAAGTAATTTTGCAGCGACACCGTCAGTTGTGTCGGATTGTAGATTTCGATTTCGTCGCCGTTCGCCTCGGTGGTGAACGAGCGGACTTCATTGATCACCGGGCCCGGGATGGGGGCCATGCCTTCGCGGGCCGGGGAGCCGTGGATCTCGGTGCTCGGCCGCCAGTTCGATCCCAGCGTGTAATCGCCGCGCACGTCCACGACCTGCAGGGAGCTGCCATGGCCGTCGGCTCGCAGCGGCCAGCCTCGGTAGGCGTCATCCGAATACGCGAATTCGGCCACCGTCGCGCCATCGCCGCCCAGCAGCGTGATCGTTTCGCCCGTGTCGGCTAATGCCGTGTTCGCCGCGAAGATGCCGGCCACGCGAGCCAGGGCGTTCTGTCCGTAACGCAGCGCGAAGGCTCCCTCGTTGCGAACCAGCAGCACCGTCTCGCCGGGCGCCAGTTTGGTGATCCGGGAACCCGTGAAGTCGAACGAAAGGCCCTGCGTGAAGCGGGCGCCCGCCAATTCCAGCGTCTTGTCGCTCGAGATGTTCTTCAGCTCGATGTACTCGAAGTCCTCGGAGACAAGGCTCTTGTCCTTGGCAAGTTCGTCCGCGCTGGCGTCCAGCGGGTTGTACATGATCTCGGTGATGCGCAGGTGATCCTGCAGAGGCGACACGGTGCCCTGGTAGCGGAACTCGCTGACGAGCGAGCCATCGCGTGCCACCAGCTGCACAAGACCGCCCTCGTTTGGCAGCCGGTTGTCGTAGTTGCCCTGCACGAACAGTCGCTGGCCGCCCGTGGGCCCGGTCTTCCGGGCGCGGAACGACTTGGCGTCGGCGGCGACATGGAGCTTGCCGCCCGCGATCAGCACGGTGCCCGGATCGAACATCTTCTCCACGGCGCCGGTCAGTTTCCAACCTGAGATATCGACGGACGCCAGATTCGTATTCACCAGCTGGATGTACTCCTCGTTCTGGTTGCCGCTGGCGGGTGCGAAGTCGATCTCGCCGAAGTTGATCTTGGGATTGCCGACCTGCCGCGTCGGCACTTCGCCCCGGGCACTCGCGAGATCCGCGGCGATAAGCTCCGGCAGGAAGAACATGTCCGTGCTGGTGGTGGAGGTGTTGAGCGAGTGCACGGCCAGGATGTTCTGGCCCGGCTTGAGCAGCGACAGCTTGTCGGTCAGGTTGACGTTTTCGAAGACGACTGCCGAGGTGACGGCGCGGCTGCGGGCGGTCGAGTCGTAGGTGGGCTCGGCCTGGATCAGGCCCTTCCGCGCGATCTCGACGCCGTTCAGGTACGCGACGTATCCGTCCTCGTACTTCATCCGCAGCGACAACGCCCTGAGCGCCGCCGGGTTGTCGACCTGGAACGGGATGCGCGCGTACAGCGAGGTCTTGCCGCTAAGGTCGGCAGACAGGTCGGTCTTGATGAGGTCCTTGTAGTTGGCGGCGCCCTGTTCGAACCCGATGCCCATCGGCGAGGACGGCCAGCTGGCATCGTTGAAGTCGGTCTTGGTCCAGTTCAGGCCGAGACTGTTGTCGGTGGGGATGAAGTAGCGACCGCTGGCGGCCCCGGGTTCGCCGGAGATGAGCACCGGCGAGTCGCCCGGGTCGGGCTGGAGTTGGGTCGTGTACAGCCAGTTGCGCCGCGGGATCATGTACTCCTCGAGCATGATCTGCACGGCCTTGTCGAACGTCTGGAAGCCGGTCTGGCCCCACTTGGCCGGATTGAGCTGGTTGTCGAGGTCGGCATCCGGCTTCATCATGGCGTACAGCTCGGCGACTCGCTTCTCGAACGGCAACTGGTCCGCAGGCGTGCCCGGCGGCTTGATGTAGTCGTCGAGCAGCGTGCGTACCCGGCGCAGGTACATGTCCTTGAAGCCCGGCACCTGGTTGTAGAGTGCCGAGATCAGCACGTTTCCGCTGCCCATGTAGAGGCCGACGTTCGAGTAGATGGTATCGTCGAAGTAGGCGAGTCCGAAGCCTCCCCAGAGGCGGCCTTGCGTCAAGTCCTGGTCCCACGGGTAGAAGAACCACTCGCCCGTTTCGTACGTGTCGCGGTAGGCGTAGTAGTTCTTATGGCAGCAGTCGTGGCCGTGGGTGACCACGAAGCCCGCCAGGAAGTTTGCCATCTGCGCGAGGTTCACGTTGTCGTAGATGTAGTCGAGCTTCGGACCGATCGGCAGCTTGAGCGCGGCGATGATGTCCTTCAGGTCCTGGTTGGTCGACTTGTCTCCGGCCTTCTTCTCCGCACCCGAGAATGTCTCGAACGAGTTGTAGATCTTGTAGAGCGAGTTACGGCCATCGAATCCGAGACGCTCCAGGAAGTTCTCGTCAGCATCCTCGACGAAGTCGTATACGGCGTAGAACGTCCCATTTCGATGCACGCGGATCGGGAACGCCAGGTGGTGTGGTCCGCCCGTCGCGGCCAACTGTTCATAGGCCAGCGTATTGCGCATCTTCGACTTGTCGGCGAAGTTCGTCAGGAAGTCGATGTCCTTCATCCGCGCCAAGTCGTCGCGGAGTCGGAAGCGATGGTCGACCGGGAAGTCGATGTTGACGCTCTTCTTGGTCGTCGGGAAGCCGGAAGAAGACTGACCGTGCAGGTTCGTGAAGATGTTGTCGTAGAACTCACCGTCGTAGAACATGGAACCCGACGAGCCGACGGCGCTGGTGGCCTTGGCGAAGTTCTCGACTAACCAGTAGAAGACCGGCAACTGGCTCTGCGTGGCCGGGTCGGCGATGATCGTGCCGTAGTATTCCTGGCTGTCGAGCGCAT
>CAZUJM010000043.1:14901-29950 GCA_964620405.1 uncultured Pirellulaceae bacterium | reverse complement strand
GCATACGGAAGAGACTTGGGCTTGGCGTTCCAGATAGTCGATGATTTGCTGGATACCTGCGGGGAAACGGCCACGATTGGCAAGCGCACGGGCCAAGATCAGGAGCGAGGCAAGCTTACCTTCCCAGCGCTGCTGGGTGAGGGGGAAAGTCGCCGGAGGGCTTCCGCTCTGATCGACGCAGCCATCGCCCAACTGGCCCCGTGGGGTCCGAGTGCCGCACCTCTCGTCACGCTCGCTCAGTTCGTTCTGCAAAGGAAACGGTAGGTTATGTCCACGCTGCTTTCGAGCCTCCGGTCGCCTGAGGAACTGCGACGCATGTCGCTGGACCAACTGAACCAGATGGCCACGGAGATCCGGGACGTCCTCTGCAACCTGGTCGCGACCCGCACGGCCCACTTCGCCTCCAATCTCGGCGTGGTCGAACTGACGCTGGCCCTGCATTCGATCTATGACTTCCGCCGCGATCGCCTTATCTGGGACACCGGACACCAGATCTACCCGCACAAACTGGTGACCGGTCGGTACAACGCCTTCAGCACCATTCGGACGAAGGGTGGCTTGATGGGCTATCCGAACCCGCTGGAGAGCGAGTACGACCTGTTCATGACCGGCCATGCCGGCTGCAGCGTTTCGACCGTGCAGGGCCTTCGCAGTGGCGACGAGCTGCTGGGCGACAACGACCGCCATTCCGTGGCGGTGATCGGGGATGGAGCGTTTCCGTCGGGCATTGTCTTCGAGGCGATGAACAACGCGGCCCGCTTCCGGGGCCGGTTCCTCGTGATCCTGAATGACAACAAGATGTCCATCTGCCCCCGCGTCGGCGGGATGGCGGCCTACCTGGACCGGTTGCGGACCAATCCGTTCTACACCGGCTTCAAGTCCGAGGTGGTGCGAGTGCTGAACAAGGTGCCCGTGCTCGGCGATCCAGCGGAGCGATTCCTGGCCCAGCTCAAGGAGGCAGCCAAGGCCGGCCTGCACGGCGGCATGCTCTTCGAGGACCTTGGCTTCCGCTACATCGGCCCGATCGACGGCCACAACATCGGCGTGCTTCGCAAGTACCTCGCAATGGTCCGTGACATGCAGGACCCTGTGTTGCTGCATGTGGTGACGGAGAAGGGGCGAGGGTTCAAGCCCGCCGAGGAGGACCCGGTCTTCTTCCACACGCCGCCCGCCTTCCGGCAGGAGAACGGCAAGCCGGTGCCGCAGGAGAAATCGTCTTCTCCCGCGTACACCAACGTGGCCCGCGACGCAGTGCTGGCCGAGATGAAACGCAACCCGCGCGTCACCATCTTGACGGCGGCCATGTGCCAAGGAAACAAACTGGAACCGGTGCGCGACGCCTTCCCAGAGCGGTTTTTCGACGTCGGCATCTGCGAGAGCCATGCCGTGGCGTTCGCCGCGGGGCAGGCCAAGGCGGGCATGCGGCCGATCGTCGCCATCTACAGCACATTCCTGCAGCGCAGCTACGACCAGATCTTCCAAGAAGTGTCGCTGCAAAACCTGCCCGTGACATTCCTGATGGATCGAGCGGGCCTGACGGGCCCCGACGGTCCGACCCATCACGGGGTCTGGGACATCGGGTACATGCGAATCTTCCCCAACCTCGTGGTGATGGCTCCCGGAGACGCTGCTGACCTGCCACGGATGTTGGAGTTCTCCCTGCAGCATCCGGGCCCGTGCGCGATTCGCTACCCCAAGACTTCCGCCGTCACCTGGCCGGGCGAGCGTCGTCCGGTGGAGCTCGGCAAGAGCGAAGTTCTCTCCTGGGGACAGGATGGAACGCTGCTGTGCTACGGTCCGCTGCTGGACGAGTGTGCGCAAGCACGGGAAAAACTTGCGCGGGAAGGCATCGACGTGGGGATTGTGAACGCCCGCTTCGTCAAGCCGCTCGACCGCGAACTGCTCGTGCAGATCCTGCGGTCCAGTCCGTTCGTGGTGACGCTGGAGGAAGGAGCCCTGCAAGGTGGCTTCGGCAGCGCTGTCCTTGAACTGGCTGCGGACGAGGGCCTGTCGGCGGCGCACGTACGTCGCCTGGGCATTCCAGATCGGTTCGTCGAGCACGGGGAACGGGCGGAACTGCTGGCTGACCTGGGCTTGGACAGCGAAGGCATCGTGCGCACCTGCCGACAGATGGCCGGTCAAAACCAGACGTACGACCGCGCCGAGTCCCGCTAGTCCACTGGCCCGCTCGGCCCAGCCTCGCCGGCCCCTACACCATCGGCCTTCACACCCCAGGCTCCGCGATCCCATGGGCGCAACCGAGTCGAAAACGTTTCGCACGGAGGCGCCGCCGCGAGTGATTCTGCTGGGATCGCGAGATCCGCGGGTCCAGGAAGCAGCCGACCGCCTCAGGCCGGTCATCCAGCAGTACGCGGTCGTTGTGGCCGAAGACTTCCAGCATGGCTTGGATCTGTCCCAGGTCGATGCCGACTTCGCGGTGGTCCTGGGCGGAGACGGCACGATCCTCCGCTCGGCCCGTCAGTTGGGACTTCGCCAGCGGCCGATCATTGGCGTCAACCTGGGAAAACTAGGGTTTCTAGCAGACCTCTCCACCGAGGACTTGGTGGAGGTGTTTCCGGCCATCTGCCGAGGCGAGTTCACGTTGATCGACCACCTGATGCTGGACTGCCAAGTGCTTCGCCAGGGCCAGCCGGTTGCTCACCGCCTGGGCCTGAACGAAGTTGCCGTGCTGGGTGGACCTCCGTACTCGCTGCTGGAGATCGATCTTTACGTTGACGCAGAATGGGTAACCACTTATAGTTGCGACGGTCTGATCGTGAGCACACCCGTGGGTTCGACGGCGCACAGCTTGTCCGCCGGCGGACCGATCCTGCGGAAGGACTTGCAGGCGTTTGTGATCTCGCCGATCAGCCCGCACACGCTGACCGTGCGTCCCGTTGTGGATTCAGCGGAACGCACCTACGAGATGGTGGTACAGCGGCCCCATGCGTCGACGGCCGTAGTCGTCGACGGCGAGGTGGCCCTGCTGCTGCAGCCCAGCGACCGAATCCGCGTCCAGCGCGGAACTCCCCGTTTCCAGTTGATCGAAGTTGCCGGCCGGGGCTACTACCGGACGCTTCGCGAGAAACTGGGATGGGGAGGACGGATCCAGAGGCTGCCCAGCGAATAGCCCGCGCTGCCGCTCGTAGGGAACCTGCATCGCACCTGCCAGCCTTCTCTATCAGCCTTTTAGCACGGATGCTATCCCATGAAACGCGCGTTTCTCGCCGTGGCTTTTGCCTGCGGCCTCGCTTTGCTGCCCTGCTCCGTCTCGAAATCCTGGGGACAGGACCTGCCTCCGGTTCCCGACGCCGACGCGCCGGCTTTGAGCGATCCCGCGACGGCGGACACCGAAATCGTGGGATCGGGCGCGGCCGCCGCGTCGACCGAAGGCCAGGGGCCGGAGGCTCCCACAGCGGAAGCCTCGTCGACTGCCGAGGACAGTTCGGGTAGGGCCGAGCCGACGGGCGAGACAACCGCCGATCCGGCTGCACCCGCGAAGGATTCGGCGGAGGTGCTGCGAGCACTCCAGGAAGCGAAGCAGGAACTGACGGCGGAGCAGCACCTGCTGCGGTACAAGTACGCCAAGGGCGAGACGATCCGTTACCAGGTCGAACAGTTGGTCACCATCGACACCACGATCTCGGGCAATCGCCAGGAGACGAAACTGCAGAGCCGTTCGGGGCGGACGCTGCAGGTGCAGGAGGTGGACGCCAGCGGCCAGATGCGGTTCACCAACACGATCGACTATGTCGACATGTGGTCCGAGGTCTCGGGACGGCAGGCGGTGAAGTACGACAGCCGCAAGGACAAGGAAGCGCCGGCCGAGTACCAGGTCGTTGCCAGCCATGTCGGCAAACCGATCAGCGTGATCACACTCAGCCCCACCGGGCAGATCGTCGAACGGCGCGATGAGTTCTCGCAGCCGGAACTCGGCCTGGGCGGCGTCTCCATTCCGCTGCCCGACGGCCCGGTGTCGATCGGCCATGTCTGGTCGCAGCCGATGGAACTGAAGGTCCGGACGGAGGACCAGCGGGTGAAGGTCGTGAAGACGCGCGAGGTCTACCGTCTGGAGCGTGTGGAGACGGGCGTGGCAACGATCTCGCTGAAGACTGAAGTGCTGACGCCGCTGGACGACGCGCGCGTCAAGTCGCAGATCATCCAGCGGATCTCGCAAGGCGAAATCCGCTTCGACCTCGATGCCGGCCGCCTGCTCTCCAAGCAGCTCGACTGGGACGAGAGCGTGGTGGGCTTCGCGGGAGCGGAGAGCAACATGAAGTATCTGGCTCGTTTCACGGAGACGCTGGATCGATCCGCCCCCGTCTCGGCCGCCGCGCGACCGGCCAAGACGCGTTAGGTCCAGTTCCGGAACCACCGGACGCGCACCCACGATCCTGAACGATCTTTTCCCCGGGCCTCGCGAACGTGTCATCGGCCGTTCGCGGGGCCTGTGGTGTTTCTGGACGAGCCTTGACGTTGCTCGCATCCATCCAGGGGACAACGGAACGTGACATCCGTTCCGCGCCCGCTCGCCCTCCCCAGCAGGCGCGTTTGCTTGTGACTCCCCGAGGTCGGGCATAGAATGGCGGTCCGGACAGCCCGCCTCGACTCTCCTACCTTCCAGCGCGCCAAGCCCGACATCTGCGGTATCGTGCGGATGTTTCTTGCTCCGCGTTCGACCGACGCGTCTCTCCTGCCACGAAAGTGCTTCGCATGATATTCGCCCGTGACCGCCTGGTGACTCCTCGGCGATTGATCGGCTTCGCAGGCTTCGCCCTCGTCGTGAGCTTGCTGCTGTCGAGCGATCCGTGGGCGGCTGGTCCGCGGGCCGCGAGGGCGGCGGAGGCGCAGGGGGCTGCCGCAGGGGTGCCCGACTACGGTGCCGAGCTGCCGCGCATCGCGCCGAAGTCGCCGGAGGAGGCGCTGCGGACGTTTCATGTGCTGGACGGGTTCCGCATGGAGTTGGTGGCAGCGGAGCCGGATGTGGTCGATCCGGTCGCCATCTGCTTCGACGCCGACGGAACGATGTACGCCGTGGAGATGCGAGGCTATTCGGAGGACGAGGGGCAGAACCTGAGCCGGATCCGGCAACTGCGCGACCGCGATGGCGATGGACGTTACGAGACCAGCACGATCTTTGCGGAGGGGCTGGGCTGGCCGACGGCGGTCACCTGTTACGGGGGCGGCGTTTTCGTGGCGGTGGCTCCCGACCTGCTGTTCTTGCGCGACACCGACGGCGACGGGCGAGCCGAGCAGCGGGAGGTGGTGTACCAAGGGTTTGGCCGCAGTAACGTGCAGGGACTGGTCAATACCTTTCAATGGGGTCCCGACCAGCGGATTCACGGCGTGACCAGCAGTTCGGGCGCGGAGTTGACCGGAGCGGCCTCGCAAGCGGTGACGCTGCGCGGACGCGACTTCTCCTTCGACCCGGCGACGCGGCAGTTGGAGGCGACGACGGGCGGCGGACAGCACGGGATGACCTTTGATGACTGGGGCGATCGTTTTGTGTGCGCCAACAGCGACCATATCCAGCAGGTGATGTACGAAGACCGCTACTGGCTCCGCAATCCGCGGGTATCGCCTCCGCCCTCGCGCGTGAGCATCGCCAGCGAGGGCCCGCAGGCGGACGTGTTTCGCACGAGCGCCGTGGAGCCTTGGCGGCTGGTGAGGACTCGCCTGCGCGTGGCGGGAGTGGTGCCGGGACCGATTGAGGGCGGTGGACGCGCATCCGGTTACTTCACCAGCGCCACGGGCATCACCATCTATCGCGGCGATGCCTATCCGCCCGCCTACCGGGGCATGGCCTTCGTGGCCGACGTGGGCAGCAACCTGATCCATCGCAAGCGATTGACCGATGTAGGAATCCGTTACCAAGCGGATCGCATCGACGAAGGCTGCGATTTCGTGACCTCCGACGACAACTGGTTCCGGCCGGTGCAGATGACCAACGGACCGGATGGCTGTCTCTACATCGTGGACATGTACCGGGAAGTGATCGAGCATCCGGCGTCGCTGCCGCCGGAGATCAAGCAGCACCTGGACCTGACCAGCGGTCGGGATCGCGGCCGCATCTGGAGGCTTGTGCCGGGCGACTACCGGCCGGTCGCTCGCCCCCGGCTCGACCAAGCCGACACGCCTGCACTGGTCGCCGCGCTGCAGCACGCCAATGCATGGCACCAGGAGACGGCGGCGCGGCTGTTGCATGAACGTCGCGATCCGCAGGCAGTCGAACCGCTGCGTGAACTGGCTCAGCATGGCACCGACCAGGCGCGATGGCGCGCCCTGCAGGTGCTGCGGTCGCTCGACGCGCTGACCGAAGCCGACCTGCTGGTGGCGCTGGCCGACCCCCATCCCCAAGTGCGTCGCCATGCGGTGCGCCTCAGTGAGCCGCTGGCGGCAACTTCCCCTGACCTGCGGCAGGCGTTGCTCGCCCGCGTCGAGGACGACTCGCCGCGTGTGCGATTGCAACTCGCCTTCACGCTCGGGGAGTTGCCGGCCGGAGACGACCGGCGGCGTGCGCTGTCGCAGCTGGCCGCTCGCAACCTCGAAACGCCCTCCATCGCCGCGGCCGTACAAAGCTCGCTGGCGGAAAACGAAGTGGTGCAGGTGCTGACAGAAATCGGTCACGAAGCGGGGCTGGCGGAGTCACCGGCGGGCAGGGCGCTGCTTCGCCAGTTCGCCGGCCAGGTGGCTCGGCAGCAGTCCCCCGCGGCGACTGCGGAACTGGTGGCCTACCTGGCGCAGGATCGCCCGGACCGCGCGGCGATCTGGGCCGCAGTGTTGCCCGAATTCACGCGCGGCGACGACTCACCGGTGATCCGCGAATTGAAGACTCTCGCGCAAGGCCAAATCTGGCGCGACACGCTCGTTCAAGCGGCCCAAGTCGCCGCGACAACCGACGCTCCGCTGGCCAATCGGCGGGTGGCCGTGGAACTGCTGGGGCTGGAGGACTGGAGTAGCGCGGCACCGATCTACGAGCTGCTGCTGCAACCGACGCAGCCGCTCGAAGTGCAGGACGCCGCCTGGGATTCGCTCAAGCAGCGTCTCCAGGTCGAAGCCGCCGAACTGGCGATTGCCAACTGGCCCACGCTGGGACCGCAGATGCGGACTCGCGTCATGGACTGGTTGCCCTCCTTCGAGGCGGGGCGGACGGCGACGGCGCAGGCGTTGGAGTCGGGGCGGATCGCTTTCGCGGAACTGACGGCCAGCCAGCGTACGGCGCTGGCACAGGTCCTGCCGGCCGAACAGTGGACTGCGCTCGAAAGACGATTCGTCGGTGCTGCTTCCAGCGGCGACCGCGCCGCCGTGTTCGCCACGTACCGCGAGGCCCTGGCGCGAGCGCCCGACCTCACTCGCGGCCGCGAACTCTTCCGCAAAACCTGCTCGGAATGCCATCGCCTGGAGGAGGTCGGCCATGAGATCGGACCGAACCTCGTGTCGCTGCAGAACCGCGGCGCGGAGACCATCCTCACGAACGTGCTGGAGCCGAATCGGGAAGTGAATCCGCAGTACATCAACTATGTCGCGGAGACAACCGATGGACGCGTGCTGACCGGCCTGATCCAATCGGAGACGGCGACCAGCATTCGGCTGCTGCGCGCGGGCAACCAGTCCGACACGTTGTTGCGAAGCGACCTGGAGACCTTGCGAAGCACCGGGCTGTCGCTGATGCCGTCGAACCTCGAACAGCAGATACCACCCGACGCCATGTCGGACCTGATCGGATTCATCCTGTCCGTGGGCCGCTAAGCTGGAGCGGGTTGGTCGCGTATCGGCGTCGCGCCGACACGTGAAGGCAGAAGATCGGCGCGACACCGATCCGCGCATGAAAAATGGGACAGGCGTTCCCCCCGTGTTCGAACCTTGCTGCAGGCGTTGAGGGACCTGTCCCATTTCGTGGGAAGGAACGGACGCTTCCGCGAGTCGCTTCGGCGACCGATCCGGCGAAGGATAGCTTCCCCCGCGAGGCCCGAGGAGAAACCATGAAAGCACGGGCTGCCGGTGATCGCGAGTTGGCCGATTCCTGGCAGGCGGCCGGCAGAAACGCGCGTCCACCGGGCAGGAACCTGCCCGTGCTGGCGGGACTTCTGGCCGCCACCCTCGGGTGCGCCTTCCTGCTGTCGGACCGCTCCAACAGGCCGCTGCTCTGGAACACGCTGGCCTTCGCGACCGCTTCCACGGCCTTGAGCCTGCCGGTGGGTGGCGCGCTGGCGATGTTGCTCTTTCGTACCCAGATCGCGTGGCCTCGGTTCGTTCGCTGGATCCTGACCTTGCTGCTGTTCCTGCCGCCCTACCTGCTGCTGGCCGGCTGGGATGCCGGCTGGGGGGGGCAGGGCTGGGCGACGCGATGGCTCTTTCCCGCGACGGGATGGACTCCCCTCCGAGGCTGGAGCGGAGCCCTGCTGATGCAATTTGCTTTGGGCCTTCCATGGGTTGTCTTTCTGGTGGGCGCGGGCCTCGCCGGCGTGCCGCGCGACCTCGAGGAACTGGCGTCGCTGGACGGTTCCGATCTCCAGGTGCTGTGGCGCGTGACCCGTCGCTGGTGGGTGCCGTCCCTCGTTTCCACCGGCCTGCTCTACTGGGTTCTGGTGGCGTGTGACATCACGGTGACGGACATCTTCCAGATCCGGACGTTCGCCGAGGAGGTGTACACGGGCTTCATGCTCGGCGACTCCCTGCCCACGATCGTGCGGCGAACCGCCAGCGGTCTGGTGCTGACGGCGGGCTGCGCGATGGCCGCATGCTGGCCGCTGGTGGAGCAGGCGGAGATCGGATTCGGCGATTCGCAACGACCTGCCTGGCGTGCGCGGCTGGGAGTGCTCCGCTGGCCCGTCACGCTGCTGCTCTCGCTGGTGCTGGGCACGTTGCTGCTGGCGCCCGTCGGCAATCTGGTCTACCAAGCGGGCCTGCTCGTCGATTCGGTGCAGGGAGAGCGGGTATGGAGCTGGTCGTTCGCGAAAGTCGTGGGGCTGACGGTCGGCAGCCCGGGGCGATTTCGCGACGAGTTGGCGTGGTCGATGCTGCTCGGCCAACTGAGCGGACTGACCGCCTTGGGCCTGGCGGTCAGTTGCTGCTGGTGGGGATATCGACGTCCCTGGATGCGTCGGCTGGGGGCGATCGCCTGCGTGCTGGGCCTGGCGACCCCGGGTCCCGTGCTGGCGCTGGCCTTGAGCAGCCTGGTGAACCAGCCAGGCTCCGACCTGCTCTTCTACCTCTACGACCGAACGATCGTCGTGGCGTGGCTGGCGCTGGTCATCCGCCTGTTCCCGGTAGCCTACCTGCTCACGGCTTGGAAGATGCGTGCGGTCAATCGGCGTCTCGCGGATCAAGCCGCGTTGTCGGGCGTCGCGGCGCCCCGCGCCTTCTGGCATGGCGCGGGCGTTCCGCTGCGCGACTTTTTCCTCTGCCAGTGGCTGGTATTGCTGGCGTTGGCGATTGGCGACCTGTCGGCCACGGTACTGGCGACGCCACCGGGAGTCACCACGGTGTCGGTGCGCGTGTTCAATCTGGTCCACTATGGCGTGGCGGACCAGTTGGCCGGATTGTGCCTGGCCCTGGTGCTGCTGTTCGGCGGCATGACGGCGGTTGTTATCGCATTTTCCAGCTCGTCGGCGGGCCGCGAAGGCCGTACGGTATAATCGGGCGTCGTGGTGCGTCGCGGGGGTCCCGCGCTCCCCCCGTTCGCTCCGCCCCTCGCCCCTTTTTGTAGCTCGTCGGAATCCCTTTGCCGATGCCCCGCCGATCACTTCTCCTTGTGCTGAAGAAGCCGCTGTTCGTCGCGTGGCTGTGGAGCTTCGTGGTGGCCAGTTGCGCGACGGCGGTGGAGTATGTGGAGATCCAGGAGGCGGAGGCTAGCGGCGAGCGTGCGCTGGTGGGACGGGTGCTGGTCGAAGCCCAGGACGGAGGCCTGTTGCTGGAGGAGCAGGACGGCCATGTCTGGACGCTCCAACCCAGCCAGATCGTCTCTCGCCGCAGCGACGAAACGCCCTTCACGCGGCTCGGCAAGAAGGAGCTGGGGGAACGCCTGCTGCGGGAACTTCCGCCCGGCTTCCAGCTGCACGACACGGCGCACTACCTGGTGGCTTACAACACGACGCGCGCTTACGCTCAGTGGTGCGGCGCGCTGTTCGAGCAGCTCTACCGCGTCTACTTCAACCATTGGGAGAAGATGGGCCTGAAGCTGGAGAAGCCGCCGCTGCTGGTGGCCGTGGTCTTCCGCGACGCCGCATCGTACCGCGACTATTGCCGATCGGAACTCGGAGACGCCGCCGAGTCGATCATCGGCTACTACAGCCTCGCCTCGAACCGCATCATGACGTACGACATGACGGGGATGGAACAGTTGCAGGCGCCGGGAGTGAAGGTCCGAACGCAGGATCATATCCAGATGCTGCTGTCGCGTCCCGCCGCGGAGCGCACGGTCGCCACGGTGATCCACGAAGCGACCCACCAACTGGCGTTCAACAGCGGCCTGCAGACGCGATTCGCCGACAACCCATTCTGGCTCAGCGAGGGGCTGGCGATCTACTTCGAGTCGCCCGACCTGTCCAGTCGCCGCGGCTGGAAACGCGTGGGGGAGATCAACGACACCCGGCTGCGCGGCATGCGGGACTACCTCGCGCGCCGCCCCGCCACCTCCCTGGCCTCGCTGATCACCGATGACCAGCGGTTTCGCCAGACCCAGGATGCCAAGGATGCCTACGCCGAAGCGTGGTCGCTCTGTTACTTTCTGATCCGCAGGCACCCGGATGGCTTCCGGCGTTACCTGGAGATCGTCCGCGGGAAACAGGCACTGGGACGAGACACTCCCGAACAGCGGCTGCGGGAGTTCCAGGAAGCTTTCGGCGTGGACCTCCCCTCGCTGGATCGCGACCTGCTTCGCGCTCTGGAATCTTGGCGCTGAGCCAAACAGGCGCGGATCGCGCGCACTCCGCGAAGATCACGAACTGGCAGGTCGCCGGGGACGCGGCGAGAGATCGCGTGGGTCGGTAAGAGCGGCCCGAATCTGTTCGCGTTGATCCGCCCGCGTTGATCCGCCCGCATGGTCCGCCAGCCATCGACTGGCAGCGCCGATGCCAACGGGTTATGATGCCGGTCTGCCCGCTTTCACCAGCCAAAGAGTCTCGCCTGAACAGGAGGCACCATGCCCTTTTCCCCATCCGCACCCGAACCGCGCAAGACGGCCGGCCAGGCCTTGCCATTTCCAGCGGGTTCCCCCTTCGACGCGTCCACGGCCACGGAGCGTTCCTTGAGCACGGGTTCGCCGCAGGAGTCGCGGCGCGGTTTCCTTCGGACGGGCACGGCGGCGCTGGTGGGTGGAGCGATCGCCAGCAGCCTGTCCTCGGCCCGCTTCGCGCATGCCGCAGGCGACGAGACGATCAAGGTGGGCCTGATCGGCTGCGGCGGACGCGGCAGCGGAGCGGCCATCAATGCCCTGGGCGCGGACAAGAACGTCAAGCTGACCGTCATGGCCGACATGTTCGAGGACCAGCTCCAGAACAGCCGCCGCAACATCAAGAACCAGGCCGAAGCGGCGGAGATGGGCGAGAAGTTCGCGGTCACCGACGACCACTGTTTCACGGGCTTTGACGCGTACAAGCAGGTGATGGAGTCGGATGTCGACGTGGTGCTGCTCTGCTCGCCACCCCACTTCCGTCCGCAGCACCTGGAGGCCGCCATCGCCGCCAACAAGCATGTCTTCTGCGAGAAGCCGGTCGCCGTGGACGGCCCCGGTGTCCGCCGCGTGCTGGAGACGGTTCGCCAGGCCAAGGAAAAGAACCTCGCCATCGTTTCCGGCCTGTGCTGGCGTTACGACCTCGGCGTGCGCGAAACCGTCAACCGCATCAAGGACGGCGCGATCGGTGACATGGTCGCGATCCACACGAACTACCTCGCCGGGACGCTCTGGCATCGCGGCCGCAAGCCGGAATGGAGCGAAATGGAGTACCAGCTCCGCAACTGGCTCTACTTCACCTGGCTGTCTGGCGACCACATCTGCGAGCAGCACGTCCACAGCCTGGACAAGGCCGTGTGGCTGATGAACGACGAACTTCCGGCCCGCTGCTTCGGCCTCGGAGGCCGCCAGGTGCGCGTGGAGGAGCCGTGGGGCAACATCTACGACCACCATGCGGTGTGCTACGAGTATCCGAACGGACTGAAAGTGTTCGCGTACACGCGGCAGATGAGCAACTGCTGGAACGAAGTGGAAGACTTCGTGTACGGAACGCAGGGCACCGCCAAGCTGCTGGACCGCTCGATCACGGGCAAGGAAAACTGGAAGTACAGCGGCCCGCTGCCCAGCATGTACGACGTGGAGCACCAGGAACTGTTTGCGGGACTCCGGGCCGGCAAGATCATCAACAATGGCGTCTACATGGCCCACAGCACGCTGGTCGCCATCATGGGCCGCATGGCCTGCTACACCGGCGAGTTGATCGAGTCCAGCAAGGCGCTCAACTCGATGGAAGACCTCACTCCGCCCCGCTATGAGTTGGGCGAGGTGAAGGTCCCGGAAGTGCCGATGCCCGGCCGCACGCGATTCGTGTAATCGCTCCCGACCGTAGTCGTTCGCGGCTGCAAACTCCGCGGGCCCTGGCGTGAAGACGCAGCGACGGACGACCAATGCTCCGTCGCTGCCCCACCGTTTCAGGCAGCTGCTTCAAGCAGTCGTTTCAGGCGGCCGCTTCCGGGGCTCTCTTCAAGCACGCAGGCTGCGTTCCAGACGGGTCAGTACCGTCTGGACATCGCACGAGCGGTGGCCCAGGTTCATCTGGCGTCCGTCCTGCACCCACTGCTCGACCTTGTTCTGCGCCGCCAGCACCGTGCTGTGGCTGCGGCGCCCGAAGAATTCGCAGATCTCTGTCAGGGCAGCGCCCGTGAGCTTGCGGGCCAGCCACATGGCCAGCATGCGAGGATGGCTCACTTCGTGCGTCCTCCGGTCGGAACGCAGGACCTGGGGATCCAGGTTGAATTCGGCGCAGATCACCCGCTGCACGTCGTCCAGCCGGATCACTCCGCCACTGTTCGGGAAGTATTCGTCCAGCACTTCCTCGACCATGCCCATCGAAACCGAGCGTTGCAGGGCACGGGAGGTGGCCCAGAGTCGATTGACCACGCCGGACAACTGCCGCGCGTCGCCGGGCGTCCGCAGGACGATGCGTTCCACCAGTCCATCTGCCAGCGTCAGCTGCCGTTGCTCCAGCAGGCGAATCGCCAGCTGGTGACGCGTGGCATCGTCCAGCGGTTGCAGGGCGCAGGTACAGCCGCCCAGGATGCGGGTCCGCATCTCATTGCCCAGCTGCTGCAGGTCGCCGGGCCCTCGATCGGACGCCAGCAGCACCTGTCGCCCTTGGCGCACCAGCGCGTCGAGCGTGTGCAGCAGTTCGGAAATGGTGGCCTGCTTGCCCATGAAGAACTGAATGTCGTCCAGGATCAGGAGGTCCATCTCCCGATACTTCTGGCGGAAGACAGGCAGCCCCGACCCGCGGAGGGCCTGCAGGAAGTAGGTCGTGAACTGCTCCGCCGTCAGGTAGACCACGCGTCGACCGCCTCGCGCCCGGACGGTCGACCAAGCACCTTCCAGCAGGTGGGTCTTGCCCACACCCGGGGGCCCGTGCAACAGCAGCGGATTCATCTGGCCCGGGTTGTCCAGCGCCATCTTCAGGGCGTTGAAGGCCACTTGGTTGCTGCTGCCTACGACGAGCGAGCCGAGGGAGGCAAAACGACGGGCATGGGGAGCGGACGCCTCGGCCGACTTCGGACGAATCCGACCGGCGACAGGCTGGTCGGCGGGGGGCTGCACGCCTTGCCAGCGCTGCACGAGTTGCGGCGAGATCGCCGTGCCGTCCGACGCCGCAGGCCGCTCGGCTGCCGGAGCAATCGGCGCGGCACCTGAAGCTGCTTCGGCGGCGGTTATCGCCATTGATGCCAACGGAGCCGGGTCCGCGGCGAACGGAGCCGCCTCGCAGGGGCCAGTCGGGCCAGTCACCGAGGAGGTCAACGGGGCCGAAGTGGCTTCCGCAGCCCCAGCGTCCTCCAGATCGAACAGCCCTTTGTCGATCAGGAAAGCCACCTGAGAGTCCTCCCCGAGGACGTCGGTGGCCACCTTCTGAATGTCCTGGTGATGGTTCTTCCGCAGGCGATCTAGGCGAAAGCGGGTATCCACGAGGACCGACAGCGTGCCGCCGTCGCAGCGGAGTCGCGTACCGGTGCCGAACCAAAGTTCGTACCGCTCTTCTCCCAATTGGGAGATTAGCTGAGCACGCACTTTCGACACGATCTCCATATCGCGGCCCGCAGCTTCCTGGATTCCGCAAGGTGGGCGCGCACCGAGAGCGCAAAACACCCCGCCGGAAAAACCTTCAGATTGAAATAAATTTGACCTGGTTTCCAGGTCGAGGTCCCAGCCATCGTCGCAGCGTGACGGCCGGAACCCGCGTTTGGCTCACATCCGAGTGGCTGATTTTACTAGGGCACCCCCTGCTGTCAAACCATCGCGACATCGGCTCCGGTCTTTTTCAGAAACCGAGTACCGGAAAAGAATCAATCCTCGGCAAATGCCGCGATCTCTCGCGGACCCCATTCTTTGAAGCCGTCCGGACGCCGCGTGGAAAACCGTTCGATAAGTGCTAGCACCGCTCCCGCACGAGCGACGTTTCTCGCCGAAAAAACGCGTTTTCTGAGAAATCGCCAACCTGCCGATCGCGCCAACACGCCTTCCCCGGGCCTCGCTTGATACGGCGCAAGCCATGGCTCACCAAGGACTTGCCAGCTGAAAGAAGGGACCGCTGCGGGCGTCGGTCCGGCGTTGCACGGGCTCGCACCGCTTCGCCAGACGAGGGGACTACGGAGTAGCCGAGTGAGGAAAGTGCGGCAGTATCCTGGGCGAATCGGCGATACCAGATTCGGCGAGACGGGTCCCGACGGCGGCAGTAGGCCCGCGGGACGTTCGAGGGTGCCTTAAAGCAGTCGGGCTTCGCGGAGTTTCTGAAGTCGCAGGAGCGTCGCCGGACTGAGGCTGGCCCCGGTCCTCGGCAGGTTCAACTCGATC
>CAZUJM010000043.1:12035-14891 GCA_964620405.1 uncultured Pirellulaceae bacterium | reverse complement strand
GCGAAGCCTCCTCGATTCGCAGCATGCCGATCGGGCGTCCCTCCCAGTAGGCCAGGAAGAGGGCCGTACCGACCGAAGCGTACTGGCGGAGTCCGAAACGGTTCTGCAGCAGGGCGGCCGTGGCCTCGTAGTCCCCCGTGAAGCCCGAGAAGGTGATCCGCTGCACCTGGGAGTTACTGTCGAAATAGTAAGTCAGGGTACCGGCCACATCCTCCAACTCGTACCCCGTCACCAGCGGCACTCGAATTCCATGGTATTCCAGGAACGGCAGACGCGTGGTCACGCGGGGCCACCTCTGGGAAATCCATTCGGGCGACGCGTCGAAGTAGAGGGCTTCGATGAGGGTCATTCCGATCGACCCCCCGTAGTACTTCATATCCACGGGCGGCAGGTCCGACGTGGGCGAGTTGGGCGGCAGCATGGTCTTTTTGGCTACTTCCGCCGTCTTCGCTTCCTCTCCCTCCGCTTTTGCCTCACTCGCATCGCCTGACTCCGCGGGCGTTTCCTTCACCCAGCTGGCGAAGAACGCCCCAGGCCCGTCGCTCACCGCCTTCACCAAAGAACTCTTGCCATCCTCACTGAGGAGGAAGGGCAGCACGGCAGCCGCCGCGAGGATACAGAGAAACAAAGTGGTTCGACTCGGCATGGTCGTCGCAGCCCTGAAACGGATCGAGAGGACTCCTGATCCGATATCGACCAGTCGCCTGCTGGATTGCGGAGACTTGGCCGGGAGCCGGAGCAGGTTTCCGGACCCGTGTGTCCGGCACGCTAGGCCGGAGCCTCCCCCCCAATTCGCTACAATGGCGTCTTGTGACGTTTTCCCACGTCGCGGGGGACGAGCATCCGGGCCGTGGGTCGCGGCTGGAAAGCGATCGGCCGGGCGGAAAGCGGCGATCCATCGACGCCCAACGCTCCCGAAAGACGTGGGGGCGAGACGGCCGTGAGGGGAGCAGGGTTGGATGAAGGGCGAGACGAAGCCGCGGGCCCTGGAGGCGCCGACTGAGGAGCTGCGTTGGCTGGTCGAGGGCCCGGGCCGTTCTTGGCTGGACCGCCTGCGCCAGGACGACCGCCCGCTCCACGAACTCACGCGACATCTGCGTCGCGAACTGTCAGCCGGCCAAGTGGCCCTGCTGCTGGAACAACGCGATCTGCGGCGGCGGGCTCTTGCCAAGTTTCCGGACGCCGAACGGCTGTTTTTTACCCGTCGATCGCTGGAACAGGCCACCGACGCGATCCTCGCCGCCTACAAGGCGACTCGCTTTTTCTCCGGAGCGCCCGTCGTCGATGCCTGCTGCGGCATCGGCGGCGATCTCATGGCGTTGGCGGCCCGAGGACCGGTGGTGGGCATCGAGTCCGACCCACTGCCGGCCTATCTCGCTCAAGCCAATCTGCGGGAGCGGGGGATTCACGAGCCGGAAATCCGCGTCGAACGCGTACCCTCTACGACCCTGCCTGCAGGAGCCGCCTTGCATCTCGACCCGGATCGTCGGCCGGGCGAGCGTCGATCGGTGCGACTGGAGGCCCATTCGCCCAACGACCGGGAGATCGAACAGCTGCTGCGGCAGCATCCTGATCTGGCTTTGAAACTGGCTCCTGCCACCGAACCCGAGCACGCCCTGCTGGCCCGGGCCGAACTCGAATGGATGGGACACCAGGGAACCTGCCAGCAGCTGGTGGCCTGGTTCGGAACGCTCGGACGTGAGCCCGGCGTGCGGACGGCCACCTGGCTGGTCGACGGTCGGCCGCACCACTGGTCCGCTCCGCACGCCCTACCGGTGACCTGCACCCAGCAGGTCGATCCGTTCGTCTACGAACCGGTGGCCAGTCTGCTGGCGGCCGGACTGGCGGGGAACTTGGCCGAAACCTGGGGACTGAAGGGGCTCACTCCCGGTGGCGGCTACCTGACCGGCCCCCGCTGCCACCTGTTCCCCTGGGCCGAGCCTTATGAGGTGCTGGAGTCGATGCCGTTCCGGCCAGATCGAGTGCAGGCCTGGCTGCGAGGGCGAGAAGTGGGAAGAGTCGAGGTGAAGAAGCGAAACGTGGAACTCGATCCCGCCAAACTCCAGCGAGCCTGGACCGGCCCTGGGAGCGAGGCCGCCGTGGTATTCCTCACGCGATTCGGGCCGAAGATCGTGGCCCTGATCACGCGCCGGGTCTCCCCCGTCGCGGACTCCCTCTGCTGAAAAACAACCTCCCAAAACGCCCCACCCAACCCCTGGACCCACTCCACCAAAACAGCCCATCCACCACAAACGTCCGCTGGTGGTCCAGTTTTCGGAAGCTATGATTACGCGATTCGACAAATGAAACTTCGCCACGGGAGTTTCTGCCGCCTCGTTCGCCCGCGGTCCGACCTCGGCCGCGACGAACAGGGAGCGTTGCGGTGAGACTCCGGCGAACCGTGCTTCCAAGGAACGTGTTCATGGCCGAAAAGATCCGGGGCATCTTCACTCCCAACATCGTCCCGCTGGACGACCGCCGGCAGATCCATGAGGGAGAACTGCGTCGGTACGTCGACTGGCTGATCGACCGCGGCGTGCATGGGTTGTATCCGAACGGGTCGACCGGCGAGTTCGTGCGATACACGGCCGAGGAACGGCGTCGGATCGTGGAGATCATGGCCGACCAGGCGCGAGGGCGGGTGCCCATCCTGGCGGGAGCGGCGGAGGCGAATACGGGGGAAACGATTCGGGCCTGCGAGTACTACGCGACGCTGGGCGTCCGTGCCGTGGCCATCGTGTCGCCGTTCTATTACAAGCTGGGCCCCGAGGGCGTCTACGCCTACTTCCGCGAGATCGCCGACAACTCGCCGGTCGACATCACGCTCTACAACATTCCACTCTTCACCTCCCCGAT
>CAZUJM010000043.1:11254-12025 GCA_964620405.1 uncultured Pirellulaceae bacterium | reverse complement strand
GGAAACCGTGCGGCGGCTGGCAATCGAGTGTCCGCGGGTGGTCGCCATCAAGGACTCGTCCGGCGATGTGCCGCACATGATGCGCATGATCGCGGCGGTGCGTCACGAACGTCCCGAGTTCAGCTTCCTGACCGGTTGGGAAGCGGCGCTGATGCCGATGCTGCTGGTCGGTTGCGACGGCGGCACGAACGCCACGAGCGGCATTGTTCCCGAAATCACGCGCCGCCTGTACGACCTGACCCTGGCCGGCGACCTGGAGACGGCCCGCGACCTGCAGTACCGCCTGCTGCGTCTCTTCGACGCCATGCTGTACTCGGCCGAGTTCCCGGAGGGCTTCCGAGTTGCCTTGAATCTGCGCGGCATCCAGACCGGCCCGGGCCGCCAGCCGCAGTCTTCGGTGCAGCAGCAGAGTCTGTCCAAGCTGCAGGACCAGCTCTACGGCCTTCTCAAGCAGGAGGGCTGGGCCGACGACCTGCCGAACGAAGACCAGATCGCCCGGATCGTGCGACAAGTGCTGGCCGACCTGCAGCGGACCGGTTGGTGATCGCCTCCCGCAGGCGTGGCCTTCCTGCCGGACCGGCCTCGCTGCCAGTCTGTCGAAATCGAGCGCTGCCTGCTACCATGCCATGGCGGGCTGCGTTTCACCTGCCGGCTCGGTGGCCGGGCGGCTGAAGCCCGAAATGAGCGGGAGCCATTCGAGCCGTGAAAGTACTGCTTGCCAGTCCGCGTGGTTTCTGCGCCGGGGTCAACATGGCCATCGAGAGCCTGGAC
>CAZUJM010000043.1:0-11244 GCA_964620405.1 uncultured Pirellulaceae bacterium | reverse complement strand
ACCTCGCCATCCGCGCCTTTGGAACGCCGATCTACGTCTACCACGAGATCGTCCACAACAAGTATGTGGTGGATACCTTCCGGACGCAGGGAGCCATCTTCGTGGAGAACCTGGCGGAGGTGCCGCCCGGATCGCACCTGCTGTTCTCCGCCCATGGCGTCTCGCCTGAGATTCGACGCGTGGCGAAGGAACGAAACCTCCTCGCCATCGACGCCACCTGCCCCCTGGTCACCAAGGTCCATCTGGAGGCTATCCGCTTCGCCCAGGCCGGCTACACCATCATCCTGATCGGCCATGAAGGACATGACGAAGTGATCGGCACGATGGGCGAGGCGCCCGAGGCGATCCTCCTCGTGGAAACGGTGGCCGATGTGGACCGGCTGGAAATTCCCGAACACTCGAAGCTCGCCTACCTGACGCAGACGACCCTCTCCGTGGATGACGCGAACCGCATCATCCAGCGTCTGCGGGAACGATTCCCGCGCATCGAGGGTCCGCCCAAGGAAGACATCTGCTACGCGACGCAGAACCGCCAGGAGGCCGTGCGTCTGCTGGCCCGCGAGGCGGAAGTCGTGCTCGTGCTCGGCAGCCAAAACAGTTCCAACAGCCAGCGACTCCGCGAACTGGCCCGTGAGACCGGCTGCCGCGCCTACCTGATCGATGGAACGGCCGACATCCACGCCGAATGGTTCGAGGGCGTGGAAACGGTGCTGGTGACCGCCGGCGCGAGCGCTCCGGAAATCGTCGTGCAGGAGTGCCTCGAATTCCTCGAGGAGAAGTTCGCGGCCCTTATCGAGGTGCGGTCGTTCCGCCAGGAGGATGTGCACTTCCCCTTGCCGCGGGAACTTCGCAGCCTGAACGCCTGAACCAATCGGCCGCATCGGTGACCATCCTCGGTCACCGCGGTCCGCGTGCGGTCCGCGACTCCGCGTCCATCAACCGCGGGGCACTCCCCACCGCAAACGCACTCCCGCCCGCGTCGAATGCGCTTCGATCGCGCCTCCATGCAGTTCCGCGATCCGCCAGGCCTTGGACAGACCAAAGCCCAAGCCTCGGCCCGCTTCCCGGCCTGAGAAAAACGGATCGAACAGGTGTTCGCGGGCGCGATCCGAGAGTCCCGGACCAGAGTCCTCGAAGACCACCCACACCCAACCGCCGGCGGTGTCTAGTTCCGGGCCGAGGGCTGCACCGGCCGCCTCCCGCCGATCCATGAATTCAACTCGCACCGTCAGCTGCCCGCTGCCCTCCATCGCCTCGACGGCGTTGCGTGCGATCGCGTCCCAGGCCACATATGCCTGTTCCGGATCCAGGCGGACCGTCGGTTCGCGATCCTCGCCGTCCGCACCCGCATCGCACCGAAATACGATCGTGGCAGGCAGGTTCTGCCGGAAGTGTTCCGCCCAGGCCTGCAGCAGTTCTTGGAGATCCACCGGCTTTCGATCGGGACGAGGCGGTTTGGCGAACAGCATCATGTCCGCGATCATCTCGTGGGCCCGCATGGCTTGCCCATGAATCGTCGCCAGCGAACGTCGTCGCTGCGGATCGCTTTCGTCACGCAACAGAAGCTGCGCGCGGGACGCGATGTTCGCGAGCGGATTGTTGATCTCATGGCTGGCCCCATACGCCAGCTCCCGCAGCGCCGCCAGCTTTGCTCGCCGCAACTGCTCCTCGAAGTCCCTTTCCAAGGACTCCAGTCTCGCCATCCGTCTTAAGAGCATCTGGCAGACATCCGCGCCTTCGCAATCCGGATTCGACGGCTCCGCGTTTTCCCAAGCGTCCCCGGAGGCCGCCAGGACGCCTGCCGCGAGCAGTTCTCGAGCGGTTTGGCGACGCCGCTGAAGGCCGTCGGCCACGCTCGGTTGCCATGCCTGGCCGCCGCAGTTGCGGTGGCACTCCCAGGCTTCAACCCGGGTATAAGCGGAGGCCATGGCTGCCAGGAGCAAGTTGGTCGGCCGATCGCCAATCGCGTTCGAGCACTCCGGTCCTGCCACGCTGCCCGATGGTCCGTCGCCGGCCCCGCAATACGGAAGACCTCGATCGCCGCACGTGACCGAGGTCAACGTGGCCGACAGATGGGCGACAGTCGTCCACTGCGCCAGCCGCTGCAAGAGCGAGTCTTCGTCCCAGGACGGCTCCAGCGACGCGGCCTCCACCCATTCGAACGCCCACGCTGCCAGTCCCGGATCGGACCGGATCAGATGCCGCCAGACGTCCGCCGGCACGCGCGCACCGACGCTGCGTTGCGGGGAAGTACCGACACGAAGGACTGAGAGAGTGTCTGCGAGAGCACCGGCGGGAAGCTCCCCGGGCAATTCCGCAGCGACACCCGTGTCCGCCATCCCGAGAACGGGCCCAGACGGCGTCAGGGACGAAAGCAGCAGCAACAGCGAGTCGCTGGTGCCCAGGAAATGCCAGTCACCATGGAGAGAACGCCACGCGAGCCTTCCCGGAAGTTGCTCGGAGGCGACCATGGTCTCGACGGCGATTCTTGACGCGAAACGCCGTTCCCTTCCGTTCTTCTGCACTGCTGGGTCTCGGTCGACCGGATCAAGGTCGACCCGTTCGGTAGAGCCGGTACGGTGGGCCGGTCGCATCACACGCACGCTCAACGCCGCAGCGGATGATTTCCGCCGCGGCACCAGCCTCGGGACGGCACGCCAAGGCATCCGTCCCGGGTACGTCGATCACCGCGTCAAGCCGTCGCCGGCTCAGGCAGTCGACACGGGCTCCAGCAGCAGCAGTTCGCATGCCCGATCCAGCAGCTTGTCCACCGTGAAGGGCTTCTGCAGGAAGTCGTTGGCTCCCGCCTCGCGAAGATCGGCAACCTTGTCGTTCTCGATCATTCCCGAGATGCAGATGATCTTGACCTCATCCAGCGTCTTGTCGCTGCGGACCCGCACGCAAACTTCGCGGCCGTTGATGTCCGGCAGCATGACGTCCAGAACCACCAGGTCCGGACGGAACTCCTTGACCAGCATGCCGGCATCGAAGCCGTTGTTGGCGGTTCGGATATCGAACCGGCCGTCCTGGTCGAAGGCGTCGCGCATCAGCTCCACGAGCTCCTCGTCGTCGTCCACGATGAGGACCTTGCGTTTGCCGCTCTCGAGGGCCTCCGTGGGGATCCCGTTGTCCTTCATGAACGCGAACAACTGGTCGCGGGGAATCCGGCGGAATCGACTGCCGGGCACGCGAAACCCTTTCAGTTGTCCCGAATCGAAGCAGCGAATGATCGTCTGCTGACTCACCTTGCAGATCTTGGCCGCCTCACCCGTCGTGTAAACCGTTTTCATGGCTACGAATATCCTTCCCTAGCCTCTCGGAACTTCCACCGGGAACGTGCAAGTCGGCTGAACAACACCCCACTCGCCGCTGCCGGTCGAGAATCCCTAAATCCCTCGTTGAACGGGGTGAAGCCGCATGTTCAGAACACACAACTTACCCGCCCATTCACACTCGGCCCAGCTATCGCCAATCAGTCAGCTTTGCCGAGCTTTCCAATGCTCCGTATTATAGGAGTCTTAACGCGGGCGTCAAGATTGATAAGCAAGCTGCAAATAACAACTGTGCAAGGACTTACAACAAAGGCCCTGCAAAAGACGCCCGATCATGCCAAGTTTTCTAATCGGCTTAAGGGTCCCAAAAGTGTTGTAAATCTCCAAATTGGTGGGACCGTCACGACCTATCGTCCCCTCCCAGACTTCACATCCGGCCCCCGTCGTCGGCTTCCCACGTGTCGGAATGGGTAGCTTCGGGCTCCGTTGGTAGCCCCGCAGGCGGATCGGCGGCGTTCTGGGGACTGCGGGGGGTGGTGATGTGTGTGGTGAGCAGCGCAAGGTCGGCGGGCGTGATGCCGCTGATACGTCCGGCCTGGGCGAGATTCTCGGGTCGAATGCGTTGCAGCTTCTCCCGCGCTTCCGCGCGGAGGTGCCGGATCGCTCCGTAGTCCAGACTGGCCGGAATCCGTTTTTCCGCGAGGCGTTTCTGCCGATCCACCTGCTGGTCCTGGAGCGCGACATAGCCTTCGTACTTGATATCCCAGACCACCTGCTCGGCCAGATCCGCATCGAGCGTACGCAGTTCGGGCCAGCGATCGAGGACGTAGGTCCAGTCGATTTCGGGCCGACGTAGAAAACGCAGCAGCGGCACCTCCTCGGCGCGGCGTGCGGCGAGTTCCTCGCGGATCGCCTGCATCGCGGCTTCCTTTCGCTGCCACTGCTGCCAGCGGCGATCGCTGCAGAGGCCTGCGGCGACGGCCAAGGGCGTCAGGCGGCGGTCGGCATTGTCGTGACGCAGCCGCAGGCGATACTCGGCGCGACTGGTGAACATGCGGTACGGTTCGTCCACGCCGCGCGTGACCAGATCGTCGACCAGCACGCCCATGTAGGCCTGGTCGCGGGCGAGGACGAGCGGATCCTTTCCCTGCAACGCCAGCCCCGCATTCGCCCCGGCCAGCAGTCCCTGCGCCGCGGCCTCTTCGTACCCCGTTGTTCCATTGATCTGGCCCGCGAAATACAGCCCCCGCACCTGCTTGGTTTCCAGCGATGCCTGCAGTTGGTCCGGCGGACAGAAGTCATACTCCACGGCATACCCGTACCGCATCACCTGGGCTTCGCGCAGCGCCGGGATCTCCCGCAGGATCGCGTCCTGCACGTCGCGCGGCAGGCTCGTCGAAATGCCGTTCACGTAGTATTCGTCGGTGGCATATCCCTCGGGTTCGAGAAACAGCTGGTGCTGCGTCTTGTCCGCGAACCGGACGATCTTATCCTCGATGGAGGGACAGTAGCGTGGGCCGCTGGAGGCGATCTGGCCGGTGTACATGGGAGCCCGGTGGAGGTTGGCCCGGATCAGCGCGTGGACCTGTTCGTTCGTGTAGCAGATCCAGCACGGCAGCTGCTCGACGGCCAATCGTTCGGTGAGGAACGAGAAGGGCTGGGGCGAATCATCCCCCGGCTGCAGCTCGCACTGCCCGAAGTCGATGGTGCGTCCGTGGATGCGTGGCGGAGTTCCCGTCTTGAAGCGAGCCACGCGGAATCCGAGGCGGCGGAGCGCCCCGCTGATGCCCTGGGTCGTACCTTCCCCCGCACGGCCTCCGGGCGTCTGCGATTCGCCCGTGTGCATCAGCGCCTGCAGGAACGTGCCTGTGGTGAGAATCACGCAGCGGGCTCGGTATTCGGCATGGCCGCGGACACGGACGCCGACCATCCGCGTCCCCCCCTGCCCCTCCTCGGTCAGCAGATCCTCGACCACCTCCTGCTTCAAGTGCAGGCCCGGCTGCTGCTCGACCACGCGTTTGATTTCGAGCTGGTAGCGTTTCTTGTCGGCCTGCGCGCGGGGCCCGTGCATGGCAGGGCCCTTGCGGCGATTGAGCAGCCGGAATTGAAGTCCCGTGGCGTCGATGGCCCGCCCCATCGCGCCCCCCAGCGCATCGATCTCCCGGACAATCTGTCCCTTACCCACACCTCCAATCGCCGGATTGCAGCTCATCGCACCCACGGTATCGAGGCTGATCGACAGCAGAGCCGTGCGCGCTCCCAGACGCGCTGCGGCGAGCGCCGCTTCCGCACCCGCGTGGCCGCCGCCTACGACCACCACATCGTAGTCATACCGTGAACTTGACTGCATGCTGTCCTCCCCTGGGCTGCGGGCTTCGTCGGGAGAGTCCGCTGCGCGGATCCACCACGCCTCCAGTGTAAGGACAACGGTTCGGAGACGGGAGGGAGCCCGGCATCGCGTCTCCCACCGCGGGCGGAGTGCCCTTCGCGGAACCGGCGGCGGCAAGGCCAGCTCGCGCGCCTGCGGCGTCGCCTGCTCGCCCACCTGAGAACGAAACAGGCCGCGAAGCGTCTGCTCCGCGGCCTGCCTCCAGTTCGTTGTCACCCTCGGTGGCCGTCGCCCGATCGCTCGGCCGCGGCCACCCGCTCCCGGATCACGCGTCGGACCGATCGTCCAGCGAATCCAGGGCCAGCGCCGTGGCCACATCGGCCAGCCAGTCGCTCGCCTCCTCCGCTTCGGACTCCGCCCCGACATCCCAGATCGAACCGGCTTCGGGAGCCGGACCGATGACCGCCGTGGCCTGTCCGGAACGAGCGGGCGCGGCAAACGCCTGCTCGACCACCGACACCGGAGCCGCCTTGCGGGGCTCGATGTCCAGCGCGGCACCTACGATTTGCGTATCGACCAGCGATGCCGGCACCGCCGCCCGAGCCCGCTGCGGGGTGTTCAGGTGGTTGATGACCCGCAGGGCGTCCAGCGGCGACAGGAATCCATCGCCCGTGACGTCCAGGTACGGCGGCGGGCTGAACGGCGGAGTGCTGATCGGCGGCGGCGGCAGCGGACGGGAACCTCGCTGGTTGATCTCGTTGATCACCAGCAGGGCATCCAGCGGCACGACCTGCCCGCTGTTGTCGACATCCAGCGGATTGGCGGCGTTCTGCCATGGGAACGGCACGAACGGCGAGACCTGGACCTGGTAGTCCTCGACTTCGCCATTGTCCGCGCGTCCCGTCGGGGACAGGCCACCCAAGGTGCTGAAGCGGAAGCGAGCAAAGGTCGTCCCCAACTTCGCATCCGCGGGCACGTTGATCGACAGGGTGTTCGCTCCTCGCACCAGGGCCAGGCGAGTGATCACGCGGTCGCGGGCATTCTGGAAGCTGCCGTCCTGGTCGAGGTCGAGCCAGCCATCGAGGAAGCCGTTGATCGACGCGGTCACCGTCAGTTCGGTCGTCTTGCCGGGCGTGACCTTGCCCGAGAACGTCACGCCATCGTCGAACTGGTCGCCGCTGGCCGTGGCGTTCTGGCGGGCATCGAGTTCCGAATCGAGGCCAAAGCCCAGGTAGACGTTGGGCACCACCACGTGGCGAGGCCCATCGTTGGTGAGCTTCGACGCGTACGGCGAATCCGGAGCGTCGCCGAAGTCGAGGGCGGCCGGCAGTTCGACCGTCAGGATCGTCGAGAACGGGGCGGTCTGCTGGTTCGTCTGCAGCACGTTCCCCGCGATGTCGCGGATGCCGCCAATGCTCTGGCTCGGCAGGCCGACCACCGTCGACGCTCCCTCCACAATCAAACGCCCCGCCGGATCAATGGCCGTCGACACTCCCGAGAGCGAACTCTTGGCGATCGCCTCCGCCAGCAGCTGCGAGATGGTCGCCTGCGTGGTCGACTCGGTCGGCACATACGCGATGGCCAAGGCTCCCGGCGTGCTCGTGCCCGGCTGGCCCTGGCGCTGCAGGGTACTGTTCTCGACGTCGATCTGCAGGTTGCTGGCTCCGCTGAGCGTCACCACGCCTCCCGGACCTACGATCGCCGTGACACCCAAGGCGGCTCCGTTGATGGCCTGGGCCACCGCCTGCGCCAGCTCACGCTGCGTCGAGTTGACACTGAACGGCACGGGCGTCCGCCCCGCCGTCACGGCCCCGTTGTTGTTGAACTCAAACGCTCCCAAACGCGTTCCGTTCCGCACCGTGAACCGCTGTCCATCGGAGACCGCGCCCGCGGAACCCGTCTTGGAGAGCCGCGAACCGCTGGTGTCGAGCGTCGTGTTGAACGCCCCGCCGACGTGCACCTTGCCGGAACCCAGGTTCTGCGAAGCGAGGCCCAGGTTGGCGCCGTTGATGGCGGCCGCCGTGGCGTCGGCGACCTGGTCGGTCGTGGACGCTCCCTGGATGTTCACCGGCGTGCGGCCGCTGGCCACGGAGCCGTTGGAGTCGAATTCGAAAGTCACCGACCGAGTGCCCACCGCGATCGTGAACGACTCGCCGTCGGAAACGTTCGGCACGCCGCCGAGGCTCGAGCCGATCACCAGCGCCAGGGGTTCGGGGACCACCACCGCGTAGCCGCTATCGAACTCGAAGAGCTGCGAATTGCCCTTGCGGTCGTCGATCCGGACCACCGTGCCGTCCGGCACCGGCACCCCGCTCGCCACGGCGATGAAGTCGCGGTTGAGCAGTTGGATGTCGTAGGTGTAGCCCGTGAGCCAAATACCGGCCTGCGGCGTGAGCAGGATCTGGTTCGTCGTGGCCTGGTAGTCGAAGCGATAGTCGACTCCCGGCACCAGCACCTTGCCGTCGCGACGGACAATCACCGACTCCGAGGTCACCATGGCATCGTCGATACCCGTACCCGTGGCCGCGCCGTCCTCGCCAAGATCCAGCAGTTGGATGACGAAGGACGAAAGCGTCGCGTTCTCCAGCCGCACGATGTCCACCGCCGGATTCTGGTCGACTCCCGACGGATCGTTGTCCAGCGGGATGCGGAACTGGGCGATCGGCCCCACGAAGTCCACGCGGTCGATCGCTCCCCGATCCTTGAACACGTTGCGTCCCAGCCCCTCCGGCGCCTCCACCGTCGGATCGTCGATCCGCAACTGACCGAGCGCGTCGAAGGCGGGAGCGAGGATCGGCGAGCGACTGATTCCCAGCGGCTCCTTCACCGTCACCAGCGAAGCCCGGTCTTCCAGCGAGTCGACCGAACTGTCGATCAGCGGCGACTGGGCGGCCGGATAGAAGTTGCCTTGCTCCCGGTTCACGAACAGCTGCACATCGTCCGGGACCTCGATCACGAAGTCGCCGCGGTTGATGTTGCGGGTGTTGTCGATGTTGCCCTGGAACAGCGTGCCGCCCAGGATGGCGGTGCGCGAAGTCTGGTCGACGCGGATGCCCGTGTTGAAGTTGACCACCACGTTGTTGAGGATCGTCGGATCGGCGTAGTCCTCCACGAGGATGCCCACGTCGATGAAATCCTTGTTGCGGAGCACGTCCTCCAGCGGGCTGGCCGGCGTCAGCTCCACCTGGTCCAGCGTGCCGCCGCGGCCCACGATCGTGTTGTTCACGATCCGTCCGAACGGCACCACCGACTGCTGCGACTTCCAGTGGAACGGATAGAACCACTCGTCGGCGGTGAACGTCACCGTGCCGTTGCCCGGCAGCTGCGGATTGCCACCCCCGGCATCAGCTGCGCCGCGGATGATCTGGCTCTTGATGTCCCGCACGCCTTCGAGGTACACCTCGTCCAGCTTCGTCAGGTACGGCTTCACGTCCAGGTTCGACTTGGCGATCGCCGCATAGATCGCGGCCGCCATCTCCTGGCGATCGGCGATCGGATCCGGCACCCAGTCGATCGTCGCGAAGGAGATCGGCAGTGGCGTCTGGTCCGGCGTCTTGAACTCCAGCACCTGTGTCAGCCCGTTGTTGTCGGTGATGGCCAACAGGTAGTGCAGCGAGGCGTCGTTGAAGATCTCCTGTTCGTTCGGCGCTCCACCCGTGGGTCCCACGATGACGTGGCCTGATGGATCGCCATTGAACCGAATGCCGCCCTCGCCGCTTCCGGAGATGACGTTGTTCGAGATGACCACCGCCGGCGTCAGGTGCTGGTCGTTGATCTCGCGCAGGTTGCGCGACGCGCCGAACGACGGCGTGTAGTCGCCCGCCGAACCTTGCGAATGCTTGACCTCGTCGAGCGGATCGAAGGGATTTGCCAGGCAGAAGCCGGGCAGGCCGTCGCTAGGCTGCCCCGGCGAGCAGGGGAAGTCGCGCAGCGAGTCTTCGACGACGATGCCAAACAGGGCCGCGTCGCTGATGCGGTTGCCGTTGAGGATAATCTGGCCCTGGTCGCGGAACCGGTTCTGCGAACCCGACTCCTGCAGCACGACCGATTCCAGGTCGCCGCCGACCACGACCGGCGTGCCGAACAGGTTGAGCCGATCGGAGGTGCCGACCGAACCGACCGCCGCTCCGTTCGTGCCAGCCGCGGTAACGGCCAGCTTCTTGTCGAGGTAGAACCCATTGATCAGGTCGCGAATCCGCTCTACGAGCGTGAACGCCGAGTCGGCGGGCGTGAACGGAACCGGCACGCGTCCCGGGCGCACGCCGTTGCTCAAGCCTTCCTCCTCGAATTCGAAGTCCACCCGGCTGCGTCCATCGGAGACGAAGAACGCCAGTCCGTCGTAGGCATCCACTCCGGCCGGAACCAGCAAGCCCACGCTGTCGCTCAACCGATCACGCGGATCGAAGGTACGGAATGGGATGATGCCGTTGGAGTAGTCCGCGGCGCGGCGGATTTCGACCTGGTATTCGCCGGTGAGGATCGTACCCGGCGGCGGAACCACGTTCGACACGGCACCGCCATCGGCTTCGAACGGATCCGGGAACTGCGGATCGACCGGCGGCCGCAGGTCGGCACCGCGTTCACCGAAGGCCGAGAAGCCGACGATCAGGTCGTCGACGTACAAACCTTCAAAAGGCACCGTGAAGTTCTGCGCCTCGTCCGGGAACGAATAGAGCCGCTCGTCGTTGCGATTGAGCTTGGGCGCGACGTTCTGGGCCCGCAAGGGGCTGTTGAACGCGCCGAGGTTGTCGCCCGGCAACTGGCTGGTCAAGCCCAAGGGGCCTGGATTGCTGACGCGATGGCCGATGATCGACACGGCGGGGCCAGCCACTTTGATGGCCGACAAGACACCTTCGGCGAACGTATCGGCCAACGGTTTCACCATGGCCTTCGCCACATCCTCGGCCTTCATGCCCGCATGGACCACCACGGGGATGTTCTCCCCGGTGCCCGGCGCGCCCTCCGAGGAGAGGCTGCTGCCCGCCGAAAGTTCCAGCTTCAAGGCTCCCGCGAGATTGATGCGGATGCCCTCCTGGTGCGGCACCACGCCCGTCGGGGCGTTGGCCTTGATGGCGGCCACGATCGAGTCCGCGATCTCCTGGCCCGTCTGGGAACTGGAGTAAGCGACGGCGATATTGCCCGCCGCAACGCTGCCATTGCTGTCCATCTCGAACGTCACACGCTGCTTCTCGGCGTTCTCGATCGAGAACGTTTCGCCGTCCACGACACGGCGACCGCTGGAAGCGATCAGCGTGTAGCCCAGGTCGAACTCGAACACCTGGTCGGCGATCTGGAACGTCTCCCCATCGCGGAGACGATTACCGGCGATGGCCCGCAGTTCCGAGCCGCCCGTCTTGCCGATATCGAACGAACCGGCGGTGCTGGCCGTCAAGCCGGATGGCAAGATCCGGGCAGGCCGGTCCACTGCTGACCCACGGCGTCACGCAGCCGCAGCTGGCCGCTGCCGGCGAAGTCCTTCAGCGAGATGCGAGCCTGCCGCCAGACGCCCTTGGTCTCGTTCAGCGGCGGGTCGAACTCCGGCCACGGCGTGCCGAGCGGATCGAACGGCCGCAGGTTCGGGGTATCCGGATAGGGGAACGGATCGCGAACTCCATTGCGCCCCGGAGGCGTCCCCTGCAGGAA
>CAZUJM010000042.1:6218-30050 GCA_964620405.1 uncultured Pirellulaceae bacterium | reverse complement strand
GACTTCCAACAGCTCACGCGCCTGCTCGCCAAGCCCACAGCCGAGTCTCGCCTCGACCTCAACCGCGACGGCGTCGTCGACGCGCGCGACCTGTGGTTCTGGTCCTACTTCGCCGGCCCGTACTCCGGCGATTTCGACGCCAGCGGCGCATGGGACGCCCAGGACATCGACCTGCTCTCCGAAGCGGTCCGTGAGAAGTCGGACGACCAGCAGTTCGACATCAGCCGCGATGGCATCGTCAGCGACGAAGATCGACGCGTATGGGTGGAAGTCGTCATGCAGACCTACTTCGGCGACGCGAACCTCGACGGCTCGTTCGACAGCATCGACGCCGTGGGGATTTTCGCCACGGGCCAGTACGAGGACCAGATCCCCGCCAACTCGGGCTGGGCCCAGGGCGACTTCAACGGCGACCACGAATTCACCACCGCCGACTTCACGCTCGCCATGCAGACGGGTGCCTATGAGAAAGGCAAACGCGGCGCGCAGGGACAGGACGAGTAGCCCCCGGTCGAGAACGCCTTTACCGAAGGCGCACCGCGAACACCCCGGGGGATTCCCCGCTCGCATGCCGGACAGGCGTTCCGCGGCGCGATACACTGGCGGTCCGTGATGCGTGGCGGTCGCGCCGCGATTCGCGTCCCCTCCCTCCCACGACTGGACTCCCTCATGCGCACCCGCCGTCACTTTCTCGCCGATGCTGGACTGCTCCTGGGAGCGACAGCCTGCTCCACGTCGTTGCTCCATGATCCGGCCCGTGTACATGCCGAGCCGCCCGCGGCCGACCGCGTGGGCGTGGCCCTGTTCAATGGACGCAACCTAGACGGCTGGGTGCTGGTCAATACGCCCGCCGACACGTGGAGTGTCCAGGACGGGATGCTCGTCTGCTCGGGCAAGCCCACGGGCGAAATCCGCACCGAGCGGATGTACCAGAACTTCGAGCTGGAGGTGGAGTGGCGGCACATGGTGCCGGGCGGCAACGCGGGCATCTTCGTCTGGGCCGACGACATCACCGCGCGCGGCGTGCCGTTCCACCGCAGCATCGAAGTCCAGGTGCTGGACCACGGCTACGGCAGCGGTCCCGGGCACACGACCCATGGCGACATCTTTCCAATCCACGGCGCTACCATGGACCCCGTGAACGGACGTGGCGGCAGCCGCGCCTTTCCCTCGGAGGAACGCGCCCTCCCCAGTCCGCAGTGGAACCACTACCGAATCGTCTGCCAGGATGGCAACATCCAGTTGGCCGTCAATGGCAAGGTAGTGACCGAAGGTCGTCAGTCCAATCCAAGCAAGGGGTACATCTGCATCGAATCGGAGGGCGGGGTGGTCCAGTATCGCGGACTGTGGCTCCGTGAACGACCCGACACGCCCGTCGCTCCAGAACGCATCGCCACGAAGGACCGCGGCTTTCGCAGCCTCTACTCCGGACTCGACCTGCGCGGCTGGAAACCCACCGACCAGGGCGGAGCCGCGTGGAAGCCCGCAGACTGGGTGCTGCGATTCGATGGGTCGGTGACGCGGGAAGCCTCGCGGCTCGAGTCGACGTCCGACTACGAGCCGTCCGGATTCGTCATGGACTTTCGCTTTAGCGAACCATCACGAGGCCTGGAACTGGCCTTGCCCGGCAACGACAAAGCCCTGCGAATTCAGCCGCAGGACGATGCGACTTTCGCGAAGCACCTGCAACCGACGGGCGATTGGAACCGACTGGAAGCCACACGGGTCGACGGCCAGTTGCGGCTCGCCGTAAACGATTCCCCCGCGTTCCTGACGATCCCCGTCGGCCGCGGCCGCTTGGTGATCCAGTCCGAGGGCCCCGTGGATCTGGCGAACCTCTACGTGCGTTAACGCCGCCATGCAGACACCGCGCGACAGGGGCCACGCTGAAAACGCGCTCGGTCGCCTCGATGCGTGATAATATTTGCTCATGCATGTAGAGTGCTGTAACCGCTCTGATCGAGGGAAATCGTGTCCTCCGGCCACGCATCGCTCCTTCCTCGCGTGGCCCAGCTGGATCGCGCAGTTCCGGCGGTTGCGACCAAGCGGCGCGATGGCAGCCCGCTGCCTCGCCTGACGCGGGAAGACCTGAGCGAGCCTTTGACGACCCTCGGAATCGGGACCCTTGATCTCGGCCAGCGTTATGTTCCACGCAGCTCCCCCATCGCACTCGAGTGCTCCGACGCCGCGGCTCCCGCGACGCTTCGTGCTCGCCGCATGGATGCTGCTGGCCTGCATTTCCAAGACCTGCGGCGGCGCACCTCCGGAACCCCCCGCCTTGTCGCCACCCGTCCAAAGGATTTTTCCTCCCCAACGAACGCTGCCCAAACAGGTAGTGATTCTCCACTCCCAGCGCACGCTGAGCACCTCGAACGCGGATTGGAACCGGGGCATCCTGCAAGCACTGGAGGAACTCTATCAGGAGCCCCTGGAGATCGAGGTCGAGTATCTGGACTTGGTCCGGGACTACTACGTCGAGCGTTATTCCACCCGGTGGACGGAACTGCTGCGGGAGAAGTACGGGCCGCAACAGGTGAAGCTGGTCATCCCCGTGTCCGATCCGGCGTTGGAGTTCGTGCTGAAGAATCGTGAACAGATCTTTCCGAGCGCGGCGATTGTGTTCTGTTCGGCGACCGAGGAACTGGCCCGGAAGGCCGTGCAGCAGCCGGCCGTGACGGGTGTCGCCTTCCAGCCGGACAGCGCGAAGACCGTGGCACTCATCCGCCAGTTGCTTCCGGAGACCCGGCACTTGGTCCTCTTGGGGGGCGCATCCAAATCTGATCGTGCGATTGTCAGCGCCGCACTGAAGGCGATGCCGAAGACGAACGACGATTTCGACATCAAGCATTGGGACGGCTTCGGTCTGGACATCCTCCAGACGGTGCTGCCGAAGCAGGATCCGAAGACCGTGCTGCTTGTCATGAGCTGCGACCGCGACGTGCCCGGCTTCCGCTTCTCGACGGTGGACTACACGCGGCGGATCTGCCAGTTGACGCAACTGCCGGTCTTCTCGCTCTTCGACAGCACGCTGGGAACCGGAGTTGTTGGAGGTCGCATGATCTCGCCGCAAGGGCAGGGCAAGCTCGCGGGGCAGATCGCCGCGCGCGTGCTGTCAGGCATGCGACCCGAGGAGATCTCCATCGCCGGCCTGGACGCGAACTACGTTGCCCTCGACGCGCGGCAGCTGGAGCGTCTGCAGATTCCGCAGGATCGCGTTCCCCGGGATGCGCAGATACGTTTCGGCGAAACCCTCGATTGGGCCGTCATTACTCGCTACCTGCTCATCGGCGGCGCCGCCCTCCTGCTGCAGTCGGTCTTGATCGGCGTCCTGCTGGTCAATCGTTCCAGGCGACTGCGCGCGGAACGGGAGGCTCGCGCGCTGGCGGGTATGATCCTGACCGCCCAAGAAGACGAACGCAGCCGCGTCGCCCGGGAACTCCACGACGACCTCTCCCAGCGACTGGCCGCTGCCAGCCTGGATGTGGCGATCCTGGAGCGGAACCTGACCAGCAAGACCAGCGTCGTCGATGTCCTCTCGCGCCTGAAACAGGGACTCATGACGATCTGCCGGGATGTGCACCAGCTCTCCCACCGCATGCACTCGTCGGTGCTGGAGGACTTGGGCCTGGAGGCGGCGCTGCGATCGGAATGCGCCAGCGCCAGCGAGCGGCACGACCTGAACGTGGATTTTTCGTGCCAGGGCGTGCCGCCTCAAGTCCCCCAGGACGTGAGCCTCTGCCTCTACCGCATCGTGCAGGAGGCGTTGCGCAACGCCGTGAAACATTCGCAGGCGACAGGCGTCCAGGTGGCGCTCAAGCACGACGGCCAGCAACTGCAACTGGAGATACGCGACGACGGCGTCGGCTTCGACGCGACCAAGGCGGGGCGAACGACCGGAGTCCCGGAGTCGGCTGGAGACACGACAGGGCTGGGCATCGCCAGCTTGAAGGAGCGGGTGCGGCTGGTCGGCGGCACGCTTCGCATCGAGTCGGCGCCGAACGAGGGCGTGACGATCGATGTGCAGGTTCCCTGCCACACGGCCTCCGCGTAAGACTGCACCGTAGGGGTCGCGTCCCTGCGTCGGCGTACGAGGTCACACGCCGCGTTGCCAAAGCGAAGGGGCGGAGCCGCCTGTCTGGCAACTCCGCCCCCGCTTGTTCATCATCCATCGCGCCGACCATCCCCGAGGTCTGGCCGGCGCGTCATTTCAGCCTGCTTCCGGCCTACTTCCGCTTGCGGAACGAACCGAGCAGCCCGGCGAATCCAAGGCCGACCAGCACCAGGCTCGACGGCTCCGGCACCGCGCTGACACCGGCGCGGGCGCCCGCGTCGTATCCGCCGTCCTGGAACGCCACCACGAAGTCGCTTGTGGTGAACTGCTTGTCGCCGTTCCAGTCGCCCTCGTCCCACAGAGCGTTGCCGCCCGTCTCGAACTTGCCCTTCTGGAAGACGAGCACGAAGTCGGTCGAGTTGAAGAGACCGTCGAGGTTGGCGTCGCCGATCCAGGTCTTCTTCAGGCTGGCCACCCAGTACTGGCGGTCACCGTAGTTGACCTGGCCGTCGGCGTCGGCGTCGTACTTGGCGTCCGTCTTGCCGGCCATGTCGTCCAGGTCACCGGCGTACAGTTGGCCGTTGCCATTGAAGTCACCCTTCAGGCCGTCGACCTCCGCGACCAGCGTGAAGCCGGGATTGCGGGCGAACACCAGGTTCGCACCGCCCGGCAGCCGCAGCGCCTTGAAGAGGTTCGGGTCCGGGTTGTCCAGCTGGTTGCCCGCGGCAAACAGCACCTGGAAGCCTGAGTCGCCGCCGTTCTCGACGTGGAACGCCTCGAAGTCGTAGTTCACACCTTCCTTCAGCGTGATCAAGCCGCTGAAGTTCGTGTTGCAGGTGTCGACATCGCCGAACATCACCTGGTCGCCGCCGATGTCGTACAACTGCTGGCCATTCACCTCGCTGAAGCTCTGGCCCTTCACGCGGAACATGCCGCGGTCGTCCGAATCGATGTGCACGGTGACGTCGAGCGTCTCGCCGACGGTGCCGTCGCCGTCGTCGATGACGAACGCGCCGTAGACGCCGGTGGCAAAATTGTTGAGGTCGCCAGCCGTGTTCGGGAACCTGACGACGTCGCCGTCGTGCGGGAAGTTGCCGAACGGGCAGCCGGTGCTCGAGACGTTGTGATCGTCCAGCACGAAGACGCGACCGTCGGTCGACTTGGCGTCGCCGTCACCCGCGTCGAGGACCGTCTCGCGCAGGGCTTCCAGACCGTCGCCGGGCGTGATGTTGTTGACATTCACGACCGTGAGCGGCTTGGTCAGCTTGCCGATGCCGCCGCCACCCGGCGGCTGGATGCGCTCATCCAGCACGCGCGGATCGCCCACGGCCAGCCACTGCGGACGCTTGGTCTCGGCGCCGCTGGTCACGAAGTCGCCCTTGGCGGCCGACAGTTCGTAGAACGCGCCACCGCCACGCTCCCAGCTCATGAACTCGATGTTGTACTCGCCGGCCGCCAAGTCCACGACCGCCTGCGTATTCGCGTCACCCGTGTTTCCGGGGTGCACGACCGTGTCCTTCGACACCGGGTCGATGCCACCATTGCCGGTCGACCTCGAGAACTGGGTGCCGAAGATGCGCATCGCGAAGCCGTCGTCGGAGTGCACGTTGAACGTGTACTTGCCGGCTTCGGCTACCTTGATCCGCGCGTGGGCCACCGAGATGATGTCGTTGTCGTCAGCGTCGGTGTCCGCCAGGTAGGGGAACATGCCGTTGCCCAGCGCGTTCGACAGCACCGGCCCGCCGTTGGCGTTCGTCTGCGGATCGGTCACGTTCAGCCACGGCAACTTGCCCTCGGTCTTCTCCGCCGACAGCTCGCCGCTCTGGATGTCCTGGATCTGCGAAATGACATTCCGGGCCGGCTCCTGGGCCGTCCAGTCGCCGCGGTAGTCGACAACACCCCAGTTGCCAGCCGTGCCCTTGGGACCCGCCAACCGTTCCTTCGGGAAAGTCGTCGGCGCGAAGTCGATGCCCGCGTACGGGTTCGACGCCTTCGTGTTGTATTCGACAACGTACTTGAAGGCCGGACCGCTCGACTCATCGAGCGACGAGTTCGGGATGAGCGTCGGCACCTTGGGCTCGTTCAGGCCGAAACCGATGGCAGCGTCGTTCCAGAAGGCGTCGTTACGCATGTGGGCCGCGTCCTCGATGCCGACGTCTGCCGCACCGGCCTGATTGCCGTCCCAGTTGTTCGGCTCGCCGCTGCCCCACTTGATGAACGTGAACGGTTCGCCGCTCGTCCAAGCCCACCCCTGACGCTCGAAGTCGTCCAGGTCGTTCGATTCCTGCGGCGCCGGCTTGCCGCCGTTGGTTGCCGCAGGAGCCGCGCCCTCGCGGTCGGTCAGACCAATCCACGAGTCGCCACCGCCCGCTACCACGGCCACGAAGGCGTTTTCATCCTCGGAGTGAATCGAGACCAGATTGCCCTTCACGCCAAACTGCGTCCGGCCGGCGGCATCCGCCTGGGCGGCCGACCACTGCAACGGGTCGTTGACCAGCTCGTAGAGATTCCAGGTGTTTCCGGCACCGAACTGGCCCTGGAACAACTGAGCCTCCGCCTGCTGCACACTCACTCCCGCCGCCGTCACCGCCATCAGCAGTGACCACACTCGTTGCTTTCTAATCATGGAAAACGCCTCTCGAAGTTGGAACCTAAGACCCCACACCCAGCAGTTCCACAGCCCGACCTCGCCGGACGCTTCCCAACACGAAGCCTCCGCCAAGGACTTCGCACCCTCGCCCCCCGCCGAAAGGCAGGAGACCCGTGGACCGCACCGGGATGATTCACGGTGGCTGCAGAACTGCACCAAAGACAGGAAACAATCGGGTGTCAGTATTACGCCAAAAATGGCGATTGCAACAATTTTACCGGCCTTTTTCGCATGCGGACCATTCTTCGCCGAGCCAGCGGGTCGGTTCGTTTCAACTCGCGAATACCTACCCGCGCACTGTCATTTTCGGGCGATTCCCGGCGGGCGACCCATTCGTAGCCAATCCGATCGGCATGCGATATGCTGCCTGACTCGACGGGGTCAGTTCGCCGCTGCGCCATCGCTCATTAACGGATGCGGACTCATGAGGCCTGGGCTCATTTTCATGAACGCGTTCCGGCGGATGGCTTGCCAGCCCGCGTCGAAAACGGGACCTGCCTCCTTCTGGCTTTTCAGCCTCGCATGGCTGGCCTTGGGCGGCTGTGGCCGGAAGGACGTGGACCCGGCGCAGCCGCAAAGCGACGCCGATCGGCCGGTGGCGACCGCGCCCGCCGAGTTGCCTGCTGGGGAGCTTCCCGACCACGAACCTACGCCCCGCCCCCCAGCGACAGTCGAGGTCGAGGTGCTGGCCGCCGCGCGAAGCAAAGCCAAGGACGGGATCTTGGCCGACGAACTTGCGCACGGCGACCAGCGCGGCGACTGGGACACGGAGGCGTTCCACGAAGCGACCAAGGAACGCCTTCACCTGCTCGAAGATCTGCTGCGTTCGCCAGCGGCAGCGAGCGAGGCGAAGCTGGCCGAACTGTTGACGGACGACTTCCGCACCACGGAGTTACGACCGCCAGCCGAATCGCTCGAAGAGGCGGCTGGCGACGCGCGGCTGCGGATCGTGCGCGCTGCGGGCGACTACCGGCCGCGCGAATCCCATCGCGGCCGCGACGGCTTGCTGCGGGCCCTCGCGGATCTGGCCACGGCGTTCCCGGACCGCGGTTCCATCGAGTCGCACTTCAAGATCTATCGCGTGGATCTCGCTGGGCGCACGGGCGAAGCCCAGATGTATGTCGACACCGACGGCGAGGCAGGCGACAAGGGCCTGCAAGGAGAGGCGGCAGGCGGCGTGCAGCAGAACATGGCATGGCATACCTCCTGGCGGCTCGACGATCGCAACGCCTGGCGCCTCGCCTCCCTTGAGCTGCGACAGTTCGAGGAAGTGCGCTATCGTGGCCCGCACGGCAAGCTCTTCTCCGACTGCACGGCCTCCATCCTCGCACGCAACGACTGCTTCGAGACGCAGATCCTGCCCGGCATCGACCACTGGCGATTAAGGCTGGAGGAGTCGTTCGGCATGGACGCGGCGGCGCTGACGGGCATGGCCGTGGCGGACGTGAATGGCGACGGACTGGACGATGTTTACTTCGTCGAGATGGGCGGCCTGCCAAATCGCCTGTTCGTGCAGCAGCCGGACGGCACGGCCGTCGATCGATCGGCGGAGGCGGGCGTGGACTGGCTGGACCGCGGCCACGCCGCGCTTTTCGCCGACTTCGACAACGATGGCGACCAAGACCTGGCGCTGGGTGTCGGTCCGCTGCTGCTGTTCCTCGAGAACGACGGCCAAGGGCGTTTCGAGCGGGTGGCCGAGCTGAAGCCCAATCCGACGGCCTACGCGCTGGCCGTCGCCGACTACGACAACGACGGCTGGCTGGACCTCTATGTCTGCAGCTACGGCAACAACTACGAGTCGTTCGCTGACAGCGTCGCGCCGCTGCCGTGGCACGACGCCAACAACGGCGCGCCCAATTCGCTCTTCCGCAACCGCGGCAGCTGGAAGTTCGAGGACGTTACGCAGCGGGTCGGCCTGGACGAGAACAACCGTCGCTTCAGTTTCGCGGCCAGCTGGGAAGATTTCGACAACGACGGCGACCAGGACCTGTACGTCGCCAACGACTTCGGCCGCAACAACCTCTACGTCAACGATATCAACCGTTCCGGTCGCTTCCACGACGCCGCGCCGGAACTGCAAGTCGAAGACATCGGTTCGGGCATGTCCGTATCGTGGGGAGACTACAACAACGACGGCCGCATGGACCTGTGGGTCGGCAACATGTTCTCGGGAGCCGGCAACCGCATCGCCTTCCAGGATCGCTTCCGCGATGGAGTGGTCGACGACACCGTGCTGCAGCTGCGCCGGTTCGCTCGCGGCAATTCGCTCTTCCGAAACCGCGGCGACGGCCCGCTGGAGGACCAGAGCGTCGAGGCGGGCGTAACGATGACGCGCTGGGCCTGGAGTTCGTTGATGACGGACCTGAACAACGACGGCTGGCAGGACCTGCTGGCGGCGAACGGCTACATCACGGGCATCCAGCCGGACGACTTGTGAAGTTTCCTGTGGCGACGGGTCGCGTCGCAATCACCCACGGTCGCGGACGGCCCGAACCGGGCCTATATCAAGGCCTTCGCCGCCATCGGACAGATGATGCGCGAAGGTCGGTCGTTGAGCGGCCAGGAGCGGCACTGCTGTTTCCTGAACACGCGCGACGGCCGCTTCGCCACGATCTCGGCGGCCAGCGGCCTGGACTTCCCCGAAGACGGTCGCGCGCTGGGGCTGACCGACTGGGACCACGACGGCGACACGGATGTCTGGATCTCCAACCGCACCGGACCGCGGCTGCGCATGATGCGGAACGACCTGAACGAAGGCCGTTTCGTCAGCGTGCTGCTGCGCGGCACCACCTGCAACCGCGACGCGATCGGTGCGCGGCTGGAACTGTCGCTGACCGCCGGGCAGGCGATCGGCGCTGCACAGGCTGCAGGCGGCAGCCCGCCACCTCGGCGGCTGGTCCGCACCCTGGCCGCCGGACACGGGTTCCTCAGCCAGGGATCCAAACGCGTCCACTTCGGCATCGGCCCCGGCCAGCAGGTCGAGAAGCTCACGATCCGCTGGCCCGACGGGAAGGTCGACGAATTCCCCCAAGTGACACTCAATCGTCACTATGTCGCGACGCAGGGCCAAGCGGAACTGGTCGAGTGGCGGCGTCCGGCGACGACGCTTGCGCTGGCCCAGCGAGAACTTCAAGGCGCGCCGCTCTCGCGGCAATCGCGGGTCGTCGTGAACGGCCGGCTGCCGATGCCCGCCATCGACTACCGCGAGATCCAGCCCGGCGCGAAACCTTCCAGCGCCGCGCCGCTGCTCGTCAACCTCTGGTCCACCACCTGCGCGCCGTGCCTCGAGGAACTGCAGGAGATGGCCACGAAGGAGACGGAGATCCGCGCCGCCGGCCTGTCGGTCGTGGCACTCAACGTCGACGAACTCGCCAACGACCCGAAGTCGGACCTCGCCACCGCGCGGCAGCTGCTCACGCGACTCAAGTTCCCGTTCACGGCCGCCGCGCTAACGACCGACTACAGCGGACTGCTCGACCTCTTCCACCAGTCGTTCCTGAGCCTGCGGCTGCCGCTGCCGGTGCCCAGCAGCTTCCTGGCCACGGCCGACGGTCGCGTGGCCGTCATCTATCGCGGTCCCGTCTCCATCGACCAAGTGCTGCGCGACATGGCCCTGCTGGACATGGGTCCCGACGAGTTGCGAGCCGCGACCGTACCCTTTCCTGGGCGCTGGCTTGCATCGCCGTTCCAAGGCGACGTCCAAAGTCTCTGCACGACCTTCCTGCGCGCCGGCTACCTCGACATGGGCCGGACGTACCTGGAACGCTACCTACTGTCGCACGCGCGGAACCAAGGGTGGGGACCGAAGGAGCAGTGGCCTAGCCGCGCGCGCCTCGCCGAACTCTGCGACACGCTGGCCGATTTCCATCGCCTGAAGAACGACCCGCAGGGCGTCATGAAATCCTACCAGGTCGCGCTCCAGTTCGACCCAAACGCTACGCTGCCGCACGCCATGCTGGGCAAGGGCCTGATCCGCGCGGGGCAGGGGGGGAAGGGATTGCAGATGCTGGAGCGGGCGGTTGAACTGGACCCGGACAACGCCGAGTTGATCACCGACCTGGCCATCGGCTATGCGATGATGGGCCGTGATGGCGAGGCGATCGCGCGACTCGTCGCCCTGGCCGACCAGCGCCCCGACCTCAGCACGCCTCACCTGCACCTCGCGCGCCTGTATCGCCAGCAGCGTCAGTATGCCGAAGCGATTCGCGAACTGGACACCTACCTGCGCGCGGAGCCGACTGCGGGCGAAGCCATCTACCAGCTGGCCTGGCTGCTGGCCGCCGCGCCGGACGACGAGGCTCGCGATCCGCAGCGGGCGCGCGCGTGGTTCGAGCGGCTGCCGAAGAGTTTTCCACGCGAGTCGCTCGAATACGTCGACTTGGACGCGCTGCTGCTGGCCGCCGCGGGCGACTTCGACGCGGCCGTCCGCCGCGCGGAGGAAGGCCTCCGCCGCGCCGACGCCGAGACGGCTCCCCAACGCCCGCGCACTGACCAGCTTCGCGCCCGCCGCAAACTCTACGCCAGCCGCCGACCATACCGCGAACCAACCATCGACGCGTCGCTCCCGGATTCTCCGTGACCACCGTGGTAAACCAAGAACCCTGCCGCGTTTCTTACGAACTCCGGGAAAACTTAACCACGGAGGACGCGGAGCGTCACGGAGGTGACCGCCGTCACGCCGACTTGCCCGCGTCGAACAGCTTCGACACCAGTTCCGCCGGCGGCGGTTCAGTCACGAGACTCACGCCCACGCCCGCGATCGCGGAAAACAGCACGCCCCACACCGCCGACTCCAGTCCCATCCAGTGGTACGACTGGAACGCGGTCTTCGGGCCCAGGCCGTCATCGGGGCTGTTGATGCCGACGACCAGCAGCACGAGCACCGTGAGTGCTCCGGCCAGCATGGAGGCGATCATGCCGGCCGCCGTCGCGCGGCGCCAGAATGCCACCATCAACACCGGCGAGAAAAACGCGGCCGCGACGCCGCTGCTGCAGAACACGATGATCACCTGCAGGTAGCGCACCGGCTGGATGTTCGCCAGCACGCACAACGTGCCCACGACCGCCATCGCGAGGTACGTCATCCGCTTGATGTCGGCTTCCGTCGCGTCGGGGCGGAAGATCCGCTGGTAGACGTCGCGCACCAAGCCGGAAGCGACAATGACAAGGAACGAGCTGACGGTGGCCATGACAGCGCCGAAGGGAGCGGCCAGGATCAGGCCCGCCACCAGCGACCCGCCGGGCAGGTCGCGCGTCAGCCACATCGTCATCCGCGGCACCACCTCGTCCGGTTGCTCCAGGTCCGGCATGATGCTCCGCGCCACCACGCACACCACGATCAGCGGCAGGTAGATGAACAGGTTGTAGACACTCAGCAGCACCATCGAACGACGGATCGTACCGGAGTCCTTGCAGGCCATGAGCCGCACCTGGCTGGCTGGCTGGCCCATGCCGCCAAAAATCCAGACCACGAAGTACGAGAGGGCCATGAGCGGCGTGAGGAACTGGCGTCCATCGGCCGTGCCGCCCGGCCCGCTGACGAATCCCACGCCCGCGTTCTCGACCGCCGCCCGCGACGCCGCCTCCAGTCCGTCCACACGTCCCAGCGTCAGCATCAGCAATACCAGCACGCCGATGAACATCATGACGCTCTGAAAGAGGTCGGTCCAAACGGCCGCCAGGAAGCCGCCGATCATCGTGTAGCCGACCACCGTCAACCCAAACAGGAAGAGGCCGGTCAGGTAGAGCGTATCGACTTTCGCGGGTGCCGGAGCGACGTTCGCGGGTGAGTTGCCATTGCCGCCGTCCTCCGACAACGCCACGCTGGGCCCTTCGCCCGGCGCGTGCTGCAGCGGCGTTCCGCTCTCCTTCGCCAGTCGCGCGGCCCGCGCGTGCTGCGTCTCGGCCCACGCCACCTTCATCAACGACGCGCCCGCCTTGAACTGGGCCGACATCATGAACGAGACGAAGAGCAGGATCAGCAGCGAGGAGACGAGTCCCACCGCAGGGCTGTTGAATCGTTCACGATACAAGTCTGGCACCGTGATCGCGCCGCAGCGGCGCGACAACTGCGACAGCCGCTTTGCCAGCACGCCGAAACCGGTGATCGGCACGACCATGTAGGAAGCGATCCACAGCGCGACCACCCAGCCATAGCTATAGACCAGCGATGGAAAACCCATGAACGTCCCGCCACTCTGCACGGTCGCCGTGAGCGCCAGCGCCCAGGCGCCGAGCCCTCGGCCGCCCAGGAAGTAGCTCTTTAGGAACGATCCCTTCTCGACCGATCGCTGCGCCATCGCGCCCAGCCAGACCGAGGCCGCGATGAAGACCAGCAGCGCGATAATCGAACCGTAGTCGCTCATCGTCCCTCCTCCTCGCCCGCCACATACTCCGTGTCTTCGCCCAGCGAATCGCTCGTCATGAAGCAGGTGGCAAACCAGATGGTCACTCCCGCGCACACCACCCACGGCACCACCACTCCCCAGAAGATCCACGTGGGGAATCCCCAGAAGTACGTGATCTCCGCCAGGGGGCGGTTGTATCCGTAGCGGACGCAGATGCCGACGGAGTAGACCATCGCGACCAACCAGAGGGACATCGTCACAACCGCCTCGCGACGCGAGGATCGCAGCACGGGATCATCGGGGGGACTCATGGTTGGCTCGTTCCTCGTTCAAGGCCTTGGGCAGGGAGATGGGGTGGGAAAGGGACGCCTGCGTGTTTTTAACCACGGAGGGCGCGGAGGTTGGCATGGAGAACACGGACGATCCCTCCGCTCAGATCACCCCGCATTTTCGACCGGTGGTCAGCTTACCATAAGCGCAAACCCGCCGGGCGTCAGTCGGCGTCGTGTTCGTCCAGACGATGGATGGTCCCGTGCAGCGTACCCTGGACCGGGCTGCCGTCAGGAGCACGCAGCGAGTAACGCAGCTCGTAGCTCCACGTCGGCGCGATGCCGGGCACTTCGAGCCGCAGCGTGCGCCCGTCGGCGGCGAGACTCGCCGACTTCACCTCCCACGTTCGCTCATCGTAATGGTCCGATCCATAGTTGGCCGTGCGGCGCAGCGACCAGGCCTTCAGGGCAAAGTTTTCCACGCGCACCGATTCCGCGTCGAGCGGATCCGAGAACCGCAGCTCCATGCCTTGCCGCCGCGCGTGAAGTTCCACGGGCACCTGCACGGGCTGGCCCGTGTAACGAATCCGGTACAAGCCGCCAGGATGCGTCACGCTGCCGGCCCAGGCATGCATGCCCGCCAGGTAGAGGTCGTGCGTGGTCGGATGGAAACGGCCGCGCACGACGCCCGTCGGGAAATCCGGAATCGGCAGCGCGACCATGCCTCCCTGCATCGTCAACCGATCGTCCAGCGACGCATCGAAATGCACGGCGTTGCCTGCGGGCTCAACCTCCGTTGCCTCTTTCGTCGACGCCGCTGGCACGCGCTCGTGCGGCACCACGAACACGCGCCCGTATCCGTAGGACAGGTTCAGCAGCGAACCGCCCAGCGGACCCCAGGCGGCCGGGGGAACCCAGAGCAGTTCGGCGGGCGAACGATCAAAGTCGTTCGTGATCCAGCACAGCGGCTGGTGCATCGACCGATCCGACTCGTCCGTCTCCTGGTGGTATCCGAACAGGTTGCCATAGAACTTGGGCGGCCCGCCGGGCTGCACGGTCACCCAGTTGATGCGATTCTTCGGGTTCCAGAATCCTTCCTGGTCGGTCACGATGAACGAGCCATCGGGGTTCAGGCAGACGCCGTTCGCCGCGCGGAAACCGTTGGCCAGGATCTCGGTCGTGCTGCCATCCTTGCTGACGCGAAGCAGCGTACCATGATGGGGCACCACCGCCGTCAGCGCGTGCCGACCCGACTTGGCATAGTAGAGGTTGCCTTCCTCGTCGACCTGCAGTCCCATCGCGAACTCATGGAAGTGTTCCGTCACCTGGTGGTCGTTGTTGAAGCATTCGTAGTAGTCCGTCTCGCGATCGCCATTCAGGTCGCGGAGGATCACGATCTGGTCGCGACAGGTGACAAAGATCTGTCCGTCGATCACCTTGAGGCCCAGGGGCTGGAAGAGTCCGGTGGCGATCCGCTGCCAGGTGAGCTTGCCGGATCCCGCCGCGCCGCGCAGGCCACTGACGATCCACACGTCGCCGTCCCACGAGCAGACGGCCGCTTCGTCCGCGCCGCCGTCCCGGGAGTCGGCAGGCAGGAAGTCGAGTCCCGTGAGGCGGGTCTGCGCGAGCCACGGATTGACTTCCGGCGCCGACAGGTCCTCGACGACCAGCGGCCCATCCCCGGCGCGCGTCTTGATCTCCGTCACCACGCGTTCCGGCCATTGCGAGGGACCTCCGTGCGTCAATCGCTGCAGGTCTTCGAGGCGTCCGACGGAGGCGACGCGTTCCACTCGCCGCGCGAGGCGTTCGTTCTTGGAGAGCGGCGCGAACCAGACGCCGAGAAGCAGCGGTTGCTCGCCCGCCGGGATCTCCAGCACCAATCGTCCGTCCCCATCCGCGCGCCAGCCGCCCAGCGGCGTTAGCGCCTCGCCCGACAACGACGCGGCCACGGTGCCAGCCGCAAGCGGCGTCAAGCCCTCCGCGCCGAACACGACCGCGGCGTCCTGCCGCTCCAGGATGCGTCCACCCGCGTGCGTCGCGACGCGCAAAGTCAGGGGCCGCGGGCGCGGGCCGATGTGGAAGGAACGCCAGAAGACGCCAGCCGCTTCCTCGGTGGCCGCCCTATCGGCAGATCCCGCATCGGCGCGGTTGGCCGTGTCGGCGGCGATGACCTCCAGCGAAAGCCATTCCGGCCGTTCCAGGATCGGCGTCTCCCCGACTTGGTAGGAAACGATCGTCTGGTCGGCGTACTGGTAGCGGCCTCGATATCGAGCCCAGTCGCGGGGCAGGGGGCCGTAGCGGCGACCGTCGCGGCCCACAAGGCGCGGATCGTCCCAGGAACCATCCACCGGGCGGGCCCAGCCGGGGCCGACATCATTGGCAACCACGACCTCGCCGACCAGCCGAGGATGCGAGCCGTGTGAACCGTCAAAATGGATTCCGTGCCAGTCGATAAAGCCGCCGCCGGTCCACGCTCCCGCCAAGCGCAGCGTGTCGTGGTCCAGCACCATCCACTGACGACCTCGTGACACTCCGCCGGGCCCCGGATCGAGCCGCACGGCGATGCCCTTCTGCGCGATGTTGGGGCCGTGCGTCGACGGCGATCCCGCAAGTTCGGGCACTTCATAGGTGTTCAACAGGCAACGGCCATAGTCCATCGCCGCCCAGACCTCGACATTCGACGGCTCCGGCCCCACCGTATCGCCCTTCGGCAGGCTTGCCAGATAGGCCTCGTCGACGACGGTCCACTGCGAGCCATTGTGCGGCTTGAGGTACGCTTCGCGGATGTAATGGATCACATCGTACTTCTGACGCGGCACCATCCAGTTCTGCGGTACCATGAAACCGAAGCCGCGAGTGATCGTCTGGTACATTGCGTAGGGATCGGCGCCGTTTTTGAAGCGACCTTCGGCGAAGCGCAGCGACGTAGGCAGCGAACCGGCTTGGTCGTGCGTGCCATGGCAGTTCGCGCAGACGCGCCGGTAGATTGCCTCTCCCCGCTGGAACGCCTGGTCGTCGCTCTCGGCGATCAAACGACGATGATCGAGGTGCGTTTCGTATTCGGGCAACGCGGCGCCGGCCAGCAGCGACGCCGCCGGCCGCAGCGCGCGAGCACGCTCCACGCCTCCATCCCGCAGTTCCATCACATACCGCACGAGGTCGAGGAACTGCTGCACGCTGGCCAGCTGGTTGACCTGCCCGGCGGGCATCAGCGACAACGCCGCGTACGACTGCTCCTCGATCTCCTCGCGGGGCACGCGTGTCAACTGGCCATAGCGTGCGGCGTCGCGCAGCAGCACGACGCCAGCATCGGCATCGGCGTCAGAGACGGCGGCAAGGCCTTGCAGCGTGCGACCGTCGTGAAGTTCCAGTTGCAGCGTGCGGTACTCCGGCCGGATCGCGCGCGACGGCTCCAGGATCGCCTCCACCAGGTACGCATCCGTCGTGTCGCGAGGCACCTGCGCGAGGTTGGGACCAAGGCCGGGTTCGGAGCCTTCCGGATCGTGGCAGCGCGAGCAGGCGAGGTGGGGCTGCCAGAAGACGATCGCCCCTCGCGCCGCATCGCCGGACGCCCGTGCCTCGGCCGCCCAATGCGCGGCCGATTCGCGTCTCAGTTGAATTTCCAACGACTCAGCGGCCCCCGCGAGTGACGCGCAGGCCAGCATCGCCGTGGACAGCATCATCGTGGCCAGAACCACCGCGACCGGTAGTCGGCCAGCGCCTCTTGTGACAATCCAAACGTTCCCGACCATCGCGATCCTCTCCCGCCCCATGCTCCGGTTCCCCATCCGCCGATAGTCGGCCAGCTTAGTGCATCCTCTTCGCCGATACCAGTTCGCGCCAGCGCCGTCACCGCCTCGGACTTGCCGTAGTCGGCACAAGGCGTGTGCCGCAGCGGGAGCATCTTTCGAGCTTGCCGCTGCGTTGGATGCCATGTGCCCGGCACACGGCGTGTGCCGGCTACGGGTCGGCACGCTGCCGGGGATCTCTAGGAACGGCCCGGGGGCTCGGCTATCCTGAGGAACCCGCGTCCGGCGATGGCCGCCCGGCGCACACGCGATGAAACGCGCCGGCCGCCGCCAGCGGTCCCGCGGCCGCGTGGCTGGTTCCCGCGCACCAAACTCCAAGAGGATCCGACGATGGCTTCCCGCACGCCCGCCGCAGCCGCTTCGCGGCGACGATTCCTGAAACGCCTGGCCGCGCTCAGTTCGACGGCCTTCGCCGCGCCCTACTTCATCCCCGCCTCGGCCCTCGGACGCGACGACCGGCCCGCTCCCAGCGAGCGGATCACGCTGGCAATGATCGGCACCGGCAACCAGGGCCTCAACGACCTCCGCGACTTCCTGAAGGATGAGCGTGTGCAGGTGGTCGCCGTCTGCGACGTCAACCGCGAAGGTCCGGGCTACTGGAGCGGCGGCATCGCGGGACGCGAACCGGCCCTGCGTTTGGTCAACGAAACGTATGCGCAGCAGAAGGCCGCCGGCACGTATCGGGGCTGTGATGCGTACGCCGACTACCGTGAAGTGCTCGGGCGTCAGGACGTGGACGCCGTCGAAATCTGCACGCCCGACCACTGGCACGCGTTGGGCGTGATCGCGGCCGCCAAGGCCAAGAAGGACATCTACTGCCAGAAGCCGCTCGCGCTGACCATCCAGGAGGGACGCGCGATGTCCAATGCGGTGAAGAAGCATGGCGTCGTCTTCCAGACAGGCAGCCAGCAGCGCAGCGACGCGAACTTCCGCCGCGCCTGCGAACTGGTGCGCAACGGCCGCATCGGCGAGGTGAAGATGGTGCGCGTCGGCATGCCCTCCGGCTGGCCCGACTACGGCAAGACGGCCGATCGCAAGGAACCCGAGAAGGTGCCGGACGGATTCGACTTCAACTTCTGGCTCGGCCCGGCCCCCGAAGCGTACTATTGCCCGGCCCGCGTCGGCGTGAACTTCCGCTGGATCCAAGACTACTCCGGAGGACAAGTCACCGACTGGGGCGGACACCATCCCGACTGCGCCCAATGGGGACTGGGCACCGAACACACGGGCCCGGTGGAAATCCGCAACGCCCGCGGTGTCTTCCCGCAGGATCGACTCTACAACACGGCGACCGAATACCATTTTGAAGCCGTCTACGCCAACGGCGTGACGATGGTGGTTTCGAACACGGAGCGTTCCGGCGTCACCTGGGAAGGAACCGAAGGCAAAGTGTGGGCGAATCGCGGCGCGCTGGAAACCGATCCGCCAACGCTGAAGGACTCCCAAATCCTTGAGAACGAGATCCACCTCTACAAGAGCGACAACCACTTCCGCAACTTCATCGACTGCGTCATCTCGCGGCAGCCCACGGCCGCGCCCGTCGAAGTGGCCCACCGCTCGATCACCATCTGCCACCTGGGCAACATCGCCATGCGTCTCGGACGCGAACGACTGAAATGGGACCCCGATCGCGAAGTAATCGTCGACGATGCCGAAGCCGATGCGATGCGCTCGCGAGCCTATCGTGACCCTTGGAAACTGGAAGAGGCCTGAAGTAGCCGGCACTCGGAGTGTGCCGGACGCGCGGCAGCCAACGCAACGGCAGGCCCGAAACAAGCTACCCAATTCGGCACACGGAGTGTGCCGACTACAATCACCCACGCCGACCAACACGTAGCCGGCACACGCCGTGTGCCGGGCACGCGGAAGCCAACGCGACGGCAGGCCCGAAACAAGCTCCCTAATTCGGCACACGGAGTGCGCCGACTACGAGGAACCTCAATCATGGAATGGATAGACTGGTACAACAGCCTGGTGAAACCGCAGTGGACACCTGCGCCATCCACCATCGGAACGATCTGGCAGATCCTCTACCCGATCATCCTGGTGTCCTTCGGCTATGTGTTCTACCAGGCGTTCCACGGTCGCCTTCCCTTGCTGGTCGTCGTGCCGTTCGCCATCAACCTGCTGACGAACGTGGCCTTCACGCAGATCCAGTTTGGGCTGCGCAACCTGCCGCTGGCCGCCGTCGATATTGTCGTGGTCTGGCTGACCATCATCTGGTCGATGGTGGCGATCTACGACCACGCGCGCTGGGTGGCCTGGGCCCAGGTGCCGTACCTGGTCTGGGTGTCGCTGGCCACCGCGCTGCAGTTGTCAATCACGGCGAACAACTGGGGGCGTTAGTTCCGGCGGGACCGGGTGATGCGATGGCGGGCCGCAAGCAGCCCGAGGGCCGACGCCAGGAGCCACACAGCCGAGGGCTCGGGAACCATCGCCGCTCGCGGCGCGACGCAGGCGTCCTCGTAGCAGGAACGCTGCAGAGCCAGCACGAGGTCCCCGCTGTTGAAGCGGCCATCGGCGTTCCAGTCGCCACTCATCCAGGTCGCCTGCTGCGGCATCTCATAGAAGCCGTAGAAGAAGGACTGCACCAAGTCACTGCTGTTGAACTGTCCATCGAGATTCGCATCGCCGATCGGCTTCCGCTGCATCTTCTCCATGTAGTCGACCAGATCGCTTGTCTCAGTCCAACCGTCGCCATCCACGTCAAAGATGCTGCCCCGCTGCAGGCCCTGGATCTCGGCCGACAGACGATCGACGTCGTCGATGTCGAGCGTCCCATCGTAGTCGTAGTCGCCCGGCATGTCGGGCACGCGTAGGCCCAGGAGGTCGAACAGCTGCGCGGTGCCATCGACTGGCGTGCTGTCGGGGCCTCCCTGGAGCCGCAATTGCTGGTGGTCGCCGTCCGTTACCCACAGCGACAGTTTGGTCCACGGCGGCTCGACCCGCGCATACCACGCCTCCCCCTGCGTCGAACGCGCGAATGCGTACTCGCGCTGCTCCAACAGATTGGCCAGGTCTTCGGCCGTCGGCACCTTGCTCCGGACGTCTTCGTTGCCGGTGAGCACGAACCGGACTGCGCCGTCGGCGATCGCGATGCGTGTCGGGGCCAAGTCGATCGCCAGCAGGCCATCCAGCAGGAACTCGCAGTGCTTCGAGTTTGGTTCGCACCCCGCGATGCCCGGCCCGCGGCCGCCAATTAGGTAGGAGAAGTGGCTGTCGAAGTGCGACAGCTGGTAGCGAAGCGTCTCCCCACTCCGCGCGGACTGCTGCGGTGCCGCGAGCAACACCACGGCGATCAGCAAGATTTCGAGCGACCAGCCTAAGCGTCGATGCACGTGAACGTCCCCCGGGTCTGGACGTCATCTTAACGCGCAGCCGCGCGGCAGCGAAAGATTTTGGCAGATGGCCACGGGGGAATCGAACGAATGGGCGTCCCCGCGGACGCCCCGATGGTCCGGGCCTACCGCTGGCTGAGCGGCACGACGTCGCGTTTCGGCGAGCCGGTGTAGATCTGCCGCGGCCGCGCGATGCGTTTGGTCGGCGAATGGTGCATCTCGGCCCAATGCGCGATCCAGCCGGGCAGCCGCCCCATCGCGAAGAGCACCGTGTACATCTGCACCGGGATGCCAATAGCCCGGTAGATCACGCCCGAGTAGAAGTCTACGTTCGGATAGAGCTTCCGCTCCACGAAGTACGGATCGCTCAAAGCCGCCTGCTCCAGCTTCTGCGCGACCTCGAACAGCGGGTCGTCGATGTGGCGCTTGGCGAGCAGCTGGTCGCAAGTCTTCTTGATGATCTTGGCCCGCGGGTCATAGTTCTTGTAGACCCGGTGGCCGAAGCCCATCAGGCGGAAGTTGTTCTTCTTGTCCTTCGCCATGTCGATGTACTTATCGACATCCGCGTTGTCCTTGAGGATCCGCTCCAGCATCAAGACCACGGCTTCGTTCGCTCCACCATGCAGCGGCCCCCAGAGGGCGCAGATGCCGGCGGAGATCGAGGCAAAGAGGTTGGCGTCGGACGACCCCACCATCCGCACCGTGCTTGTGCTGCAGTTCTGCTCGTGGTCGGCGTGCACGATCAACAGCAGGTTCAGCGCTTTGACGAAGTCGGGATCGATCTGGTAAGGCTCGCTCGGCACGGCGAACATCATGCGGAGAAAGTTGTCGCAGTAGTCGAGGCCGTTATCCGGGTAGACAAATGGCTGGCCAATCGACTTTTTGTAGCTGTAGGCGGCAATCGTCGGTAGCTTGGCGAGCAGGCGATGGATCGACACTTCCACCTGGTCCGGATCGCGCGGGTCGAGCGAATCCTGGTAGAACGTCGACAGGGCGCTGACGACCGAGGACAGAATCGCCATCGGATGGGCATCGCGTGGGAAGCCGTTGTAGAACGACTTCATCTCCTCGTGCAGCATCGTGTGCCGATTGATGGCGGCCCGGAACCGCTCCAGCTGCTCACGCGTCGGCAGCTCGCCGTAGATCAGCAGGTAGCAGCACTCCAAGAAGTCGCAGTGCTCGGCCAGTTGCTCCACCGGATAACCCCGGTAGCGAAGAATGCCGACATCGCCGTCGAGGAAGGTGATATCGCTGAGCGTCGAGCCGGTGTTGACGAAGCCCTCGTCGAGGGTCACACAGCCGGTGTCGCGAAGCAGGTTGGACACGTTGATCCCACGCTCGCCCTCGGTGCCCACCGTGATCGGCAGTTCCAGCTGTTTGCCATCGACCAGCAGCTGGGCGGCTTCGGTGGTGTTCTTAGGGTCGGACATCGGGGATCCTTTCTGCAGCCTGGGGATGCGGCGGGACCTGGGCGGGAGGTTCGCGGAGGCCGCATTTTAGAGAATTTCCGCCACCGGATGTAGCGGGGTCCCAGAAAAGCAGAAAGGGGCCTGCCCCATTTTCCGGCGGGCGGTGCCGTTCAGCCCCCGCGCGATTTCTCTTCGAAGTAGTTCCAGACGTAGGTCTCGCGTTTCAGCCGCTCGAGGTAGGCCTTGACCTTCTCCTCCTGTCGCTGTTCCTTGATCTTGTCGCGGATTTCCACCTGAGCCTTGGTGAACGGCACCTTGCCTGCATCCTCGCGTTCCAGCACACGAACGATGTGGAACCCGGTCTCGTCCTCCAGGATGTCGCTCAACTCCTCCAGCGGCAGCTGGAACAGCGATTCGTCAAGAACCGTCGACACGAGGCTGCCTTTGACGGTCCAGTCATAAAGCCCCCCCGCCTTGGCTGTCGGCCCCTGGGACTCCCGCTTCGCCACCTCGTCCAGTCGTGCCCCGTTCAGGACCGCGTTCCCCATCTCCGCGATCGCCCCGTAGGCTTCCCGCTTGGACGGATACCGGTCGAACCGCACCGACAGCTGCTCCCAGCGAACCCGCGCGGGCGTCAGGTAGCCGTCCGCATGCTCCTGGTAGTACTCCAGCAACTGGTCATGCGTCACCTCCCGGTCGTCCTCCCCCTCGCGCAGCACCATCTCGCGGGCCGTGACCTGTTCATAAAAAGACCGCCGCGTGTTCTCCAGGGAGGTCCCCAGCGAGCGCAGACGCTCCTCCAAGTCCGTAGCCGTCTCCAGTTTCGCCTGCTCGATCAGTCGCGGCAGTTGCTTCTGGTCAAACTGCTTGTACACGTTCGTGCGGATCGAGGAGAGCTTGTCCTTCTCCATGCCGCGGGTGAAGTCGAGGTAGACGAGCTTGGATTCGATGGCGGAGGGCAGCAGCTTCTCAAGCAGCAGCCACCGCTGCTGCTCGAGCTGTTCCTCGGTGGCATTCTTGGCGTGAGGCTCCAGCATCTCATTGATGCGGCCCAGGAGGTCGCCGGCCAGGATCGGCTCGGTGCCCACCATCGCAATGATCTGCGACGACTGGATGATCTCACCGCGTGGCGAAACGCCACGTCCACGCAGGCCGCTTTCCGGATTCGCGATCTGCTTCTCGGGATCCTTCTGCCACCACTTGGAATCGTCGACGTCAGGCACGCCAGCGGCTTCGGGAGTCGCTTCAGGATCGGCTTGCGTGGCCGCATCGACCGACGATCGGACTCCGGACTCCTCGCGTCGCGGCAGGTTGGCCACCCGCGCAGCGGCTTCCTCACTCGCTTCCGCCTCGTCCTCCGACACCTCCTCGGCAGCCTCTCGAGTCGGCTGGGCCTTCGCCTTGCCGCGCGCGGTACGCTGCTCCCAAGGCACTTCATCCGGCCGCTTGCTGATGGGCTCTTGGCCGCTTATGGTCCCCGAGCCAAGCAGTACGATCGCAAGCGTACTCCAGCTCAGGAAGGCATCCAGTGACAGCTTTCGATCACGGAGCATGCGGCTTCTCATCGAACCACCTGGGCACGAGACAAGTGACTTGAATCCGAGGCGCGTTCCGAGAGCCCCGGGGCGGCGGGATTCTAGAGTCGCCTTCCCGACACCGCAACGTCGATTTCAAAGCGCCGCTAGCTGCCGCCGCTGGCACAAGTCGTAGCCGGCACACGCCGTGTGCCGGATCGCGATCAACGCTCAACCCCTCGCAGGCCGCCGTCGATGCCAGGACTCGCGCCAAAAGCCCACCGCCGTTCGGCACACGGAGTGTGCCGACTACGCGAAGCCCGCGCGTGCGTTGACAACAACTGCCGTAGCCAGCACAAGTCGTAGCCGGCACACGCCGTGTGCCGGAATGCGATCAACGCTCAACCCCTCGCAGGCCGCCGTCGATGCCAGGACTCGCGCCAAA